>NZ_JAWJBQ010000242.1:0-286 GCF_046535955.1 Pseudoalteromonas sp. SIMBA_162 | reverse complement strand
CCTCAAGCTGTGCTTTCCCGAGTGGAGCGAGGCGGAGCGCGCGCGTCAGGTGCGCAAGACCTTCCACGCCAACGGCATCGGTATCTTCGAGACGGCCACCGGCTGGTGTCGTGATCCTGAGCACATGCGTGATCGCGTGACCTTCAAGGGGCAGGAGCACATGGAGCGCGCCATGGCCCAGGGCAAGGGGGCGCTCATCGTGGGCATCCACTTCTCGACCCTGGATCTGGGCGGCGCACTGCACTCGCTGTTCTTCCCGGCCGATGTCGTCTATCGCCCCCACGAC
>NZ_JAWJBQ010000241.1:0-287 GCF_046535955.1 Pseudoalteromonas sp. SIMBA_162 | reverse complement strand
CTTCAACCTGGTGCTGGACCCGCTGCTGATCTTCGGCGCGGGGCCGCTGCCCGGCTTCGGTCTGGCGGGCGCTGCCTGGGCGACCGTACTTTCCTTCGGGGCCGGACTTGCCATCACGGCATTCAAGCTCTCGCGCCGCGACTGGATGGAATATCGCGGCCTGTGGGCCGAATGGCAGGCCTCACGCCGCCAGCTGGCGGGAATCGCGATACCCGCGATTCTGTGTCAGATGATGCCGGCACTCTCCGCGATGCTGGTCACCGCCATCGTCGCGGGACTGGGCCAGA
>NZ_JAWJBQ010000240.1:0-288 GCF_046535955.1 Pseudoalteromonas sp. SIMBA_162 | reverse complement strand
CGTAAATTGCGCCACCAGCGGGGCAAGGCTTGCGCGGTCCTCCGGCAGCTCTGGTTGGCGCAGCAGACGCAGGCGCGGGCGATCAGCGAAGGCCTCCTCCAGTCTGGCGGCCCAGTGTCGTTGCTGTTCTCGCCAGGTCGCGACCCAGTCAGCCTGCGGCTCGTGGGTCGCTGAGAGGGACTTGCCAGCACCTTGCGAGGCGGGCTCCGGCAGGCACTGATTGATGATCAAGCCGCCGACGGCCAAACCATGAGCTTCCAGCGCCTCTCGTGTTCGGGTCGTCTCCAG
>NZ_JAWJBQ010000239.1:0-291 GCF_046535955.1 Pseudoalteromonas sp. SIMBA_162 | reverse complement strand
GCGACTCTGCTTCTAATTCAAAAAAAGGAAGACTTTATGTTAATTCAACGAATGGACGTTTGTTTGTAACGGATTCGGAAACCTTGCGTAATTGGAAAGAATGCGGGATTAATCTTTATAAAGATGTGTATGAACAAAACTTTAATGAAGTCACAAATGGAAATTGTCTTTTTGATACAGAATCTGTACATAATATTACATCTTACTTATTTAATAAAAACGATCCTAACTTATATAAAACAAATCTAGTTGAACCTTTCGATGTGGAAAATATGGTTAAAATAGGAAAGG
>NZ_JAWJBQ010000238.1:0-291 GCF_046535955.1 Pseudoalteromonas sp. SIMBA_162 | reverse complement strand
CTGAGCCAACCTGATGCTTGAAACGACACGAGGCCCGGATCATTGATCCGGGCCTCGTGTCGTCGTGCGGCCTGCAATGCTCTCAGGCAACGATCAGGGGCTCAGCCTTCCGAGCCCTGACGCTGGCGCCGCTTAGCCATAGCGACCGGTGATGTAGTCCTCGGCCTTCTTGGTATTCGGGTTGGAGAACATGGTCTTGGTGTCGTTGTACTCCACCAGCTCACCCATGTGGAAGAAGGCGGTGTAATCGGCGACACGTGCCGCCTGCTGCATGTTGTGCGTCACGGTGAC
>NZ_JAWJBQ010000237.1:0-292 GCF_046535955.1 Pseudoalteromonas sp. SIMBA_162 | reverse complement strand
GCCTTTGTAACTACGAACATTAGGTAAATTAGACACAAACTTCTCTACGACTTCCCCACCTCTTGTAATAATAATCAGCCTATCATCCACTTTAGACAATAGCATAACCACCTTCCACCATCGATTAAGGCTTTAACCTCAAACCAATAACGGAAAGTAAATTCTTTTCAGACCGACTATTTCAGCTTCTTTAAGGCTTTGGTGAAGATAGCTGCAAACATTAGTAAGTAAGTGATACTAGACAATAGACCTACCCCTAGTATTGCTACTACTATCCAAAAAATCCATTCAC
>NZ_JAWJBQ010000236.1:0-292 GCF_046535955.1 Pseudoalteromonas sp. SIMBA_162 | reverse complement strand
CCAGCATTTCCTGAAAGCTGAAGTGGCCGGTGGTGGCGCGGAAGTAGATCATCGACGCCATCAGCACGCAGCCGACCCCCAGCGTGGTGGTCTTGCTGGGGCCGTGCAGGCGCATGTAGAAGTCCTTGAGGTGCGTCAGTCCCAGAGAGCCGATGAAGGCAAACAGGCCGCCGGCAACCAGGAAGAAGGCGATCACGCCTTCGAGGACAGGATAGAACCAGGTGGGCATGGGGAGTCTCCGCTCAGGTCATTCGATGATGTCGCCGCGCAGCAGGTACTTGCAGACTGCCAC
>NZ_JAWJBQ010000235.1:0-293 GCF_046535955.1 Pseudoalteromonas sp. SIMBA_162 | reverse complement strand
GAATGACGGTTAGGTAGGCTTCTTTTTTTGTATATACATGAAAAAGGTGGTGGGTAAGTATGGCAAAACTTGGTGAAGTTATGGTTGAAGTCGGTGCTGATATAAAACAGTTTACACAGGCTATGAATGATATTGAAAGCAATACTAGAAGAATCACAGGGAGTATTGGCAGTAACTTCAAGTCACTAGAAAATCTAACAAACCGTTATAACAACGTATCAGCTAAGAATCTGAAAAACCTTCCTGAACACTTAAAACCGTTTGCTACTTCCCTTGATGAAACTAGAAAAAAC
>NZ_JAWJBQ010000234.1:0-293 GCF_046535955.1 Pseudoalteromonas sp. SIMBA_162 | reverse complement strand
CGTTCAATCTGAGCCATGATCAAACTCTTCAATTAAAAAGTTTTGTGTCTTTCGACAGCTCAATGAATTCTGAATTTTTGTTTTTGTTGCCAAAAACGAATTGACTGTGCGTTATTATTTTCACTTTTAAAAAAAGTAAAATCAAAACAGCTCAAGGCTGAATCTTTTAATAACATATGGTCACTCAGTTTCAATTGAGACTCTAATTTGTTTGCTTCACTACCTAAGTAGCTTGGCTGTTAGAACTCAATCTGTACGAGTGCCCACACAGATGATTGCTTTATATTGTTAAA
>NZ_JAWJBQ010000233.1:0-294 GCF_046535955.1 Pseudoalteromonas sp. SIMBA_162 | reverse complement strand
GTGCCGCGCTTGCCTCGACGGCCGCCACGGACACCTGAACGATGCACGGTATCAACCAGTCATCCGTCGTGGTTCCGTGCGGTAGCGCGGCGTTGTCAGAGACATAGCCGAGCGACAGCTTCGGCCACTGGCGGCGAATCTCGGCGGCGACGGACAGCCCGCCGACGCCGGAATCGAAGACCAGTACCGGGGCGGAGGAACAGGAAGCGAAGGCACGCGTGTGGCCGGCGCGGGCAGGGCTCACGGGCAGATCCCGCTGGCGACAATCATCATGGTGACGCGTGACTCGATCAG
>NZ_JAWJBQ010000232.1:0-294 GCF_046535955.1 Pseudoalteromonas sp. SIMBA_162 | reverse complement strand
CAGTTTGGTCTGGGCGTGGATGATGCGAAACATGGCTTTACCGTGGATGAGTTAGCGCTGGTGATGGCGGCGTTTGATACGCACCCGGAGGCGGGAAAATAATTTATGTCAGGTTGCCGGATGCGGCGTAAACGCCTTATCCGGCCTACAAATTCTTCCAAATTCAATATATTGCAGAAATCATGTAGGCCTGATAAGCGTAGCGCATCAGGCAATTTTTAGTGACTTTCAGCCCAGGCTCTTTCTATCTCTTCCGCCAGAATCTTCACCCCCGCCTCAATTTTCTCCGGCTCT
>NZ_JAWJBQ010000231.1:0-294 GCF_046535955.1 Pseudoalteromonas sp. SIMBA_162 | reverse complement strand
GTTGGCATCGCTGCGCGCTGGCACATGCCGATTCTCGCCACTCCACTCGCGCCGCGACATCAGGCCGTCGGTCAGCCGCGCCATGAGAATCCCGAGAGACTCTGCACTGCTGGTTACCGACATCAGGTCACGCCATTTCCAACGAATCAGTCCGCTCATCGGATCGCTCCTCTTCCACAAGACGTTTGAGTTCAGGCAGGCAGGAACCGCAGCGAGTGCCGCAGGCCAGTCGCGCGCCCAGGGCTTCCACGGAACCGTCACCGGACTGGATGGCCTGACGAATGGTCAGCTCGC
>NZ_JAWJBQ010000230.1:0-294 GCF_046535955.1 Pseudoalteromonas sp. SIMBA_162 | reverse complement strand
GCCCACTACTTTAAACTCGCTTTTATCCCAACCAGCAATACTTACATCACCACGCTGATTCTCAATAAAAACGGTACCCTCTGTTGGCACCTCTATTTGTTTATCAATTTTTTCTCCTGCAAGTACAGCAAGTGGAAATAAGCTTAATCCTATTAAAATTGCTTTCATGTTTTTCTCCTAAATACTTTGCCAACGAGGTGCATGCACCTTATTAATCAAATCAAGGTGTTGTTGATAAATCTGCGCTAACATTGTTAGCAATGCCTGGTTTTGGGGTTCGTTTTTAAGTGCTTG
>NZ_JAWJBQ010000229.1:0-294 GCF_046535955.1 Pseudoalteromonas sp. SIMBA_162 | reverse complement strand
AACAAACACCTCATCAGCAGACGATTGAAATATAAACTTTGCCCATTATAATTTATCTGATTTAATAAGAATTTATGTATAGATGAGATAAATTATGACGAAAAATTTATTAACACCACCGAACGACAAAATTCTTAAAAGTGAGTTTTGTCGTTTTAATTTTATCCTCGTTTTCATTCCTCAGTCAGTATATCCATTTTGTTCTTCTTCATAACACATAATTTTTTCTTCCATTTCATAAGTAATATGTATGAAAAAAATTAAGAAGAAAAAAATTTTAATCGTCGCTGCATC
>NZ_JAWJBQ010000228.1:0-294 GCF_046535955.1 Pseudoalteromonas sp. SIMBA_162 | reverse complement strand
CCGTGAGGCTTAACCATACAACGCCAAACGCGTTTTGTGTGACAGTTAAGACAGAAGTTAATGACTAAAGTAGATATACTGACAGAAAGACTTAAAAAATATTATCAGATATTTTCCAAATTTATGAGGTGACTCTTAGCGCGCAGCGTTAACATTGAGGCACCTTGCGCAAAGGAAAAAGAAGCACTCCGTGCTTGTCATTAATCCTTTGCACCATATTTGCTTGGTGACAATAGCGTTTTGGACCCACCTGATCCCATGCCGAACTCAGTAGTGAAACGAAACAGCGCCGAT
>NZ_JAWJBQ010000227.1:0-295 GCF_046535955.1 Pseudoalteromonas sp. SIMBA_162 | reverse complement strand
GGTGCTCGAGGATAGCCTCACGAGCGTAGTAGGTCTTGGTGCGGCCAGTGGCCTTGGCCAGTGCCTCGAGACGTTCCTCGATGTCATTAGGTAGTCGAATTGCCAGCATGAATAAGCTCTCCTGAGTATTGCTATACGTGTATAGCATACTGCTGACGACACGACTCATCCAGCTATATAGCCGATCACAGAAGCCAAGCGAGTGAACCGGTGCTGAGGGCATCGTAAAGCGGGTTACCGAGGCTGGTGCTGCAGCCCTTACCTGGAAGGAATTCGCACGTGCGAAATCGGCAGT
>NZ_JAWJBQ010000226.1:0-295 GCF_046535955.1 Pseudoalteromonas sp. SIMBA_162 | reverse complement strand
CGGATCAGTACCCGCTGATCGGCACCTTCCTGCGTACCCACGAATTCGCGCGTCCGAGCTGGCTTGCCGGGTCCAGCATGGTCTGGGCAGGCGAGTCGATCGACGTGGCCAGCCTGGAAGTGCCGGCGGCCTGGGACGATGTGCCGCTGACGCTGGTGTCGCTGGGAGAGGGTGGTGAGTATGAATTGCAGTACGACGGCGATGCGCTGGGCACCGGTGTGGTCGGCGAAGCCTCACGCTTCGATGGCCCGCTGGGCGAGGTGACGCTCAATGTCAGCGCACTGGACGCGGCCAG
>NZ_JAWJBQ010000225.1:0-296 GCF_046535955.1 Pseudoalteromonas sp. SIMBA_162 | reverse complement strand
TCTTTTACTAACTATGGAAGGTGGTCGACATGTCCAAAATCATCATTCCTTCAATACTAGCCATCTTCATTCTCTGGATACTCTTACAGATTTCCCTGGAGATAAACATCGTTAAGAATCCATTGAATTATTTTATTGTTTTCATTGTCTTCTTTCTCTTTATAAAGATGGTGAAAGAGAAGCAACAGTAGGTTGCTTCTCTTAGCTGTGGAAACCGTATTTGTAGTGGAATCTGGTTTTTTTGTGTTTTATTCACTATAAGTTAACAGGAGAATTCACAGTAAAGCGAATATGCT
>NZ_JAWJBQ010000224.1:0-296 GCF_046535955.1 Pseudoalteromonas sp. SIMBA_162 | reverse complement strand
GGCCGAGTCACCCGTGTCACGTCGCCCGCGCACGCTGGACCCGGATCGGGTCGCCGAATGGCTGGCCAC
Source organism: Pseudoalteromonas sp. SIMBA_162 (assembly GCF_046535955.1). NCBI lineage: Bacteria > Pseudomonadati > Pseudomonadota > Gammaproteobacteria > Alteromonadales > Pseudoalteromonadaceae > Pseudoalteromonas > Pseudoalteromonas sp. SIMBA_162. The sequence continues at coordinate 227 of NZ_JAWJBQ010000224.1, read as the reverse complement.
GCATCCCGATTTCTTCGAGGGGCGTGAAGGGTTGCTGCAACGCATGCGGGTGCCACACCCGGAAGCGCGCGGCGGCAGCATCTCGTTGCTGGAGCGGCTGGTACATGACCTGCGCGGGCGGACCGATCAGGCAGAAGAGCGCCTCGAGGAGTTGTTGACCGCCGCGCGCGACAACGAGAGTCGCTATCAGCGTCTGCGTCAGCTGGTGCTGGATCTGCTCGATGCCG
>NZ_JAWJBQ010000223.1:0-297 GCF_046535955.1 Pseudoalteromonas sp. SIMBA_162 | reverse complement strand
TATTCCTGACTTCGGCAATGCCGCACCGGGTACGCCAACCGGGCCGTTTATCATGCAGCCGGAAGGGATGGGACGCCTGTTTGCTATCAACAAAATGGCGGAAGGTCCGTTCCCGGAACACTACGAGCCGTTCGAGACGCCGCTGGGCTACAACCCGCTGTATCCGAAGGCCAAGGGCGTCACCAGCAACCCGGCGGCGCGCGTGTTCAAGGACGACCTGGCGGCGATGGGCACGGTGGACAAGTTCCCCTACGTGGCCACCACCTACCGCCTCACCGAGCACTTCCACTACTGGAC
>NZ_JAWJBQ010000222.1:0-297 GCF_046535955.1 Pseudoalteromonas sp. SIMBA_162 | reverse complement strand
CCATAAGCCGCTACCCACTGCTGTCAGCATCCGCTGCTGCGCGTCTGCCAACACGCTCAGGTTCCTTATCGTCAGGGCATTACCACTTCCACACGAGGGCGCCACATCGAGGCGTCATGGCGCGGAGTGCCAAGGAAGGACATAGAGTGGAGCACCCGCCCTGCCCGATGAGGATCTGGCAGAGGCGAGTGCCGTGGCGAGGGTACAGATTCGGAGGAAGAAGTTCGCCCCTATAGGGGTTGCGATGATCAAACCTCAGCGTTGCGTGATTTATATCGTGTGATCCTGGAACCAGAC
>NZ_JAWJBQ010000221.1:0-298 GCF_046535955.1 Pseudoalteromonas sp. SIMBA_162 | reverse complement strand
CGACTGTGAGCGTAGTTCAGGGTTCGATAAACATCACTGACGCGGATCAGTTCGGTATTTTCACAGCCTGTGCCGGCCTCTTCGCGCCACCCTTGGGACCTGTGCAGTACCTGTGGGAGCGGGCGTGCCCGCGAAGAGGCCGACTCGGTATCAGAGCCTTACGCTGGCAAAGGTCGACTCGTTGCGCGCCTGGCTCAGTGCCGCCATCGGCCCGCTGTGTGGCGACAGGGTCATGGCCTGCGGAATCGGCATCATCGCTACCTGCTGCGCGGTGTTGGAACCCACACGCTCGTCACGC
>NZ_JAWJBQ010000220.1:0-298 GCF_046535955.1 Pseudoalteromonas sp. SIMBA_162 | reverse complement strand
GTAAAACTTCAAGAAGTACACGATGCCCTGCATGAAGTACATCAGGATATCCAATTTCATCTTTTTTTAACAGTATCGTTCCTGAGCTTACCAGTAATCCCGGAGCTGAAGATAATCACTACTGGCTTGTTTGATGTGAAAAGTTTTCAGCATATTCCAGTAGAAGTGGTTAATAAGAATACTGTTGTGTAAGGCAGTATTTTTGCTATTTCCATTTATTCCGAAAGATATAAAAATAGAGGGGATGCACGGTGGTCAGAACAGTTATCATTATTCCTGCACTAAATCCTATAAATAC
>NZ_JAWJBQ010000219.1:0-298 GCF_046535955.1 Pseudoalteromonas sp. SIMBA_162 | reverse complement strand
GGTTATGATAGTCAATCTCAAGCTTTTTATAACCTGGCAAAACAAATGGTTGAAAAGTGTGAAAGAAAGTAAGAGTACGGATTATAATTACATTAAAAATATTATGCAGTAGCCTATAGAAAATAAAACCATAGCTGATCGATGGCCGTAAATAAATAAAATCGTCTAATTAGGACAAACTATCTGATGAAAAGCAGACAATCTAGTGAGGTGTTGTCTGTAATTTTCATTTCACATCAATGAGGAGGATAGCTATGGCAAACAACGAAGCAAACGATCAAAAGTCCAAAGCAGATGT
>NZ_JAWJBQ010000218.1:0-298 GCF_046535955.1 Pseudoalteromonas sp. SIMBA_162 | reverse complement strand
CACCACGATATCCATCGACGGTGCCAGCGTCGCCTTCAGCTCCTGACGCGAGAAGTCATTGGAGGAGATGGTGCGATGCAGGATGTCGTTGGCGTTGGTGGCGATCACCAGCTGGCGGACCGGCAGCCCCATGCGCGAGGCCAGATAGCCGGCAAAGATGTTGCCGAAGTTGGCCGACGGCACCGTGAAGCTGACCTGACGCGCCGGAGCGCCCAGCGCCACACCGGCGGCCACGTAGTAGACGGTCTGGGCCATGATGCGCGCCCAGTTGATCGAGTTGACCGCGACCAGACGCGTG
>NZ_JAWJBQ010000217.1:0-300 GCF_046535955.1 Pseudoalteromonas sp. SIMBA_162 | reverse complement strand
CTGGCCTTCGACGCCGGCGGCTTCAACAACCGCGGCGGCAGCCTGCTGCACAGCGGCAGCGGGGTGTTCGGCAGCTCCATGGCCAACCTCGGAGACGTCGGCGGCCGCCTGAAGACCCCCGGCCAACTGACCCTGGAGGCCGAGCGACCGCACAGCTCGGCCGAGCCGTTGCTGATGAAGGTCAGCACTCCAGTGTTGACCTCGATGCGATACACCACGCCCGGCAGGTTATCCATCAGCGTCACCAGGGTGCGAGAGCGCGCCGTCATCGACTCGAGTGCGCCCTCCAGCTCATCGTGG
>NZ_JAWJBQ010000216.1:0-300 GCF_046535955.1 Pseudoalteromonas sp. SIMBA_162 | reverse complement strand
AAGTACTGGAAGTAAGATTCTTTAAATACTGCATCCTCATCGTCAAATCCAACATTAAGAAATTCTGATGAGAAAGCCCTTGTCCCGATATTCACCTTTTCCATCATCAGCTTATAGTAAGGGAAGCGTGATTCCCAAAGAGTACTAGCACCTTTATCCATTTCAGTTTTATTTGATTCATAGAAAGCTATAGCATCTTCCATACGGTTGGGATTTTCCTGATTCCGATAGATATTCTCAAACTGTTCCCACAAGTCTGCCCTCTCAGGATAGTAAGTTATATCTGAGTAGATTTTACTC
>NZ_JAWJBQ010000215.1:0-300 GCF_046535955.1 Pseudoalteromonas sp. SIMBA_162 | reverse complement strand
ATGCCCCACGGATTCCGCCCTGGGAACATGCCTTCACCGACGCTTCGAACTTCTTGCCAAACGGCACGACGCCAGTGTGATAGGCCAGGCCGCCACGGACAGCAGAGCCTTCAGCGCGGATCATGCCCAGATTGCCGCCCAGACCCGCGCGTGCTGCCCCGTAGAGGCTCGCCACGTCACATGCCGCATTGATCTCGGCCAGTGAGTCGCTCGCCTCTACTACGACACAGGAAGAGAACTGGCGAAGCGGAGTGCGGACACCGCCCCAGATCGGAGTCGGCAAAGAGCCCTCGAAGGTGG
>NZ_JAWJBQ010000214.1:0-300 GCF_046535955.1 Pseudoalteromonas sp. SIMBA_162 | reverse complement strand
CTGTCACTTTTGCTTTTTCATCATCAACTCCGCTAAATACCTGATAAAACATGGCTGATAACCCCAAGCCTATAGAAGCCATTCCATCAAAACTATTTTCAAATTTTTCTCTGTTCACCACTATAGTGAATTCTGAATACGAATTATTTTTCTTCACATCTTTAATTGACGGGAAATCTTCACCACTTTTTAATTCCTCGATGTCCTGATTTATATCCTCTTCCATTTCTGAACGTACCTTTTTATGTTCACTTTTCGACATGATATACGTTAAAGATACCTCATCATTTTTAATAACCT
>NZ_JAWJBQ010000213.1:0-300 GCF_046535955.1 Pseudoalteromonas sp. SIMBA_162 | reverse complement strand
GGCGGTAGCCGTCGCGCTCCATGCAGTATTTCAGCAGTGTCTGCTTCTCGTTGGCGGACTTGTCGGTCAGGCCAAGCTCGTACTGGCAGCCCGCATAGGTATTGTGGGCTTGTGTGCTGTTGGCGCCGGGCTTTTCCCATTGCGCACGTGGGGTGGCGCAGGCGGAGAGCAGTGAGGTCAGCAGCAGGGATAGCAAGGCAAGACGCAGTGTGTGCATGGGGCATCCTGAGGGATGTAGCGCGTTGGGGAGTGCGTCGCAGGCGCGAGCAAGCAGAAGGAAGCTTGTGAGGTAGGAAAAAC
>NZ_JAWJBQ010000212.1:0-301 GCF_046535955.1 Pseudoalteromonas sp. SIMBA_162 | reverse complement strand
CTTGTGAAGCAGATATATGAGAGACATGATTTAGACTTTTGTCGCGGCTGCCGTATAAGCCTACTGTGAGAAGCGGCACGGGTGCTATACTCGCGCCTCCACTGAATCCATGACAGGGGAGTTATCAATGGGGTTCCAGAAGATTGTCGTCCCGGAAGGCGGTGCCAAGATCACCGCAAATTCCGACAATACCCTCAACGTTCCGAATAATCCGATCATCCCGTTCATCGAAGGCGATGGTATCGGTGTGGACGTGACTCCGGCCATGAAGATTGCCATCGACGCTGCTGTCGACAAGGCC
>NZ_JAWJBQ010000211.1:0-301 GCF_046535955.1 Pseudoalteromonas sp. SIMBA_162 | reverse complement strand
GTGACGCGGCGGTTCGTGGTCGATGTCATCGGCAGCATGCAAGGCAACCAGCTGATTCTGGAGGAAGACTTCGTCTATGCCGATGGCGAGACGCAACACCGCCGCTGGACCTTTACCCCGGCGGGTGATCGCCAATGGACTGGTCGAGCGGCGGATGTGACGGGCGAAGCGACAGCGACGACCCGCGGTAACGCCTTGCGCATGAACTACGTGCTTCAGGTACCGATCGACGACAGTACCTGGGAGTTCAGCATGGATGACTGGATGTATCTGCAGCCGGATGGTCGCATCCTGAACCGGA
>NZ_JAWJBQ010000210.1:0-302 GCF_046535955.1 Pseudoalteromonas sp. SIMBA_162 | reverse complement strand
CAGTCTGGCCCTGCACGCGCCGTCGCAAATTGTCGCCGCGAGTAAATCTCGCGCCGATCAACTGGGTGCCAGCGTGGTGGTGTCGATGGTAGAACGACGCGGCGTCGAAGCCTGTAAAGCGGCGGTGCACAATGTTCTCGCGCAACGCGTCAGTGGGCTGATCATTAACTATCCGCTGGATGACCAGGATGCCATTGCTGTGGAAGCTGCCTGCACTAATGTTCCGGCGTTATTTCTTGATGTCTCTGACCAGACACCCATCAACAGTATTATTTTCTCCCATGAAGACGGTACGCGACTGG
>NZ_JAWJBQ010000209.1:0-304 GCF_046535955.1 Pseudoalteromonas sp. SIMBA_162 | reverse complement strand
CACCCACTGTTGGGCACTGCTTGAGTCGTCTTCCTCTGGCTCCTGCTCTTCGCTCTGGAGGGCGAAGGAGGGGCTGAGTCCGACCGGCTCGGGTGCTGCTGGGTAGCTCTCCAGCTCTTTCTCGATCTCGCGACGGATATCCGCCTTGAGGTGCGGGAAGAGCTTGTCGATCAGCGCTCGCATCTGCTCACGACGCACCACGTCTGGCGCTTCGATCAGCATCAGGCGCTCACTGATGGAGAACTCTTCGGTCAAGCCACGAACGTCATAGGACTCGGGATACTTGACCAGCTGTAAGTCACCG
>NZ_JAWJBQ010000208.1:0-306 GCF_046535955.1 Pseudoalteromonas sp. SIMBA_162 | reverse complement strand
GGTCGGAAGAGCCTCGTGTCGGGCAGGAGTGCTAAGATCCGTGTAGAGCCCGGTCGCCGACGTACCCACCAAAAACGGCCTTCACCAGCGGCGGCCCCGCCAGGAAGATGGTGCCTTGCTCTTTAACAATGATGGACTCATCCGCCATGGCAGGCACGTACGCACCCCCTGCGGTACAGGAGCCCATCACCACGGCGATTTGCGGGATGCCTTCAGCGGACATCGTGGCCTGATTGTAGAAAATACGCCCGAAGTGGTCGCGGTCGGGGAAGACCTCGTCCTGGCGGGGCAGGAAGGCACCGCCAG
>NZ_JAWJBQ010000207.1:0-306 GCF_046535955.1 Pseudoalteromonas sp. SIMBA_162 | reverse complement strand
CGCCGGCTCCGGCCATCGAACGTCTGCAGTCCCCGGAAGAGCGCGAGAAGCTCGACGGTCTGTACGAGTGCATCCTGTGCGCTTGCTGCTCGACTTCCTGCCCGTCGTTCTGGTGGAACCCGGACAAGTTCCTGGGCCCCGCCGCACTGCTGCAGGCCTACCGCTTCCTGGCCGACAGCCGTGACACCAAGACTCAGGAGCGCCTGGCGTCCCTGGATGACCCGTTCAGCGTATTCCGCTGCCGCGGGATCATGAACTGCGTAAACGTTTGCCCGAAAGGTCTGAACCCGACCAAGGCAATCGGTC
>NZ_JAWJBQ010000206.1:0-306 GCF_046535955.1 Pseudoalteromonas sp. SIMBA_162 | reverse complement strand
GGAGAACTGGAATCAGCCGATCGTGGAGATCATGGAGCTGGGGGAAGGCTTGGATCTGAACGTGGGGATGGATCATGTCGCCGCCGGACGCGCCATGACCGAGCACCTGCTGGCACGCGGGTATCGCACGATCCACTTCGCCGGTGCCGAGCTCGATCGCGACTATCGCGCGGCGATGCGCTATGCCGGGCACCGTGAGGCGCTGGCAGCGGCCGGCATCGAGGACGCCCCCCTGCTCGACCTGCCCGTGCGTCAACAGATGACCAGCGGTGCTCAGGCGCTTGAGCGTATCAAAGCGACATTCCC
>NZ_JAWJBQ010000205.1:0-307 GCF_046535955.1 Pseudoalteromonas sp. SIMBA_162 | reverse complement strand
CGACCTGTCGGCGGGCTGGATCTCGGTCGTCACGCTGGTGCTGGTGGCGGTGCTGGTGATCACGTTCCAGGTGTTCCTGGCGGACGCGCCGCTGACGGCCGCCGCGGTCTGGAAACTGGTGGCCTACGCCGTGCTGTTTGCTTTCGTCTTCGGTTTCCTGGTGGCGGCGGCCTGCGGCTACATGGCGGGTCTGGTGGGCACCTCGACCAGCCCGATCTCGGGCGTGGGCATCGTTGCCATCGTGCTGGTGTCGCTGTTGCTGCTGGCGCTGGGCGGCGACCTGCTGGCGGTGCAGAACGGCGTGCAG
>NZ_JAWJBQ010000204.1:0-310 GCF_046535955.1 Pseudoalteromonas sp. SIMBA_162 | reverse complement strand
GCTCTGGCGGGTCAGGCCCGGGCGCGAGGCCAGGCTGGCGGGGAGGGTACGGCTTTCGCCGACCATGACTTCGGCAGGCGACAGACGCTGGATCTCGGCCAGCAGCTCGTCATCACCATTGACCTCGAGCACGCTGAAGCGACCGGAGGAGAGCTCGAGAGCGGCCAGGCCCCAGGTCTCGCCATCACGGTGCAGCGCCACCAGCAGGTTGTCGCGGCTGGCATCCAGCAGCGCCTCATCATGCAGCGTTCCCGGGGTGACGATACGTACCACCTTGCGCTCGACAGGCCCCTTGCTGGTCGCCGGGTCA
>NZ_JAWJBQ010000203.1:0-312 GCF_046535955.1 Pseudoalteromonas sp. SIMBA_162 | reverse complement strand
GCCGGCTGCAGCGACAAGCCCCGTCGTGGACGAGGGAGAGCATGCCGGGCATGGCGGTGGGGGCAGCAAGTCTGGTGCCGAGCAGGCCTCCGGTGCCGCGGGCGTGCCGCTGAGCGCCGCCGCGATTGCCCATGCCGATATCGGCCTCGATCAGGCTGAGCGCATCTTCGCTCGCGAAGGCCTGGCGCCGGGCTATGCCATCAATCTGCCGGGCTCGCCGCAGGGCGTCTACACCGGCTCCATCTATCCGGATGCGCTGGAGCGCCAGCAGGTGGTGCATGTGGATCGCTATTCCGGCGATGTGCTGCTGGA
>NZ_JAWJBQ010000202.1:0-313 GCF_046535955.1 Pseudoalteromonas sp. SIMBA_162 | reverse complement strand
GCTCGACGCCCAATTGATCGCCGCCGATGGCCGCGACACCCAGGCCTGGTGGGACGGCAAGCCGTTCCAGCGGATCCTGCTGGACGCTCCCTGCTCGGCCACCGGGGTGATCCGCCGCCATCCGGATATCAAGCTGACCCGCCAGCCCGAAGACATCGCCGCCCTGGCGCAACTGCAAGGCGAACTGCTGGATGCCATGTGTCAGGCCCTGGAAGTGGGCGGCATCCTGGCCGACGACATGGGCCTGGGCAAGACCCTGCAAACCCTGGCGCACATACTCAGCGAGAAGAACGCCGGGCGCCTGGACCGCCCC
>NZ_JAWJBQ010000201.1:0-314 GCF_046535955.1 Pseudoalteromonas sp. SIMBA_162 | reverse complement strand
AGCAGGTCATGCAGATGCGGCGGCAGATCGACGCCAGCAAAGCCGGCACGCGCCACAGCTTCGGCAAACTTGGCCGGATGCGCCGTCGCCAGCGTGATCATCGGCGTCGCGCTATCGGTGCGGCAGACCTCAGCCGCACGATAGCCGGTTGCCGTATGCGGATCGAGAATCTCACCGGTGCGATGGTGCGCCTCACGGATGACCTCGAGGATCGTCTCGTCATCGACACTGTGGCTGGAGAACAGCTCACGCAGCTTCGCCAGCGGGGCATCCGCCAGTGCTGCCGGTTCCCGCGAGAAGTGCTCGAGCAGCTC
>NZ_JAWJBQ010000200.1:0-317 GCF_046535955.1 Pseudoalteromonas sp. SIMBA_162 | reverse complement strand
CCCGGCCTACCATGGCCGGCCGGTGGACGTGGACCCGTCCACCTACTACGGCGCCGAGAACGCGCGCGACACCGACTACACCCAGACCCGCGTGCAGTCGTACGCCGGCACGCTGACGCACCGCTTCAACGACAACTGGTCGCTGCGCAACGCCACGCGCTACTACCACTACACGCTCAACCGCAACAACACGCTGCCGGGTTCGGTCAACGAAGCCGCGCAGACCGTGTCACTGACCCACGGCAACGTGCTGCGCGACGAACACGGCTGGACCAACCGGACCGAGCTGATGCAGCGCGTGCACTGGGGATCGGTGC
>NZ_JAWJBQ010000199.1:0-317 GCF_046535955.1 Pseudoalteromonas sp. SIMBA_162 | reverse complement strand
CGGCTCAGAGAGGTGAAGCGACGGCGGAAGAATCGGCATGAGACGTGGACAGGCTCGAGGAAGGGATCAGCGGGAGCGTTGGCCAACCGGAAGGGCTGATCGACACGATCACCCTGCACGACCGACCAGCAGGAATGAGGAGCACGAAGGAGCAGCACAAACGATGATGCCCCGCACGAGGCGAGGCATCAGGGTGTTCACGACGTGAGCGAAAGGGCTCAGGCGCGAGACACGTACTCGGCGCTGCGGGTATCAACCTTGAGGACTTCGCCCTGGTTGATGAACAGCGGCACACGCACCACGGCACCGGAAGACAG
>NZ_JAWJBQ010000198.1:0-318 GCF_046535955.1 Pseudoalteromonas sp. SIMBA_162 | reverse complement strand
TGGTTAACGGCGGGATATAACATGCGCTGTCTTCGGTATCGTCGTATCCCACTACCGAGCTATCCGCACCAACGCGCAGCCCGGACTCGGTAATGGCGCGCATTGCGCCCAGCGCCATCTGATCGTTGGCAACCAGCATCGCAGTGGGAACGATGCCCTCATTCAGCATTTGCATGGTTTGTTGAAAACCGGACATGGCACTCCAGTCGCCTTCCCGTTCCGCTATCGGCTGAATTTGATTGCGAGTGAGATATTTATGCCAGCCAGCCAGACGCAGACGCGCCGAGACAGAACTTAATGGGCCCGCTAACAGCGCGA
>NZ_JAWJBQ010000197.1:0-319 GCF_046535955.1 Pseudoalteromonas sp. SIMBA_162 | reverse complement strand
CATCAACGGCAGCGAGATGCGCCACTGCAGCTGGCCCTTGGCCTCCGGAAGATCGGAAGCCCAGAGCTGCGCCGTGGTCGCAAGCTCGATGTCCTCCTTGAGAGCCGCGGCATCCTGACCCTCGGTGATGCGCACGCCGTAGCGATCAAAGCCCAGTCGCTGGGCGATCGCCTTGCCTGGCTCCACCCCGTAGCGCGTACCGTCGCTCAATACCAGATAGCGGCTGCCGGTCTCGGGGCTGACTTCCTGGAAGGCACGCTCGGCGCGCACCACCGACTGGCTCGGTTCGCTGTCGGGCGTGCTGGCGGCATTGCTGTCA
>NZ_JAWJBQ010000196.1:0-320 GCF_046535955.1 Pseudoalteromonas sp. SIMBA_162 | reverse complement strand
CAGCGGGCCTTCGCTCTCCAGGCGCGTGGTGGCGTCGTGGTAGCGGAAGCCGGGGCTGACTTCTGTCAGGCAGGCGAAGGCCTCGGGGTCTTCACGGCGCAGGTGCTCCGCCGCGCTGTAGCCATCCACCAGCATGCTGTCGCCGCCCTGGGCCGCGTTGCGCAGACAGTGCAGCCAGATATAGCCCGGAATCGGGTCGCGGTAGGGATTGTCGGTATGCGGCTCCAGCCCGCGCTGGGTCATCGTGAGGTCATAGGCATTGGCGACGGATTTCACGTCGGCGATACCGCCCCAGTTGGTGCGCCGCAGCGGCCCGATAC
>NZ_JAWJBQ010000195.1:0-320 GCF_046535955.1 Pseudoalteromonas sp. SIMBA_162 | reverse complement strand
GGAGCGTCGTGTGAGCGAATGAAGGTGGATTGAGAAGTCTGCTGGAGGTATCACGAGTGCGAATGCTGACATGAGTAACGATAAGGGGAGTGAAAAACTCCCCCGCCGGAAGACCAAGGTTTTCTGTTCTACGTTAATCGGAGCAGAGTGAGTCGGCCCCTAAGGCGAGGCGGAAACGCGTAGTCGATGGGAAACGGGTTAATATTCCCGTACCGGATGTGGTTGCGATGGGGGGACGAAGAAGGCTAGGTGAGCCAGGCGTTGGTTGTCCTGGTGAAAGCATGTAGGCCGAGGAATCAGGCAAATCCGGTTCCTCTGAG
>NZ_JAWJBQ010000194.1:0-321 GCF_046535955.1 Pseudoalteromonas sp. SIMBA_162 | reverse complement strand
CATGTGCTAATAAATTATGATTAAATTAAATGGTGCGGGTGAAGGGAGTCGAACCCCCACGCCTTGCGGCGCTAGATCCTAAGTCTAGTGCGTCTGCCAATTCCGCCACACCCGCAATATAAAACTGGTGAGCCATGAAGGACTTGAACCTTCGACCCTCTGATTAAAAGTCAGATGCTCTACCACTGAGCTAATGGCTCGTACTAATGGTGCCGGCGAAAGGACTTGAACCCTCAACCTACTGATTACAAGTCAGTTGCTCTACCAATTGAGCTACACCGGCAATTTATGGTGGAGGATGACGGGCTCGAACCGCCGACC
>NZ_JAWJBQ010000193.1:0-322 GCF_046535955.1 Pseudoalteromonas sp. SIMBA_162 | reverse complement strand
AATCGGTGTCATCGGCATGGCAGTCATATCGGCTGGTGTGGGAGCAGGGATCGGAGCATCAGGTGCAGGCGCTGTCGAGACAAGCGGGCGGTGATTCTAGCAGCTTGTGATGCGAAGCGCCGAGTCAGAGGGAGCCGCGAGCCAATGCGCCGCTCATGGCTCAATGCGTGTTGTTGACCTTCAGCGCCTCGATATCCTGAGCGATGTCTTCGGCGAGCTGGCGGACGGCTTCGCTTTCGCCTTCACGCTGGGCGTAGGCGCGCAGGCCCATGACTTCGGCTTGCAGGCGGCGGCCGAGGCGTTCCGGCTGGTGTGCGGGGCG
>NZ_JAWJBQ010000192.1:0-322 GCF_046535955.1 Pseudoalteromonas sp. SIMBA_162 | reverse complement strand
CAACCATGCCGAGGCCGAGGCCGCTGGCCAGGACGCGCCCAGGGCGCTGCCGATGCAGATCCTGGATCACGCCTCGGGCTACCTGATGGCGTTCGGCGCACAGGTGGCGCTGGCGCGCCAGGCCACCGAGGGCGGCAGTTGGCATGTACAGGTGTCGCTGGCGCAGACCGCGCATTGGTTGCGCACGCTGGGCCGCATCGAAGGCGGCCTGAACCGCGCCATGCCAGGCTTCGAGGGCATGATGGAAACGGAGGCATCGGGGTTCGGCGAATTGATCGCGATGCGCCATGCCGCGCAGTTCTCTCTCACGCCGGCCCGTTGG
>NZ_JAWJBQ010000191.1:0-323 GCF_046535955.1 Pseudoalteromonas sp. SIMBA_162 | reverse complement strand
CATGCAAGCCTTCGCCCACTGTCCTGCCAGCACCCTGTCGGGTATCCGGTATCTGTTGACCGATATCGATGACACCCTCACCCATGAAGGGCGTCTCGCGGCATCGACGCTGGCGGCGCTGGAGCGCCTGGATGCCGCCGGCATCAAGGTCATCCCCGTCACGGGCGGTTGTGCGGGCTGGTGTGATCACATCGCACGCGCCTGGCCGGTCGCCAGCGTGATCGGTGAGAACGGTGCCTTTGCCTTCCGCCGTCAGGGGCAGCGCATCCTCACCACCTGGTGGGAAGACGAGCAGCGCCTGCGCGCTCGCCAGCGCCACGTCA
>NZ_JAWJBQ010000190.1:0-324 GCF_046535955.1 Pseudoalteromonas sp. SIMBA_162 | reverse complement strand
GGTCCTTAGCATCAGGCATTTCTACCTTTGGAGGATTCTTTTGTAAATGAATACGTTCCTTTTCGCGTAATTGCTTTAAATAGGCTTCCTTGTCTTGTCCTGTTGGTACTTTTACATAGACATATTTACTTCCCCAACATAAGAAACAGATGCCTTTACGGTTATAAAAGTACTGGGGTATTACACCTTTCCCATCGCATCTAGGACATGGTACTTTCTCCTTAACTGCCACTAGCCTTCACCCTTTCAAATAAATTCACCAAACAAACGAAAAAACTAGCCTTTTCAGACTAGTTTTCGTTGATTATTAATATTCAAATTTAA
>NZ_JAWJBQ010000189.1:0-325 GCF_046535955.1 Pseudoalteromonas sp. SIMBA_162 | reverse complement strand
ATCAGGTTGAGCGCCTCGAGGGCAAAGGTAGAGAAGGTGGTGAAGGCGCCGGTGAAGCCGGCCACCATGATCGCCTGCCAGACGGGAGCCAGCTTGAGCTCCTGGGTCACCCAGATGAACAGGAACCCCATCAGGCAGCTGCCGATCAGATTGACGCCGAGGGTCCCCCACGGGAAACCACGCCCGGCGGCGCCGACGATCCAGCCACTGACAAGATACCGTCCCAGCGCCCCGATGGCGCCGCCCGCTGCTACTGCCAACCAGGTTCCCATGTGCCTTGTATGCCCCGTGCTCGATTCAATGCGAGTGAGCGCTGGGCAACGCC
>NZ_JAWJBQ010000188.1:0-325 GCF_046535955.1 Pseudoalteromonas sp. SIMBA_162 | reverse complement strand
CTAATACTTGTGTCATTAATAGAAGGCAGTATTTTACAAAGCATAATGAAGAAATCATCAGAGCCTTTACGTATCATGGCTCAGCATATCGGTCAATATATCAATATTGAAGATTAAGTTTTATTCATTGTATCAATAATAGCATTTCTTAAGCATAAATTAATAATAACCCTCAATTGAAAGCTACTTATTTTCGAAATAAGTGGCTTTTTAATATTGATGCTGTAACACTTAAATGTAATACTGTTTTGTAATACTTGGATGTAATTCTTTTACATCATACTAAAATTGCACTTAATAATTTATTCTGAATGAGCGCATTTCC
>NZ_JAWJBQ010000187.1:0-326 GCF_046535955.1 Pseudoalteromonas sp. SIMBA_162 | reverse complement strand
ACCAGCTTGCGACGGGCATCGGAGGTGGCCTGTGCCTGGGTGTCCACCGCGGCCTGCTTGAGGCGCGCCGCCAGCAGTGACATGGCGCGCGCACGGTTCTTGTGCTGGCTGCGCTCATCCTGCCACTCCACCACCACGCCGGTGGGCAGGTGGGTGATGCGAATCGCGGAATCGGTAGTGTTGCCGTGCTGACCACCGGCACCGGAGGAGCGATAGGTATCGGTGCGCAGGTCGGCCGGATTGATGTCGATCTCGATGTTGTCATCGATTTCCGGCGACACGAACACGGACGCGAACGAGGTGTGACGACGGCCGCCGGAGTCGAA
>NZ_JAWJBQ010000186.1:0-326 GCF_046535955.1 Pseudoalteromonas sp. SIMBA_162 | reverse complement strand
TGACGAGGGCGAGGATGTCATCTTCTCCAATCATGCGGGAGACAATAACCAGACGATCCTGCCGGTACTGAGCAATGGCGAATTCGCCAGCGCGACCTTCGGTCTCGATGACATCCCCGCCGAGTGGGCCGGGAGTGGCGTGTTCGGGATTGAAGTGGCCAACCTGTCCACTGACCCGTCACTCAACCCGTCAGGCGGCGGTACACCGCCGGCAGATGCCGATGGCATCGAGCGCGGCTACACCGTGCGCATGTTCCGGGCGCTGGATGCAGAGGGCAACGTGATCCCCGATACCTATGTGGGCATCATGGATTACACCGGCATCA
>NZ_JAWJBQ010000185.1:0-326 GCF_046535955.1 Pseudoalteromonas sp. SIMBA_162 | reverse complement strand
CTCGTCGAGGTCCACGAAGCGGGACTTCTCGGGGCGCTCATCGCTCTGGCCCTCAAGCGCGGCGCGCGGCGGGTCACAGACCAGCACCTCGGCACCCAGCGACTCGAGACGCTTGACCAGCCGTGACCCGACCTGACCGGCCCCGACCACGCCGAAGCGGCGGTCCAGCTGCAGGTCCAGCCCTTCCTGCTCGGCCAGATGCCACAGCGACGACAGCACGTAATCCACCACCGAGTCGGCATTGCAGCCCGGCGCGTTGGTGAAGTGGATATCGTTGGCCGCGAGCCATTCGAGATCGGCATGGTCGGTGCCGATGATCGGCGAGC
>NZ_JAWJBQ010000184.1:0-326 GCF_046535955.1 Pseudoalteromonas sp. SIMBA_162 | reverse complement strand
CTTTCTTTAAGTGGTGTGTAAAGAATGGGTTACTAGATTTTTCACCAGCAGAGGATATAAAGCTAGTTGCAGAGAAAACACCAGTACCGAAATGGTTGTCTAAGGAACAGAAAGGTGCTTTATTACGTGCCATAAAACGTGACTACTTAGGAGATAACGTAGTGAAGAAGTCATATCGTGAGTACCTGATGGTATTATTAATGCTAAAAGCTGGTTTACGTGTAGGCGAATTATGTGACTTGAAGTGGGACGATGTAAACATCACTGATAGAAAAGGTACAATTTATATTCGTAGTCTTAAAACTGAAGTACACCGTACATTACCA
>NZ_JAWJBQ010000183.1:0-327 GCF_046535955.1 Pseudoalteromonas sp. SIMBA_162 | reverse complement strand
GGATGCATGAGCGAGCAACAAGAGCACGTCGCAGGGCAACAGGCCTTCGCACATGATGATGTCGAACTGGTCGAAGCCAGGGGGTTGCAGGACGGCTTCTTTCGCCTCGAGCAGCGCGAATTCCGCCACCAGCGTTTCAACGGTGGCTGGAGCGATGTGATCCAGCGCGAGGTGCATGTCCGTCACGATGCTGTAGGCGTATTGCCCTACGACCCGGTCAACGACCGCGTGGTCTTCGTCGAACAGATTCGTGCCGGCATGCTGGAAGACGCCCGCCCGCCCTGGAGCCTGGAGCCGATTGCAGGGCTGGTGGACAAGGACGAACAG
>NZ_JAWJBQ010000182.1:0-327 GCF_046535955.1 Pseudoalteromonas sp. SIMBA_162 | reverse complement strand
CATGCTGCTGGCGCCGTACCTGCGCAAGTTCGGCAAGTTCACGGTGCCGGATTTCGTCGGTGACCGTTACTACTCCAGCGTCGCGCGCACCGTGGCGGTGGTCTGCGTCATCTTCATTTCCTTCACCTATGTCGCCGGCCAGATGCGCGGTACCGGCATCGTCTTCGCGCGCTTCCTCGAGGTGGACGTGAACGTCGGCGTGGTGATCGGCATGGCGATCGTCTTCTTCTATGCGGTACTCGGCGGCATGAAGGGCATCACCTATACCCAGGTGGCCCAGTACTGCGTGCTGATCTTCGCCTTCCTAGTGCCGGCGGTGTTCCTGTC
>NZ_JAWJBQ010000181.1:0-327 GCF_046535955.1 Pseudoalteromonas sp. SIMBA_162 | reverse complement strand
CGACCGCTTCGGCGGCATCCGCACCCTGCTGGGTATGTACAGCGTTGCAGCCATCTGCATTGCCGCAGTCGGGTTCAACCTGCCTTCTGCGGCTGCCGCACTGGCGCTGTTCATCAGCGCCATGCTTGGCTTGGGCGCTGGTAACGGCGCGGTATTCCAGCTGGTACCGCAACGCTTCCGCCAGGAAATCGGCGTAATGACCGGGCTGATCGGCATGGCCGGCGGTATCGGCGGCTTCCTGCTGGCGGCAGGGCTCGGCACCATCAAGCAGCACACCGGCGATTACCAGCTGGGGCTGTGGCTGTTCGCCAGCCTGGGCCTGCTGGC
>NZ_JAWJBQ010000180.1:0-327 GCF_046535955.1 Pseudoalteromonas sp. SIMBA_162 | reverse complement strand
GAAGAACTTCGCGGCCAGCGGGCGCACCAGCAGGCAGATGCTGCTGGCCAGCGAGAACAGTCCCAGTGTCAGGCCCAGATCACTCAGCGATGGTTCGCCGAGCACCAGCCCGCGGAAGAAGGTCAGCGGCGCGATCACGTAGATCAGCAAGGTGGCGATGGGGCGCGGGTCGATCGCGAGGCGGCGTGCACAGAGGGCGCCGAGGGCGACGAAGGTGATCAGCATCCAGAGCGGTTGCTGCAGATCGATGTGGTCCATCACGGTTCCTTGTGAAGCGTCATTGTCCTTTTGGCTCATCATGCCGTGTGGCCCCTGTCAGCGTCATCC
>NZ_JAWJBQ010000179.1:0-329 GCF_046535955.1 Pseudoalteromonas sp. SIMBA_162 | reverse complement strand
GATCCGGGTCTATGGCGAAGCTCCGACAACGCCCGACACCGCTTCAACAACTGGTGCCAAAGGCCTTTCCGACACCCCGACAGCATCGTCGGAAAGCACAGAGGAACTGGTGGGGCTTGTGAAGGAGCTACTGGCCGTCACGCGCCGGCAGGCGGAGAAAATTGAAGCGCTGGAGCAGCATATGCGCCGACTCCCCCTGATGGGATCAGAAGTTGACGAAGACCAGCCGCAGGAAGCGTCGAAGCCGCCGACGTCCTCTCAGGTTCACGACAAGCAGCCTTTCGCGAGGGAAAGGGCAGCCTTGAAAGCGTGGAAGCACGAGGAGGAAC
>NZ_JAWJBQ010000178.1:0-329 GCF_046535955.1 Pseudoalteromonas sp. SIMBA_162 | reverse complement strand
ATTAGTTGATTATTAATATTCAAAGGTGGTTATACAAATGGCTTCAAAAAATTTACAACCAGTACTAGCAGAGTTACACAAGGCTTTCGACTTCCTGAATAAAGCTTACTATGAAAACAAACTACCACAAGTAGTTATCGCTATTCATCCAATGGGCAACAGTAACGCTAATGGCTGGTTTACACCAGCTAAGTTATGGTCTGACGGTGAAGAAGACAAGCATGAAATATGTATTACTGCGGAAACGATGAACCGTGAAGCTATGGACATCATGCGTACACTACATCATGAAATGATTCATCTTTATTGCCATGAGAATGACATTAAAG
>NZ_JAWJBQ010000177.1:0-331 GCF_046535955.1 Pseudoalteromonas sp. SIMBA_162 | reverse complement strand
AGTATGCGGGAATGGGGACCTTTTATTAATGAGCAAAGCACCTATTATTTATGTGCGAATCGAAATAAAAAATCCATCACATTAAATTTAAAAAAAGAAGAAGATCGACAACAATTAAAAGAGCTTGTGAAAGATGCAGATATACTCATTGAAAACTTCAAAACAGGTGACATGAAAAAAATGGGAATTGGCTATGAGGAACTAAAGAAGGTAAATCCTCGACTTATTTATTGTGCCGTTACAGGTTTTGGACAAACTGGACCTCTTGCATCGGAACCAGGATTTGATCCAGTGATTCAGGCGATGAGTGGCTTGATGGATGTGACAGGAC
>NZ_JAWJBQ010000176.1:0-331 GCF_046535955.1 Pseudoalteromonas sp. SIMBA_162 | reverse complement strand
AGAAAAAATAAAGTCATGGACTGGTCGAGAAGAAATTCGCGCAAAAGGTATAGAAAAAGTAAAAAGCCTGTTAAAAGAAGAAACAGGCCAAGAAATTATACGTGAAGTACTATTTACAAAGTATTTGTACCACTGAATTCAACTATTTGTATGCTTTTTAGTAAACAGTTGAGCGGTGTAGGCAAACGCCATTCCGCTCACTAGCCCCCCTAAATGTGCCCAATTAGCCATTCCAATCACCAACACATCAGCAAAACCAAGTCCTAACCAAACACGCATAAAACCTATAATTGAGGTACTCACCAATGCGGGTTTTTCTGGATTTAAAAAG
>NZ_JAWJBQ010000174.1:0-332 GCF_046535955.1 Pseudoalteromonas sp. SIMBA_162 | reverse complement strand
GCGGGAGGTGAGACACTGCTGGATGCGACATGTTCCTGGTGGTGCATGATCCATGGCTACGGACACCCGCGCCTCGTCGCGGCCATTCAGCAGCAAGCGGCAGAACTCTGCCATGTGATGCTGGGCGGCATCCGCCATCGACCGGCCAAGGAGCTTGCCGATGCGCTGGTGCGCGTCACCCCCGAGGGCCTGAATCATGTCTTCTTCTCGGATAGCGGCTCGGTGGGCATGGAAGTCGCCATGAAGATGGCAGTGCAATATCAGCAACAGCGCAAAGACCGCGATGACACGCGGGAACGGACGCGCATGCTGTCATTGATGAAGGCCTATCA
>NZ_JAWJBQ010000173.1:0-333 GCF_046535955.1 Pseudoalteromonas sp. SIMBA_162 | reverse complement strand
GAAAGAGGCGCTCGATGGCGCCATCCATCAGGTCTATGCGGACGGCACCTGCACGGTGCTCTCGAACAAGTACTTCGATACCGACGTCTGCCTGGGCTGAGCCTGCGCGTGCTGGCCAGCCGGCCGAGGTCGCCCGGTCAGCACGCCTCGCGTATCGCATCCGCCATTTCCTACTGATACGAGAAGGACGCTGTTCATGTCCCAGTTCGCCCAGGAAGGGCTCGCCGATTGGGCGGCCCCGATACTCGCCGGCGCCGTCACCACCCTGCAGATCGCCTTCGCCGCCTACGCCATCGGCTTGCTGCTCGGGCTGGTGGGGGCGGCGTCACGACT
>NZ_JAWJBQ010000172.1:0-333 GCF_046535955.1 Pseudoalteromonas sp. SIMBA_162 | reverse complement strand
GGTGATCTTTCCTGAACAACATCAGATCCGACAATTGGGCGAGTCTATGATCGAAGTCAAACGTGGCCTGGATCTCCCCATCGCCGGGGCGCCGGAGCAGCGTATCGAGGATGCGCAGCCCGTTCGTCGCGTAGCGATCCTGGGTGTTGACTACGTCGGCATGAAGCCGACGATGGAAGTCCGTGAAGGGGACAAGGTGAAGCAGGGGCAACTCCTGTTCACTGACAAGAAGACCCCGGGCGTCCGTTACACCGCGCCTGCTGCCGGTACTGTGGTCGAGATCAATCGTGGCGAGAAGCGCAAGCTTCTGTCCGTGGTCATCGAGATCGACGC
>NZ_JAWJBQ010000171.1:0-335 GCF_046535955.1 Pseudoalteromonas sp. SIMBA_162 | reverse complement strand
CGATTTCGTTTCTTGTAGTTCTGCTATTTCCTTTTGTAGTAACTGACATACAGATTGAAGTTCATCCATTGAAGGCACGATTGAAATTTCACCGACATTTTGTTGAATGACATTCAGCTGCTCTTTTAATTGAGATGCGTTTAGCTGTAAGTTAGCTTTCTTCGTATTTAACCCATCAATGGTAGATTGCTCGACACCTGTTTGCATTTGAATTTGTTCGATTACTTCTTCTTTTATTTTGGTAAACACAAGAATCGATTCATTAATTAATGCTTGGTACCGTTGTGATAATTGAGCTAAATACATTTTCCTTGAATAAAGTCCTTCAATTGAAC
>NZ_JAWJBQ010000170.1:0-335 GCF_046535955.1 Pseudoalteromonas sp. SIMBA_162 | reverse complement strand
ATATGTGCCGCCAGCTGGTTCGCCAGGCCACCGACTTCGCGACCGCCCATCGCATTGGGCTGGCCTGTGATGGAGAACGGCCCCGCGCCCGGCAGCCCGATCTTGCCGCCTGCCAGATGGCAATTGATGATCGCATTGCCCTTGTCGGTGCCACTGGTCGATTGATTCACGCCCTGGGAGAACAGCGTGACCACGTGCAGCTGGGTGGCGAACCAGTAATAGAAGGTCTCGAGACGCTCCACATCGATATCGCAATCCCGCGCGATCGCGGAAAGCGAGCAGTCGTCACGCTTCGCCTGCTTGAGCGCCGCATCGAAACCCTGAGTGTGGGCCTC
>NZ_JAWJBQ010000169.1:0-336 GCF_046535955.1 Pseudoalteromonas sp. SIMBA_162 | reverse complement strand
AAAACTTTATGGTAAGTTCTCAAAACACACCACTTTCAATCTATTTACAAGAAGGCGATCAGGTTGTGATTACCTACTATAATACGAAAGAATTATTCCTTCCTGTGAAAGACATGGCAATTGAAGGCGTTGTATCCAACTAAAAAAGAGAAAAACCCGGCATTATGCTGTCGTGTTTTTCTCTTTTTTCTATGGTCTCTCTAAAGACAATGCGACTTGTCTATTTTTGATACATATATTCAACAACCCCATCACTTACACGATCAAAGTTATAAGGGGATGATTCGATAAATAGATTACCGTATTTATGTAAAAGAGAACCTACCATTTAAGTTT
>NZ_JAWJBQ010000168.1:0-336 GCF_046535955.1 Pseudoalteromonas sp. SIMBA_162 | reverse complement strand
CTCTGGGTCGCTTCGACCTGGCCGACATTCCGCCGGCACCGCGCGGTGTGCCGCAGATCGAAGTCGCCTTCGACCTGGATGCCAACGGTATCCTGAACGTGTCCGCCAAGGACAAGGCGACCGGCAAGGAACAGTCCATCGTCATCAAGTCTTCCGGCGGCCTGTCCGACGACGAGATCGAACAGATGGTGCGTGACGCGGAAGCCAACGCCGACGAAGACAAGAAGTTCGAGGAAATGGTCCAGCTGCGCAATCAGGCCGACGGCATGATTCACGCGACCAAGAAGACCCTGACCGAAGCCGGTGACAAGGCCGAAGCCAGCGAGAAGGAAGCCA
>NZ_JAWJBQ010000167.1:0-338 GCF_046535955.1 Pseudoalteromonas sp. SIMBA_162 | reverse complement strand
CCTTGCCCCACTGGATGCAGTCCATGACGAACAGGAAGTAACCGGGGAAGCCCATCTGCAGGATGACGTCGAGCTCGAAGCCCAGCCGCGTGCGGTAGCGCTGCTCGATCTCGGCCCAGGCCTCGCTGTCGCGCGGATGCCTGGCATGGGGATACAGCTTGTCGAGGCGCTCCGTCAGGCCATCATGCGAGACCTTGCGGAAGAACTGGTCCATCGTCATGCCTTCCGGCACCGGGAACTCGGGCAGGAAGTAGGTGCCCAGCTGCACGGTCACCGAGCAGCGCGCCGCGATCAGCACACTGTTCTCGAGCGCTTCGGGAATGTCGGAGAACAGCTCG
>NZ_JAWJBQ010000166.1:0-339 GCF_046535955.1 Pseudoalteromonas sp. SIMBA_162 | reverse complement strand
GGAATGCGCCACGGCTTCGCCCATCGCCAGCGCCGTGCCGGAAGGAGCATCGACCTCGTGGCGGTGGTGCGCCTCGATGATCTCGATGTCATAGCCGGCATCGCCGAGGGCACGCGCGGCGGTCTCCAGCAACTTGAGGGTCAGGTTGACGCCGGAGCTCATGTTGGCCGCGAACACGAAGGGCACGCTGTCACGGTAGCCATCCAGCTGCTCGAGCTGCTCCGGCGTGAAACCGGTCGTGCCGATCACCATACGCTTGCCGTGCTCGGCGCACAGCGCCAGATTGGCCAGCGTCACCTGCGGTGCGGTGAAGTCGATCACCACGTCGAAGTCATCCAC
>NZ_JAWJBQ010000165.1:0-339 GCF_046535955.1 Pseudoalteromonas sp. SIMBA_162 | reverse complement strand
GGTGCAGTGCGAAATAGGGGCATGAGGCATCCAGTGACGTCGTCGGTGAGCATCCATGTCACAGCCGGGAGGCGCCGTGATGCCCCTAGCTTAATGAGGACTGGCGCTGGAAAACAGATGCAGGACAGCGACACCGCCCACGATCATCGCCAACCCCAGGATGGCCGGCAGGTCCGGCATCTCGCGATAGACCACCGCACCGAACACGGTGACCAGCACGATGCCGAGCCCGGACCACACCGCATAGGTCACGCCCAGCGGCAGGTCACGCAGTACCAGCGTCAGGAAATAGAAGGCGATGCCGTAGCCCACCACCACGATCACGCTGGGGCCGAGTCG
>NZ_JAWJBQ010000164.1:0-340 GCF_046535955.1 Pseudoalteromonas sp. SIMBA_162 | reverse complement strand
GGCGGGCAAGGACTCTGCCAGCTGGAGCGACTGGTCCTCCAGCGTGCCGGGCAAGGGCCGCCGCGAAGGTTCCACGCGGGTCAGCATGCGCAGCACGCCGGCGATCGGTCGTGATGGTCAGGTCAACCCGAACAGCACGACCAAACTGCCCAGAAAGTACGCGGCCAAGCAGCGTCCTGAAGACAACAAGGATGTCGGCAAGCCGCTGGATGCGCGTGAAGCGCGTGCCCTGCGTGAGAAGCAGGAAAGCAATGCCATGAGAGGCAAGGCTGCCAAGGGCGGCGCCAGCAAGGAAAGCTCTGGCAAGTCAGCAGCTGGCAAGACGAATTCAGGCAAGTCA
>NZ_JAWJBQ010000163.1:0-340 GCF_046535955.1 Pseudoalteromonas sp. SIMBA_162 | reverse complement strand
CAGACCACGCGCGGCCATGCCGAGGTGGGTCTCAAGGATCTGACCGACGTTCATGCGCGACGGTACACCCAGCGGGTTCAGCACGACGTCAACCGACTCGCCATTGCCATCGAACGGCATGTCTTCGACCGGCATGATCGCGGAGATGACACCCTTGTTACCGTGACGACCGGCCATCTTGTCACCCGGCTGGATACGACGCTTCACGGCGACGTACACCTTGACGATCTTGAGCACGCCCGGTGCCAGATCATCACCCTGGGTGAGCTTGCGCTTCTTGTCTTCGAAGCGCTCGTCCATCTCGCGACGACGGATCTCGAGCTGCTCATCGGCCTGAGCC
>NZ_JAWJBQ010000162.1:0-341 GCF_046535955.1 Pseudoalteromonas sp. SIMBA_162 | reverse complement strand
GGGCGGCCAGCGGGGGTGTCAGCATGACGCCGGTCGAGCAGCGTCTCATCCCGCGCCGCGGTTGGGCATTCGTGGCGCTGCTGTGCCTGTTACTGATCCTGTTCGGCACGCTCTCCCCGGGCGTGCCGCATCCGGAGCAGACCTTCCCCTGGGACAAGCTGCAGCATTTCTCCGCCTTCGCGTTGCTGGCGCTGACGACACGGCTGGCGGGCTTGACCAGCTTGATCATCCTGCCGGCCCTGCTGCTGCTGGGCGTCGCCATCGAATGTCTGCAGCTGGCGATTCCCTATCGCGGCGCTGAGGTGCTGGATGCGCTGGCGGACCTCGCCGGCATCCTCATC
>NZ_JAWJBQ010000161.1:0-341 GCF_046535955.1 Pseudoalteromonas sp. SIMBA_162 | reverse complement strand
GTAATAAATATTCCATAGAGGATAGATATACCGATGATAATTTAAAGGTTACTGATACATACATGGAGGCTGCACGAATAGACTTGTCTAAGCTTTTAGATGCGTATTGGGAAGTCAAACCGACAGAAGCTGAAGTAATTGAGGTAATGCTAGAGTATTCGGCTGAAGGGTATCAGAAAAAAGATTTAACTTTAGCTTTAGCAAATTTCTATGGAAGTGATAAATATACAGGTGCTATTCAAAAACGTGTGTCACGTGTAAGAGAAGATTTCAAAAAATTCGTTATACAAAATGGTTACTATCTTAACTTCTAATACATACTACCTACGAGGTGGTACCAG
>NZ_JAWJBQ010000160.1:0-343 GCF_046535955.1 Pseudoalteromonas sp. SIMBA_162 | reverse complement strand
CTACTGTTTGTTGTGATAACATCGAAAAAGTGACACCTTGCATAGCTTCAGTAAGAGTAGCAGCACCACCTGAAGAAAGAATAGCAATAGCTATCCCTTCAGTGTAGACATTTCTAATTTCAGTTTGGCACCATTCACTATGAAACTCATTTAGCTGTGATAGTATCACTTCTATCTGACGTAATAATGATGCTTGTCGCTGGAATACGTCCTCATTCTCACCCATCTTACCTAGTTCGATAACTTCAGCGAGTAAAGACTTATAAGCTTTCTTATATTCTTCTTCCAAGCGTGTAGCGTTTTTCTCATAACTAGGTGTTGGGATTGTCATTAGTAGTCTACC
>NZ_JAWJBQ010000159.1:0-344 GCF_046535955.1 Pseudoalteromonas sp. SIMBA_162 | reverse complement strand
GCACCGTGCCGTCGGCCGCCTTGATCGTCACCGTCGACGTCGTCTTCAGCGGGATGTAGGTCACCGACGCGACCAGCCCGAAATGCTCGGTGATGTTGTACTGCAGGCCCGCGTTGAACACCGGCTGCCACGACGACGAAGCCTTCGCCTCCACCGACGTCGTCCCCGGTTTGCCCGCGCCCGCCGCGAGAATCGCGCCCAGATTGTCCTGCGTCTGCTTGATGAAGTTCGTATTGAGCTGCAGGTCGCTGAACCAGTTGTACGACACGCCCAGCCCGAGGAACGGCCGGAACTTCGCGGTCGCCGCGCCGAAGTAGTACTGCAGCAACACCGCGGGGCTCCAC
>NZ_JAWJBQ010000158.1:0-344 GCF_046535955.1 Pseudoalteromonas sp. SIMBA_162 | reverse complement strand
CACTGCTGGAGCAGGAAGTGCTCGAGATAGGCATTCTTGAGCGACAGCTCCGGGCTGGGCGCCTTCATCACCATCACGCGCCGGCTCTTGAGGTCACGCACTTTGTAGACGCGCACCCGCGCGCTGCGCGACATGACTTCCATCACTTCTAGGCCATCGATGCGGTCGCCCGGCTCCAGCTCACGCGGCACCGGCAGGTCGCCATAGACGCGCCCCGGCGTATCGTCAGAGGCAGTCGCCAGGCGATCGATGCGCACCAGCTGGAAGCAGAACTGGTCGGCCGTGTAGCCGCGCTCATCGGCGCGGTCCGCCGCGGCATGGGCCAGGCGCTCACTGGCAGCATC
>NZ_JAWJBQ010000157.1:0-344 GCF_046535955.1 Pseudoalteromonas sp. SIMBA_162 | reverse complement strand
CCCCGGCGCCTTGCAGGTGCTCGACTTCGCCAATGGCGTCGCCCAGCTGGTCGCGGTCAAGGCCTATTACGGCGGGCCGCTGGTCGGTCAGGAGCTCGGTTTCCTGCGTCGCCACATGCCCAACGTGGATACTCGCGTCGCCGCCATCTATCGTCGCAACCGTCCGATCATCCCGCGCGGTGACACCGTGATCGAGGCCGATGATGAGGTGTTCTTCATCGCGGCACGCAAGGACATCCGCACCGTGATGGGCGAGCTGCGACGCGTCGATCGCAACTTCCGCCGGGTGGTGATCGCCGGTGGCGGCCATATCGGTGAGCGTCTGGCCGAGACGCTGGAGCACA
>NZ_JAWJBQ010000156.1:0-345 GCF_046535955.1 Pseudoalteromonas sp. SIMBA_162 | reverse complement strand
ATCTGGGACAGGGAAAGCTCGCTGGTGCCCAGCAGCTGGCGTGCCTCCTCCAGCCGACGGCGCAGCAGATACTGATAGGGCGAGAGCCCGGTCAGGACGCGGAAGCGCTCGCTGAAATGCTGCTCGGAGAGATGCGACTGGCGGGCAAGATCCGCCACGCTGAGGCGCTGGCCGAGATTGGCGTCGATGAAGCGGTTGAGCGCGACCAGATCCAGCTGACGGCCACTGGTGCTCAGCGCGCTCATCGGCTCTTCGATGCGCGTGTTCAGGCAGGCGAGGAAGGTGGCGGCGAGCAGGTCGCCCGGCGCCTGCTGGTAGTCGTTGACTTCCGCGAGCATGAATTCC
>NZ_JAWJBQ010000155.1:0-345 GCF_046535955.1 Pseudoalteromonas sp. SIMBA_162 | reverse complement strand
GTGACGATAAGATTGATGATGATGGTGCATATAAGAAGCGTATGGAACAACGTGCAAACAAAAATAAAGCTATTGAAATCCTACATGGTAGTGATAATGACGGTAGTACTGATGGGTATAAACGTATGAAAGAGAAGCTACTACAAGTTGGAGAGTACAAAGGAAGAGAAGCTGACTTAAAATGGCTTGATGATGCTATTAAACGGGCTGAAGAACGAGACAAAGAGGAAGCACTCAAACAACCTATTAAGGATGTACTGCGTAACTATCCTAATATGTATTATGCAACTGTGGACGAGTTAAAAGCAATGAAAACAGACTTAGAAGCTTTACCTGAATCTGACT
>NZ_JAWJBQ010000154.1:0-345 GCF_046535955.1 Pseudoalteromonas sp. SIMBA_162 | reverse complement strand
GTTCTGCTTGCTGACGCCGAAACGCACGAAGGAGCTGCGGCGCGCATTACCGATGGGCTGCCGGGCGTGGGGGCGGCCGCTGAGGCGCGTTGCCGCATCCTCGGTCATACGAGCGACGTAACCACACCACCTGGCGTTGTCAATCAACGCCGATGCGCCACGCGCAGCCTGCTGCTGGTCGGTTTGCCCTTCGCGGGCGCTTCCCTTGCTGACGTGGTGTAGGTAGAGCACGGATGCGCCCGTGGTGGCCGCAACGTGCTCCAACACGGCCACGAGGTGGGCCATGTTGCCGTTGCTGTTCTCATCGAGGGCGTGAATACGGCTCAGGGTATCCAGCACAATCAG
>NZ_JAWJBQ010000153.1:0-345 GCF_046535955.1 Pseudoalteromonas sp. SIMBA_162 | reverse complement strand
CCGTGATCGTGATGACCTCCAATCTGGGCTCGGAAATGATCCAGCGCATGAGCGGTCTCAATGGCGAGCTGGCGGAAGACGAGGGCAGTACGGAAAGCGCCGACGAGCGTGCCGAGCGCAAGGCGGCCTTCCAGTACGACGACATGAAGACGGCGGTGATGGAAGTCGTCGGCGATCACTTCCGTCCGGAGCTGATCAACCGCATCGATGAAGTGGTCGTGTTCCACGCGCTGGGGCAGGCGCAGATCGCCTCCATCGCGGGCATTCAGCTTGAGCGTCTCAAGGCGCGTCTGGCCGAGCGTGATCTCGGCTTCGAGATCACCGACCCGGCGATGGCCTTGCTGG
>NZ_JAWJBQ010000152.1:0-347 GCF_046535955.1 Pseudoalteromonas sp. SIMBA_162 | reverse complement strand
CCCAACTCTTATACGTGAAATCCCCTGGCTGTCGGCAAAAATTACATCCCCGTTTTCAGGTCGAAAACGCATCGCCGATATCGTTCCACGCGCATCACCTGCGGGAAAGTCTTCTTTCTGATGCGTGATGGTATTGATGCGTACAATGTCACCTCTGACCATACCGGGTATCAACAATATTTTTTCATCCGGGGAAAGTGCCATAACCCAGGCACCAGGTTTATTACTCGTCCCCGTCCCGTCGTATTTCTCCAGCGGGATATCCGCCACATGCTGATAAGCCACCAGATCAATGGCTGACACACTATTACTGGTGCGATTCATCACCCAGGCTTTTGTGCCATCAC
>NZ_JAWJBQ010000151.1:0-347 GCF_046535955.1 Pseudoalteromonas sp. SIMBA_162 | reverse complement strand
CTACAACTTACTCCAAATCAGGTTCTTCATGGGGAGCAATCTTATCAATACTATGAGGATGTTTACGAAGGAGATATTATTACTTCTCAGTTAATAGTAAAAGATCAATATAAAAAAAATGGAAAAACATTCTTCAAAATAGAAACAATTTATAAAAATCAAAGGAACACTGTCGTTGCAATCAGTCAAGCCACTTTAATATTAATTGATGGGGAGGCAAACGATGGAGCTTCCGATGATTGAATTAGGTTCCTTGCAAGCAATTGATTTTGTTAAATATTCTGGGGCATGGGGTGATTTTAATGAGATTCACACAGTTTTACCTATCGCTCTGGAAAAGGGGTTTC
>NZ_JAWJBQ010000150.1:0-348 GCF_046535955.1 Pseudoalteromonas sp. SIMBA_162 | reverse complement strand
CAGCACCGGATGCCCGGGGCCGCCCTCGCCTTCAAGCCTCGGTCGCACGATATGCACGCCACCGGCCTGAGCCTCGGCCCGAAGGACATGAAAGGTCTGCGCCGTGATCTGCGCCATGTCCGCCAGCCATACCGCCGCCACCTGCACATGCGCCAATCCAGCATCATCTTCCAGCTGACGGAAGGCATCGCCGAGACTGGCACCGAGCCCATTGCCCGCCTGCGGCGCACGCCAAACCCGCCCGGCATGCTCACGCGCGAAGTCATCTCCCAGCAGTGCGGCGGGATCATCGTCCTCACGCAGCAGCAGACGCCAGTCCACCTCACAGGACATGACCCGCGACAGCGT
>NZ_JAWJBQ010000149.1:0-349 GCF_046535955.1 Pseudoalteromonas sp. SIMBA_162 | reverse complement strand
AATTAGTTCATCTCTAGGATCGTCAGAGGCAACATAGCTATTAGAAGGCTTAACCCTTAAATACCAATACAACATAGAGATTAAAAGCATTGAAAATAAAAAAACAGCAATGCCTTCAATATACGAACCATTAACTCCATAGTTAACACAAAAATAAAGTATTAAAATTGATCCTATAACATAACACCCCCAAAACAGCAAAAATGATTTCGACTTAGACTCTTGCATACTAATGGCCCTAACTTCGTGAAAACTACTATGGATAGCAACCTCCTTGTTTTTCGAGTATAGTTTTTGAAAGAATAATCAACAAACCTTACACCCCTTGGCCGCAGATTCTGAGTGCAAC
>NZ_JAWJBQ010000148.1:0-349 GCF_046535955.1 Pseudoalteromonas sp. SIMBA_162 | reverse complement strand
CGGCAGTTCCACGACACTGTGGGTGTTGCGGATGTCGATGCGACCGATGCGTGAACCTTCGATGCCGCCTTCGTTGGCGAGAGCGCCAACCAGCTGGCCCGGCTTGACGCCGTCACGGTGGCCGACGGCCACACGGTAGAGCTTCATGCCTTCACGCGCGACCGGCGCGGAGTTGCGACGCTCACCGCGTTCCGGACGCTCGGTGCGCTCACCGCGCTCGGAACGCTCGTTGCGACGCGCACCCGGCTTCGGCAGAGACTGGATCGGCGTCTCTTCGGCGCGAGCCATCTTGACGAAGACAGCGGCCAGCTCGACCGGATCGTGACCTTCTTCGACCAGGCTCTGGACC
>NZ_JAWJBQ010000147.1:0-349 GCF_046535955.1 Pseudoalteromonas sp. SIMBA_162 | reverse complement strand
ATACAATGCCAATAAAACTCTCCGTACTGTTCATAATCTTCTTCAAAACAAGATGGACAATATTTAATGTATTTGTTTATTGGAATTCTACTGCGCATCAGCCCACAACCGCCTATCGTTTTACGTCCATCCTCATTGACCATCGCATCGTAAATAGTCCGCGCTTGTGCCGTTTTTAGAAATGATGTTAGAAATGGAAACATCGTATGCTTTCGTATTAAATAATCTGCATCTAAACTCGTTTGACGAGCAATTTCTCTTACTAATGAAGGCAAATAAACGGTTGCACAAACCCAGTCACACTCGAACACATCGTACATTGTATGGCGAATATAATAGTTGCCTGATC
>NZ_JAWJBQ010000146.1:0-351 GCF_046535955.1 Pseudoalteromonas sp. SIMBA_162 | reverse complement strand
AGTTGAATATTAATAATCAAGTACTAGTACTAATACTAGTACTGATACCAATACTAATAATAGGGGGAATACTAATGTTAAAGAAAGTACTAGTACGATTGAAAAATAAAAAGGTGATTTTGGGTGTAGCTTCAGGAATCCTATTAATCCTTGTGAATCTAGGATTGATTGATGCAGTACAATCTAATGAATTATTAGAAGTCGCTAACACTATTCTTGGTGTAGGTGTAGCTATCGGTATTTTAAGTAATCCTGATACACATACTGAACAAACTAAATAATAGTTATATCTATCCCTTAGTAGTCTGTCTTTCAGATTATTAGGGGATATTTTTTTGTATATATTGTTAG
>NZ_JAWJBQ010000145.1:0-353 GCF_046535955.1 Pseudoalteromonas sp. SIMBA_162 | reverse complement strand
CTCGCAGCGGTGCTGGGGCTCGTGTGCGTGATTGCGCTGTGGTGGCCACAGGCCAGCGCGATTCGCTGGCGGCTGATGGGCAGCTACCTGATGCTGCTGGTCGCAAGCCTTGCCTGGTGGGCCAGCATCACGCCACGGGCGGACCGCGACTGGGCGCCGGAGGTGGCGCATCTGGTCGAGGGGCAGGTGGTCACGCCAGCACGGGACGAGGCATCGCCGGCAAGCGCCAGGACCGAGGCTGCCACGCAGGGTGAAGTGCTGCATCTCGAGCAGGTACGCAACTTCGTGTGGCACAGCGCCGAGGATTACACGCCGCGCTGGGAAAGCCGCGACTATCCGCTGGAGGAGCTGAC
>NZ_JAWJBQ010000144.1:0-353 GCF_046535955.1 Pseudoalteromonas sp. SIMBA_162 | reverse complement strand
ACCCGGCTGCGGTATCCAGGTATCCGAAATCCCACTCGATGCTGGTTATCTGGAAGCTGCAGCATGAAGCCTTTGCCCTACCCTGTTTGCCATCACCTGACCGCCGCCGTTGCATTCGCCCTGTTCACGCCAACGGCCTTCGCCGAGCCTGCCGAAACGCCAGGCGACAAGCTGCCAACAGTCACCGTCACAGCGGAGCACCGTGAAGAGAACCTGCAGAAAACCCCGCTGGCGATCAGCGCCTTCGACGAGCGCACCCTGCAGGATGCGCAGATCAACAACGTGCGGGACCTGTCCGGTCGGGTGCGCAACCCCACCCTGGACCGCCAGTCCATTTCCTACAGCGCACAACC
>NZ_JAWJBQ010000143.1:0-355 GCF_046535955.1 Pseudoalteromonas sp. SIMBA_162 | reverse complement strand
CAAGGGTATCGACAGTCTGTGCTTCGTCAGCAACATGAGTGCCGAATCGATCTTCATCGAGCACATCATCGCCAGGCTGGATACCAGTCATGGCAGCCTGCTGATGGATGTCACCGAGTTCGAACGCAGCTATCAGGAAGGTGACGAGCAGGGTAACAATCAGCAGGACGGTGAGAGCGAACAGCCCGCGCAGGAGGCTTCCAGCAGCAGTGAATGGCGTATCTCCGATACCACGCGTCAGGGGCCGCTGGGCTCGGGCGACTTCCTGCATATCGGGACTTTCTCTGAAGTCATCGAGCGCATGGCGCGCCGCAATGGCATCTCGCTCGACGGCCACTGGCCCAGCAATGAGCAG
>NZ_JAWJBQ010000142.1:0-355 GCF_046535955.1 Pseudoalteromonas sp. SIMBA_162 | reverse complement strand
CAGCAGATAGCCGAGAATCAGACCGGCCAGGGCCCAGCTGTTACCGGCTTCGCCACTGCGGCGGATCTGGTTGCGCGCAATGTGGCCACACACGACGCCGCCGAGTGCCGCAGGCGCGAGCAGGCAGCCCAGCACGCTCAGCGCAAAGGCGGCCACTGCCATGAGATTCGTGCTGGCGTGGGTGTCCTGTGCGGGCGGGGTCGGCGCATAGGGGCCTTGAGAGGGCCCTTGCGAGGACTCTTGAGCGCGCCCCTGGGGCTGTGAGCCGCTCGTGGACGTGTCGTCGCGCGGCGTGGGAGTCTCTGTCATGTGGGTCTCGTTGTCCTGCATCATGACGACACACTACCATGTCCTG
>NZ_JAWJBQ010000141.1:0-357 GCF_046535955.1 Pseudoalteromonas sp. SIMBA_162 | reverse complement strand
AGCAAGAGGAAGAATATTAGTAAAGTTATAATGAAAAGGACAAAGTGATTTTACTTTGTCCTTTTTTATACAACACTCACCATGAATGAAAAATATAAGCAAACTACAAGTAATACGCTCATGAATAAAGAAAATAAAACTGGTGCTTTTTTGACAAAGGAGAAAATAGTCATAGCTAAAAACAGTGCTGCTAGAATAATAAATAGAGTGCTCATAAAGTTGATTGAAAGCTGTAACGTGAGGTCCTCCTGAATAGGCATCTTAGAAAACAGAGTAAA
This sequence comes from Pseudoalteromonas sp. SIMBA_162, assembly GCF_046535955.1. Lineage (NCBI taxonomy): Bacteria > Pseudomonadati > Pseudomonadota > Gammaproteobacteria > Alteromonadales > Pseudoalteromonadaceae > Pseudoalteromonas > Pseudoalteromonas sp. SIMBA_162. The sequence goes on along the minus strand of NZ_JAWJBQ010000141.1, from coordinate 79 downwards.
TAGTTTCGATACTGTATCAGAAGAAATCACAGTCTCTTTCGGAGGTGCCTGTTCCCCGAGGACGGCAGTTGCACAAAAA
>NZ_JAWJBQ010000140.1:0-358 GCF_046535955.1 Pseudoalteromonas sp. SIMBA_162 | reverse complement strand
CCATTCATCATGAGTCGTTCGAATTCATCCTGCAACCTTGTATGGAGAATCGTTTGATATAAATAACACATCAGAATAATTTCTAAAAAGAAAACTGCGATGTAAAAACATATTGTAATCTTCGTTGAGATTCGGTTCACTTACTCACCGCCTTCTAAGTTAGTATAAACAATATTTTTAAAGTAATTAGGCGTTCGTTAATGAAATCCATCTCACTTTGACATATTCTTACTAAAGTTTTATATTCTGTATAAAATATAATTTTAAAGGGTGTATTTAATGCTTGATTTTATTTTAGCGCTTAAGCCCATTTATCAAGTCATAATCGCTACACTATTCACTTGGGGAATGACTGCAC
>NZ_JAWJBQ010000139.1:0-359 GCF_046535955.1 Pseudoalteromonas sp. SIMBA_162 | reverse complement strand
CTATCCGGAACACCGCATCAACATCATCGACACCCCGGGCCACGTCGACTTCACGATCGAAGTCGAGCGCTCGATGCGCGTGCTCGACGGTGCGTGCATGGTCTACTGCGCAGTGGGCGGCGTGCAGCCGCAGTCGGAAACGGTGTGGCGCCAGGCGAACAAGTACAAGGTGCCCCGTCTCGCGTTCGTCAACAAGATGGACCGTGCTGGCGCGGACTTCTTCATGGTCGTCGAGCAGGTGCGCAAGCGCCTGGGCGCGAACGCCGTCCCGATCCAGATCAACTGGGGTGCGGAAGACGAGTTCAAGGGCGTCATCGACCTGATCAAGATGAAGGCCATTGTCTGGGACGAAGACAACC
>NZ_JAWJBQ010000138.1:0-360 GCF_046535955.1 Pseudoalteromonas sp. SIMBA_162 | reverse complement strand
CTATGGTGGCAATAGAATTACAAAATCTGCAGATCAAAGCATGGAATCCGTAAACGAGATTCGGAATTTGACCAGTTAAAAGAAAAGGAGATTCAATTGCTTCTATCGAAAATGAAAGCGTGGAATCTGCATCGCATCAACCAATGCGATCACTGAAATCTCAGCATGGCTCCAAACCTAGTATAAATTAAGGCTCTATGATATTTGTTGGGGTTTTACTACAATTTTGAAAACAAAAAAGCACGTAACCACCGATTTCGATATACTTGAATTGTCGAGAAACAAGCATTGAAAGGTGATACGTGCAATATGAATTTTAACATGAATATTGCAGGATTAAAAGGTGTAACAGTTCATAAG
>NZ_JAWJBQ010000137.1:0-361 GCF_046535955.1 Pseudoalteromonas sp. SIMBA_162 | reverse complement strand
ACTGTGGTCTGACGGGTCGCAAGATCATCGTCGACACCTACGGCGGCATGGCCCGTCACGGTGGTGGTGCCTTCTCCGGCAAGGACCCGTCCAAGGTCGACCGCAGCGCCGCCTATGCCGGTCGCTACGTGGCCAAGAACGTCGTTGCCAGTGGCCTGGCCGACAAGTGCGAGATCCAGGTCTCCTACGCCATCGGCGTCGCCGAGCCGACCTCCGTCTCGATCAACACCTTCGGCACCGGCAAGATCAGCGATGCCAAGATCGTCGAGCTGGTGCGCGAGCACTTCGACCTGCGTCCGTACGCCATCACCACCATGCTGGACCTGGCGCACCCGATGTATCAGCTGACCGCTGCCTACGG
>NZ_JAWJBQ010000136.1:0-361 GCF_046535955.1 Pseudoalteromonas sp. SIMBA_162 | reverse complement strand
CAGCACAGAAAAGGACTGAGCGTTTTGCGCCAGTCCTTTTTTGTTATCCTTTCAGTAAGTCAACGATTACTGCTTTTCATAACGGATGGGGAAAAGGAAATGGCAAAAGCAATTGCGAAAGGCAACAACATCAGCGAGTTACGTGATGCCATCGAAATGGTTGTGCGAATGTTAGCCAACAAAGGCATCAAAGTTACACAGTCCGGCATACAAGCGTTCGTATCCTACGACAAGACAACCCTAGAGCCGGAGCGGGTTAACATCCCGATGATCAGCGAGAAGTCGTCGCCGGAACTGGTCATCGCGATCAAGGGCTTCGTAGACCACGAAGTCGGCCACCTGCTGTTCACCGATCCGAAGG
>NZ_JAWJBQ010000135.1:0-362 GCF_046535955.1 Pseudoalteromonas sp. SIMBA_162 | reverse complement strand
ACCCAGCCCTTGGCCGGCAGCTTTGGAATCGCCAACCAGGCGATCAGAGCCGCAAAGACGGCGAAGACGATATCGACCCGCCAGGTTTCCTCACTCGGGTAGAAGCCGTAGATGAACTGATCGAGGCGCGCACTGATGAACACCCAGCAGGCGCCCTCCCCCGTGCAGTCCTCTCGTGAGGTACCGCTCCAGCTGGCATCGATCAGCGCCCACTGCAGGCTGGGCACCACCAGCAGGTAGACCAGATACAGCGCGAACAGCGTGAACAGCGTATTGATCGGTCCGGCGAACAGATTGCTGCGCAACCAGGCCACCGCGCCGATGCTGTCGCTCGGCGCCGGACGGGAATCGATCATCTTCTC
>NZ_JAWJBQ010000134.1:0-363 GCF_046535955.1 Pseudoalteromonas sp. SIMBA_162 | reverse complement strand
GGGCGAAGGCCAGCAGGCGCGGCAGAAAGCGCAACAGGCGGCTGCTCACGGAGTCTGCAGCAGGGTCTGGCATGGCTGGGCATCCTCGCTTTGGTTCGTGGTGTCAGTTCAAGGGTGATGTCAGCCGCGCTGTCGGGCGCGATGCTGGAAGAACGTCGAGGCGGTATAGAGCGCCAGACCACTCCAGATCAGCACGAAGGTGATCAGCATCGTCGGATGCAGGGCTTCCTTGAAGATCAGCAGCGCGATCAGAAACTGCATGGTCGGGTTGATGTACATCAGAAAGCCGACCGTGGCGAGGCGCAGGCGACGCGCCGCACCGGCAAAGGCGAGCAGCGGCAGCGCGGTGAGCACGCCGCTGGA
>NZ_JAWJBQ010000133.1:0-363 GCF_046535955.1 Pseudoalteromonas sp. SIMBA_162 | reverse complement strand
ATAAAGCCGCCATGCGTATGCTGCCTGCACAGTTCACCGACGTGGCCACGCAGCTTGCAGGCGGGCAAAGTCCGTGGCTGATCCTGCTGCAACAGGGGGGGCAGGTGAAGGACTCCTTCGGCGGGATGATCCCCATGTTCAGGGGGCTTGCCGGTGCGATCACCCTGCCGATGGTGGGGGCCACCTCGCTGGCGGTGGCGACCGGTGCGCTGGCGTATGCCTGGTATCAGGGCAACTCAACCCTGTCCGATTTCAACAAAACGCTGGTCCTTTCCGGCAATCAGGCGGGACTGACGGCAGATCGTATGCTGGTCCTGTCCAGAGCCGGGCAGGCGGCAGGGCTGACGTTTAACCAGACCAGCG
>NZ_JAWJBQ010000132.1:0-364 GCF_046535955.1 Pseudoalteromonas sp. SIMBA_162 | reverse complement strand
ATTCCTGACGCCCACGAGAGGCATCGATGGCTGAACTCTGCCTGCTGTTTGATTCCGATGGCACCCTGGTTGATAGCGAAATCCTCCTCGCCGAGGCCATGTCCAGCACCCTGCCCCGCTATGGTCTGCCGTTTACCAGCGCCCGCTACATGAACGAGTTTCGCGGCATGCGCTTCATGAGCATCGTGCGCACGCTGGAGGCAGCCCATGGCGTTCTGGAAGAAGCGCCCACACGGCGCATGGAAGGCGAGATGCGCGCCCTGCTGGAAGAGTTGATGAAGGCACGCCTGACGGCGATGCCCGACATGGCAGCCGCCTTGATGGAGCTTGCAGGCTACCCCTGTGGTGTGGTGTCCAACGGGCC
>NZ_JAWJBQ010000131.1:0-366 GCF_046535955.1 Pseudoalteromonas sp. SIMBA_162 | reverse complement strand
CCGGGTTCCGGCAACGTCTTTGCCTGGACACTGGCCAAGGGGCGCACCCATCCGCTGGCAGAACCCTTCTCCTATGACCGTTTCAACACGGGCAAGCTGATCGACGAACACGGCGCCGCTGGCGTCGCGCACTGAACCTGCCGTCAGGAGACGACCGACCATGATGCATATCTTCTGTCCCTACTGCGGCGAGCTGCGCGAGGAAGAGGAATTCCACGTCAAGGGCCAGGCGCATATCGAGCGCCCGAAGGACCCCGAAGCCTGCTCCGATGCCGAGTGGGGGGATTATCTGTTCTTCCGCAACAACCCGCGTGGCGTCCACCACGAGCTGTGGATTCACGCCGTGGGCTGTCGCAAGTATTTCAA
>NZ_JAWJBQ010000130.1:0-367 GCF_046535955.1 Pseudoalteromonas sp. SIMBA_162 | reverse complement strand
CACGCGCCTGGCCGCTGTCACGCAATGAACATCGAAGCGGCATCCTGCACTGCTCCACCCCGCTCGACTCCCACGGCTTGCAGGCCGAAGCCGAGGCGGCTGCCTTCAAGGTGATGCACGAGCTCGACTATGTCGGCGTGATGGCCTTCGAGTTCTTCGTCGTCAAGGACGCCGATGGCAGCGAGCGCCTGCTGGCCAACGAGATCGCACCGCGTGTGCACAACTCGGGTCACTGGAGCATCGAGGGCGCCGTCACCAGCCAGTTCGAGAATCACCTGCGTGCCGTCGCCGGCATGCCGCTGGGCGAGACCGCACTGCTCACGCCCTGCGCGATGCTCAACATCATCGGCCGCATGCCGGAACGTGA
>NZ_JAWJBQ010000129.1:0-367 GCF_046535955.1 Pseudoalteromonas sp. SIMBA_162 | reverse complement strand
CATTAGATAACTTCTCGTAGTTATTTACTAGTTTTGCAAACTCGTGTTTCATACCATCTAAGAAAGTGTAAAGCTTGTTTTCTCTCTCTTTACTGGTATTCAGCACATAAATTAGCAGCCATATAAACATAGCTACGAAAATACCATCTTTCAGCCCAAATTCAAGTAACATCTGTTCCATCCGACTTCATCCAATCTATATTTACTTTTTAAGTCGTTTTAATTCACCCTTTATCTTCGATATAAGCGTAGGTTTAGCTTCACCGAATGTTACTTCCAACTTTTCGCCTGAAGCTTCATATACCTCTTTTACTGCGGTTATACGTGGATGAATCACAACTCCCCATTCACTATGTTTAACCGTCAC
>NZ_JAWJBQ010000128.1:0-367 GCF_046535955.1 Pseudoalteromonas sp. SIMBA_162 | reverse complement strand
CGGTCAGCAGGGGCAGGCGAGGCAAGGGTGGCGGTCAAGGGCGCAATGCTGGTGGGCTGGTCAGACAACACGCCGTCTTCCGGGAGGCCGAAGGCATAGGATGTGTCGGGCGGCGTAGCGCTGGAATCGTGTGAAGGCATGAGGGTAGGCAACAACGGTGTCGGGTGGCTCGGCAGAAGGGGACGGGCCTGACCTTAGCGTGTTCGCTACCTGAGGGCGAGGGCTTCGGTGAGAATGCTCCGCCCTGCTTAGCGCTCTTGATCGGGGCAGGCAGGACGGGCGACGCAATGCACCATTGGGTGAGTTACAGCATCTTGAGACAGTTGCGTCCCGCTTCCTTGGCCGCGTACATGGCTTCATCGGCACG
>NZ_JAWJBQ010000127.1:0-372 GCF_046535955.1 Pseudoalteromonas sp. SIMBA_162 | reverse complement strand
GCTGAATGATTTCTCGCCGCTCGTCACGCTGCACTATCTCTGGCAGCAGCTGGTTGCCGTCTTCATCGAGATGCCGGACAGCGGTCAGCTTGCCGAGGCCAGCCTCAACAGCTGGAATGTCTATATCCTGCTGTTCCTGCTGGCACTGGGTGCCATGGTCGGCGTGATCACGCTGGCAGGCGGCACCCGTGCCTTCGGCAACTGGGCTCGGGCGCGAGTCACGACCCGCCGTGGCTCGCAGCTGATGACCGTGCTGCTGGGGGTATTCATCTTCATCGATGATTATTTCAATAGCCTGGCCGTGGGCAACATCTGTCGTCCGCTGACCGATCGTCAGGGGCTGTCGCGCGCGCGCCTGGCCTATCTGATCGA
>NZ_JAWJBQ010000126.1:0-373 GCF_046535955.1 Pseudoalteromonas sp. SIMBA_162 | reverse complement strand
AAAGCGTGGAGGGTGAGATTCCTAACACGAACCGAAGGCTAGTTTTAAAAGGCTAGTCAGGGGCAACGCATAGATGGTGAACCTGATATATCAGAATATAATCCATCCACGAGGTCGCAGAATCATGTTGTTACCATAAATTACAAGGTTACAAGTAGTATTCCTTAGAAGTATAATTTAACCAATACTGTAAAGGGGGCTACAACGTGGCTAAAGCTTATGGCGGTTATTATAAAAACATTTATTTAAGAAGTAGTTACGAATATGCTTATGCAATTTACTTAGATAGTTTTAATGTAAAGTGGGCTTATGAAGTAACTGAATATGCCTTAGAAAGTGCAACATACATTCCTGATTTCTTCATATACGACAG
>NZ_JAWJBQ010000125.1:0-374 GCF_046535955.1 Pseudoalteromonas sp. SIMBA_162 | reverse complement strand
GGGACGCAGGATTCAGCGCGCTTGCTCCTCGTGCCCACACGCCTGACACGGTCGGCTTACGCCCTTAGACAGCCATGAAGAACACGATATGACGCGATTCTCCATTACCAGCACCCCTTCATCTTTCGGTCTCCTGTCACCCCGATCGCCGTGTTCGACGCTTGCGCGCTCACTGCGCCGTGTGGTGCTGGGGGCTGGCGTCGCCGGCAGCCTGCTGCTGGGTGCACCGCTGGCCAATGCGGCCACCGACCGCTGGGTCGCCGATGACCTCACCACCTTCGTGCGCAGTGGCCCGACGGATGGCTACCGCATCGTGGGCACGGTGGAAGCCGGCCAGCCGGTCGAGCTGCTCGAGGTCCAGAATGACTACAGCA
>NZ_JAWJBQ010000124.1:0-377 GCF_046535955.1 Pseudoalteromonas sp. SIMBA_162 | reverse complement strand
GTCGTGGTAAGTCACGCCAAAAATTATCTATCATATCAAACTCAATTCCTCTCATAATCACTACAACTATTTATAAATGTTCTACTTCTTTTACACTTATATCATGCTTATTAACCTATTTTCAAACACAAATCCTTTGTGACAAGTATACTTTGTGACAAAACGAATGTAAAAACCCCAATAAAACAAAACATACCAACATTAGTATGAACTAATATCGGTATGTTTGAAGGTTATGTTGATTTAAAATTTAATTCACTTAATGGAATTTCAAATTCAGCATAATCACCCGCAGCATGAGCTACAGGTATCCCAATCCCTAAAGCCTTCTCTGTCACATACACATAAATTCCATCGTCACGCCCATTGTTAGTAGA
>NZ_JAWJBQ010000123.1:0-377 GCF_046535955.1 Pseudoalteromonas sp. SIMBA_162 | reverse complement strand
CTATCACCCGGCCTACCTGCTGCGCAGCCCGGCCGAGAAGGCGCGGGCCTGGCAGGACCTGAAATTGGCGGCCCGGCAGTCATAGGCCCGCGATGTCGCACAGACCCGGGGGGCGCCGGGCCGGGGCCGCGCGGACGGCCCGCCGTCGGATTCAGCGGGTGTGCGAGTCCAGCGCGTGACCGTGGCCTTCCTGGCCGATCTGGTCGTGCAGTTCGGGATTGGCCGCCAGGTTGCGCTTGCTCCAGCGCATGAATACCACCATCAGCACGGCCACCACGGTGCCGAAGATCACGATGATGATGTTGATGGGCAGTTGCAGCCATAGCAGCAGCGTGTACACGGCCACCATCAGCAGGATGTTGAGCTGCTCGTTGAAG
>NZ_JAWJBQ010000122.1:0-377 GCF_046535955.1 Pseudoalteromonas sp. SIMBA_162 | reverse complement strand
CTGCTAAAGCGTTTGTGCAATGAACTCAAAGCACCCAAAATAAATAATTTTGATTGTGATTATTACTATACAAGCAAAGAAATAATTCTAGCATGTAAGGATGAAAAGAAACATGACAATATCTCACTAGCTCTAGAAAGATATTTTGATTATTTAAGGTCTTGCAATTTGATTGATTTTGAGTTGCTGCTTAAGATATCACACGATCTTATTGCAAGTAACTCTAAAATACCTCGTCATCTTTCATCACTATTTGAAATAGTTTTGATAGATGAATTTCAAGATACAAAGGAAATTCAATATTCTATAATAGCGACAATATTGAGCTCTGCTAAAGATAAAACACGACTTTTTTTAGTGGGAGACCCTAATCAGGC
>NZ_JAWJBQ010000121.1:0-377 GCF_046535955.1 Pseudoalteromonas sp. SIMBA_162 | reverse complement strand
AATACGCGGCCTACCACCGTAAGCCGCGCAAAAAATCTAGAAGTTTAGCAAGCATAACAACTGTGAGAGGACCTTAACCCAAGCACAAAGACAAGTCGTAGAGACAACCACATGTTGGCTCTGCGGCTTGTGTGCCTAGTCCTCTCACAAAAACACTTGAATTTGAATTCTTATCCGTACAAAGAAGAGTAGATCTTTATTTCTTTGTAAACAGCAGATTTTTAAAAATTAATTTTTTACCTATTCTTTAAATTAAAAGGTATTTAGCTATTGAACTTAATTTGTTGTTTTTAAAATGATAAGTAGACATTTGTTCACTTAGAATACGCGGCCTACCACCGTAAGCCGCGCAAAAAATCTAGAAGTTTAGCAAGCAT
>NZ_JAWJBQ010000120.1:0-378 GCF_046535955.1 Pseudoalteromonas sp. SIMBA_162 | reverse complement strand
ATGAAGGTGGCGATGCCCGCCAGCACTTCCGTGCGCGTCGTGGTGCCTTCGGCACGCAGTGAGAATAGGCGCTCGAGCAAGATGATGACTCCCGTTCAGGATGAAGCGATTGAGTAGCAGCTCAGCGTCGACGAGTCGCCGACATGCTGCACCGAAATAACACACATTGAGCGCCCGCACCGCACTCGAAGAGTGCAGCAGCGCCACTGGCTATAGACAGTGTATTGCCTGGGGCCGCGAAGAGGGTGTTCCCGAGGGCCAGAATGTGGCATTCGCCTCAGGCCCGCTGCACTGAAACAAGCGCTTCTTTCGACAAGACCTACTGGCTACAAGACCTACTGGATCTACTGGCTGCTGGCTGGCCTCGCCAGTTGATCA
>NZ_JAWJBQ010000119.1:0-380 GCF_046535955.1 Pseudoalteromonas sp. SIMBA_162 | reverse complement strand
GCTAAGTGTCGTGGAACAGGGAAAGAAAAAACTGTAGATTTGAATTTAAACTTTAATTATGGGTATATCACTGAAGCATCACCAGTAGACTTTTTCTAAGTTTACTGGTGTATACAAAAGTTTACAAAACAGGAGGAAGTTAAGCATGTTAGAAATGCTAAACACTTTAAGACTAAATAAGGAGTTACGACAAACACTGAAGGTACTAATCAATTGAATGGACAACCTAGATTCGTTAGAAGCTGAAGTAAACGCTTATGACGGTAACATTGACGATGTACGCAAGGTAGCAAAGAAGCTTGAGAGAGAAAACAGTATATTGCTTCAGGAAAAGCATGATTTAGAGATGGACAAAAAAGCACTAACACAATTCATTCTAG
>NZ_JAWJBQ010000118.1:0-380 GCF_046535955.1 Pseudoalteromonas sp. SIMBA_162 | reverse complement strand
TTATCACCACAGAGAAGGCAAGGAGCAGTAAAGGAGAAGCCATTTAAAAACCAATGCATTGTATTACGGACCTCTCAATGTAGCGCAGCGCTTCGGTGCTCTCGGTGGTAATTAAACTCCATTGAGAATTACAACAAAAAGTGATTTATGCACCACAGAGAAGACAATGAGAAGTAAAGGAGAAGATACTAAAAAGTAGTATGTTTCCTCAGTGTAGCGCGCAGCGCCTCGGTGCTCTCGGTGGTAGAAATTGTTTTTTAGGCAAGCTTTGTGTTTGGCTGATAAAGTGAATAAGACATTATTATCACCACAGAGAAGACAAGGAGCAGTGCAGGAGAAAATAGTATATTTCCTCTGTGTAGCGCGCAGCGCCTCGGTGC
>NZ_JAWJBQ010000117.1:0-381 GCF_046535955.1 Pseudoalteromonas sp. SIMBA_162 | reverse complement strand
GAATTAAAAGAAAAATTGGCAATGTCTCGACAAGAACTAAAATCCGTTGTAGAAAATGCAGATCAACATGATTTGGAAAATAAGGCTTATCCCCATCCGGCATTTGGACGAATGCGTTTGAGTCAATGGATTCCATTTGTAGGCTATCATGAAAGACGCCATTTACTGCAAATTAAAGAAGTGAAAGAGAAACTAGAAATATAAGATTTATTCGAAAGGGTTGCTACGGCAATCCTTTTTTATTCATTACGTACCATAATTTGTATAATGAAAATACATTATCCTAGTTTTTGGGGGGAAGGGATGATTCAAGGGAGTTGGCGGGCGTTACTATGGATTGGATTAGCAGAGTTATGTGCTTTAAGCTTGTGGTTTAGTGCA
>NZ_JAWJBQ010000116.1:0-381 GCF_046535955.1 Pseudoalteromonas sp. SIMBA_162 | reverse complement strand
AGCGACTTTCCGGGTGCCGCGGGCCTTGAGCGCGCGTTCAACTACGGACTGAGCATGGACGTGATGGCGATCATCTCGCGAAGTGCCAACCAGAGGTCCGCCGACGCGACTGTGCGAAAGACGGACCTTGGACTGCTGTGGCAGGAATGGCAAATCGTCGCTCAAGCCAAGCAGCTTTATACAAAGACGCGTTATGAAGACGCCGTACTGCCGCTGCTGAAGCAGGCGCTCGATCTCGACCAGACGCGCTACACCCGGCTCGAGCATGCCCGGCAGGCCGGGAACACGACCGATGACGTCGTGAGTGTCGCATTGACGGCATACAGCGACGCGCGCCGGCAATATGACGACATGGTCCGTGCCCGCGCGCAGACGCATCAT
>NZ_JAWJBQ010000115.1:0-383 GCF_046535955.1 Pseudoalteromonas sp. SIMBA_162 | reverse complement strand
CTGTCTGCCTTCTTCTCGAGTTCCGAGACCGGCATGATGTCGATCAACCGCTACCGTCTCAGTCACCGTGCCAAGGGCGATGAGCGCGGCGCCAAGCGTGTTACCCGCCTGCTTTCCCGCCCGGACCGCCTGATCGGCGTCATCCTGATCGGCAACAACTTCGTCAACAACCTGGCTGCCTCGCTGGCGACCATCATCGCGATCCATTACTGCGGTGATGTCTCGGGCCCGGCCGTCTCGACCGCCGTGCTGACCATCGTGGTGCTGATCTTTGCCGAAGTGACGCCCAAGACCATGGCCGCCGTGAACCCGGAGCGCATCGCCTATCCGGCCTCGCTGGTGCTGGAACCGTTGCTCAAGCTGCTCTACCCGCTGGTCTGGCT
>NZ_JAWJBQ010000114.1:0-383 GCF_046535955.1 Pseudoalteromonas sp. SIMBA_162 | reverse complement strand
CATACAGGGGATGGCAGCGGAAGTAAATCAGGTAACATGACTTCTATCGGTATTGAAATCTGTGAGAATCCTGAAACAGATACAAAGAAAGCCGAGGAAAATGCTATTGCTTTAACGGTGTACTTAATGAAGCTTTTTGGTATTCCAGTACGAAACGTAGTACCTCATCAAAAATGGTCAGGAAAGTTTTGCCCACGTGTAATCCTGAAGCGTGATGGTGGATTTGAGAAGTTTAGTAATCGTATCGCAGCTGCATTGAAAGAAAAGCCATTAGTAGAAACAAAGCCAAAAGAAAAGGACGTGTTAAATATGAAAATGAAAGAAGTACCTAATGTTAATCATAAAGCACTTGCTGATGTATACACTGATGCACGTAAGGCTGG
>NZ_JAWJBQ010000113.1:0-387 GCF_046535955.1 Pseudoalteromonas sp. SIMBA_162 | reverse complement strand
CGGCTATGACATCAGCGACTATCGCGATGTCGACCCGATGTTCGGCACCCTGGAGGACTTCGACCGTCTGGTCGAGGCAGCGCATGCGCGCGGCCTGAAAGTCATCATCGATCAGGTGCTCTCACACACCTCCGACGCCCACCCGTGGTTCGAGGAAAGCCGCCAGAGCCGCGATAACCCGCGCGCCGACTGGTATGTCTGGGCAAACCCCAGACCCGATGGCGCACCGCCCACCAACTGGCAATCGATCTTCGGGGGCTCCGCGTGGCAATGGGACACTCGCCGCTGCCAGTACTACCTGCACAACTTCCTGATCGCGCAGCCGGACCTCAACTTCCATCCCCCCGAGGTCGTGACGGCCATTCTTGAAGAAGTGCGATTCTGGCT
>NZ_JAWJBQ010000112.1:0-389 GCF_046535955.1 Pseudoalteromonas sp. SIMBA_162 | reverse complement strand
CAGACCGAAGACACCATCGAGGCCACCATCGAGCGTTATCGGGAGCAGTTCACGGAACTCGACATCCTGGTGGCCAACCTGACATCCACCAGTGACTACCTGACCAGTCAGCTGGAAACGCTGGAAAATAGCTGGGACATGACGGGCTGATCGGTGGCTGATGCTCTGAGACACTGGTCACTGACTCAGGTCTAGGCCATCAGCCATGCGCTTGCGAGATTCGATGCGTCCGGCAATGCCCGCTGTCGAGACGGCATGCCGACGACGGCTCCATATCTGACAGAGATACTGACAAACGCCATGAACAAGGGAACCCAATCACCATGAGTCGCTATCGTGGCGCCAATGCCTATGCCCGTGTCGGTGTGGAATCCGGTGTGCTTTCCGCC
>NZ_JAWJBQ010000111.1:0-389 GCF_046535955.1 Pseudoalteromonas sp. SIMBA_162 | reverse complement strand
GGATCCATTATCAATGTATCGTCAGTTGCTTCCGAAACCGCGTTAGATGGGTCAATCGCTTATGCAGCCAGTAAAGGGGGCGTAACCATGTGAACTGAACCCCGAATAGTGGACACTTAAAAAAAGTGGACCTATTCGGGGTTTTACTATTTTCAGAGTGGAGAAACCCCGTTATACTAACCTTACGATTTATGAACGGGAGAACATTATGAGTAACATTATTTTTAACGAACATCAACGCAGACTAATTGAAATGAATCCAAATGTCACATCAGTATCTGATCGTGCCATTCAATATACACCAGAGTTTAAATTGAAAGCTGTTCAGGAAAATTTACAAGGAAAAGGACCAAGCCAAATCTTTAGAGAAGCAGGATTTGATTTAGAGA
>NZ_JAWJBQ010000110.1:0-389 GCF_046535955.1 Pseudoalteromonas sp. SIMBA_162 | reverse complement strand
GTTTGGTGGGCAATTTATATGTTTATTGTGGCACTTTATACGAAATGAGTAGGCAATTTATACGGTTTAGGGGGACATGTATGCTGTGAATAAATAAAAATTTTATTTATCAAAAAACTTACCGAAATTTCTTTTATTGGTTGGGCCGCGGTTAGCATAACAGCATAAACTTGAAATGAGGTAGAGAAATGAGCAGTAAAAATTCTCCAAAAATTGTTTTCGCTAATAAATTATTACATGCGGGTTATTCGCTAGAGGTTAATGAGCAGCGATTAATAAATCTAGCGTTGTCTAAAATTAATTCCAAAAAGTCTAACCCAGGAAAAATTGTGATTTATCCAACGGAATATGCCAAGTGTTTCGGCCTCAATAAAAGCAGTGTCTATGAG
>NZ_JAWJBQ010000109.1:0-390 GCF_046535955.1 Pseudoalteromonas sp. SIMBA_162 | reverse complement strand
AGACAACTTTAATTACTAATGTGAATGCCATTTTAGGAATGTAAGAAAGGAAGGTGAAAAAATAGATGCCACAAACTACTGAAATTTCAGTTCCGCAAGGTGATTTAGGTACATTCACAGAAGGAAACAACCTACTAAACTATTCGATAACAACAGATGGTGAAATGTCCACAATAACCGAAAGAGTAAACGGTGTTGTTGTTGGTACAAAAAACCTTACAAATGGTGAAGTAACAACGGTAAGTGTACCTTCTGAAACATGGGGTAGTATTTCACTTGGTAAAAATACAACATTAACAATAGAAATGGGTGGAGAAGTTTTCACCTATACATTTAAAAAATTGCTTGGAGATAATTCAAGTCTCGCAGAAGTCACTGAAGGTGTACAAG
>NZ_JAWJBQ010000108.1:0-394 GCF_046535955.1 Pseudoalteromonas sp. SIMBA_162 | reverse complement strand
AGGATGAGCAGCCCTTCCAGGCCAATCTCGACAAGATTCCCACTCTGCGCCCGGCCTTCGCCAAGGACGGCACCATCACCGCCGCCAATGCCAGCTCCATCTCCGATGGCGCCTCGGCACTGGTGCTGACGCGCCGTGATGAAGCCGAACGGCGCGGGCTAGCCGTCAAGGCGCGTATCCTCGGTCACAGCACCCACTCCCAGCACCCCAGCGAATTCACGCTGGCGCCCATCGGCGCCATCGACTCGCTGATGAAGCGCCTGGAATGGACCACAGAAGACGTCGACCTGTTCGAAATCAACGAGGCCTTCGCGGTGGTCACCCTGCTGGCGATGGATGCCCATGACATCCCGCATGACAAGGTCAATGTCTTCGGCGGCGCCTGCGCCCAGGG
>NZ_JAWJBQ010000107.1:0-397 GCF_046535955.1 Pseudoalteromonas sp. SIMBA_162 | reverse complement strand
CCGGTGGTCAGTACTACACCGTCCAGCGGATAACCGTGCAACACCTCGACTAGCCCTAGATAGGCCAAGTTACGGTCCAACGCCGCGGTGGGCCGGCGCACATTTTCATGAATCGGATGCAATGGGAACTCGAAGGGGACTCCACCAGCAGCGCGCACACCATCCTTGACTCGTTTCACCAACTCAATGTGGTGCCGGTTACAGGGCGCCAGATCAGAGCCCGATTGGCAAATGCCAATGATCGGCCGGCCACTGGTCAACTCCTCTAGGGTGACCCCCTGGTTCATGTAACGCTCTAAGCACAGGGCAGTGGTGCCTGGATGATCCGGGTTGTCGAACCAATATCGCGAGCGCAGGCGATCCTTGGTCATAAGTTGTTTAGTCATAGAAATGTTCC
>NZ_JAWJBQ010000106.1:0-398 GCF_046535955.1 Pseudoalteromonas sp. SIMBA_162 | reverse complement strand
GCCACGGGCCGCGGGCTGAACACCGCGCCATAGCTGAAGACCGGGCCCGCCACCCGGCCGCGCGCCTGCACCACGTCGTGCCCCTGGCGCCGCATCAGGTCGGCCACCAGCGCGCCGCAGAACTGCCGCGCGGTGGTGTCCGCCGCGACTTCGGGAAACAACCTCTCGATGTCATCGCTGATGGCGGCGACGGCGGCCACGCCGACCCGCGACAGCGCCGCGTACTCGAGGTAGCGGCCGGGCTCATCGATCAGGGCCTCGAGCTGCTGCCCGAGCGGGGTGGCGCGGAATCGGTCGAAACGGGAGTGCATGGCGACGCTCGGATAGTAACTGCGCAAAACGATACGTTACTAGCCGGCCGCCGTCAACACGCGCGTATCAGTCTGCCTGTGTCAGCA
>NZ_JAWJBQ010000105.1:0-398 GCF_046535955.1 Pseudoalteromonas sp. SIMBA_162 | reverse complement strand
GCCAGCGTGCCGAGAGCATCACCTTGAACGCAAACGCCCCCGCCGGAGGACTCCGACGGGGGCGTTTTCATTGTGGCGCTTCGACTATGACTCGCCAGTAGTGTCGTCACGGCGCGCCAGCAGGCGGCGCATCGGCTCGGTCGGCTCCAGCACATAGTGGATGCGGCTGGCACGATAGCAGTCGTTGAAGGCATCGAAGTAGTCATCCAGCACGCTGGCCGCGTTCTCCTCTCCCGCCTGACGCAGCAGCTCCGCCGCCACTTCCGCCGTGCACAGGTGCGCCTCGGAGGCAGGCTTGCGCAGGTGATAGCGGGTCAGACGTTGAGTGTGCAGCGGCAATACCGGCAGGCCGTCCAGATAGGGGCTCTTGCGGAAGATGCGCCGTGCCTGACGCCAGG
>NZ_JAWJBQ010000104.1:0-399 GCF_046535955.1 Pseudoalteromonas sp. SIMBA_162 | reverse complement strand
CACCTTGCCGTCGGCAAAGTAGACATTGTCACGCGTCGCGACGCCATCGTTGTCGAAGGCGGCGCTGGACATGCCACCGACTTCCCGCGGCTTCTCACCCAGCGTGAACCAGTCGGGGAACAGCGGCTGACCCAGGCTATCGCACAGGAAGCTGGACTCACGGTACAGCGAGCCGCCGGCGATGGCAGACAGGTAGTGACCGACCAGCCCGGCCGACATCTGCGGGTCGAACAGCACCGGCATGCGCCCCGTCGCCACCTTGCGCGCATTCAGGCGCGCCAGCGTGCGGCGCGCGGCTTCACGCCCTACTGACTCGGGAGAGCGCAGGTCTGCCGGATTGCGCACGCTGGTGTAGTCATAGTCACGCTGCATGCCCTGTGCATCCTTGGCGATCAGCAT
>NZ_JAWJBQ010000103.1:0-400 GCF_046535955.1 Pseudoalteromonas sp. SIMBA_162 | reverse complement strand
CTAATGATGAAATGGAACAAGCAACAATCTACAGTACTCGACTAGCTGGTATGCCTACTATTTCACAGAAAACAGCAATAATGAAATTGGACGGACTAACTGAAGAACAGGCAGAAAAAGAGTTAGAGAGAATGAAGAAGGAACAGGACGAAGCTATGGGGACAGTGGATGCTTCAGTATTCAATAAACAACCAACAGAAGGGAGTAACTTCTAATGGCTAGAAAAGTTAAAATATCTTGTCCTAGATGCGAAGGTAAAGGGGTATTACCTAGATACTACTACAATCGTAAAGGGGTTTGCTTCCTATGTTGGGGTGCTAAAGTTATCACGGTTAAAGCTACCGAGGACGAAAAAGCTAAAGACGTTTATGAAAGAATGAAGCGTGAAGAAGCGGAAAAG
>NZ_JAWJBQ010000102.1:0-402 GCF_046535955.1 Pseudoalteromonas sp. SIMBA_162 | reverse complement strand
GGGTTTCGGAGTGGATTGTCATCGGTGCGGTCCTTCTGTCCGGGGGGCATGCGGGTTGCGTCAGCCCCGGTGAGCGTCATGTGTTGAGAGAGACAGGAAAAAGTGCACTCAGCGAGGCTTGGCGTCATCGCGCGGGCTGGGGGTCTCCAGCACCAGATGCGGTTCCAGCACCTTGCGCGCGAAGTCCTGGCGCAACCAGCGCACCAGCGACCAGGTCAGGATGAACAGCACCGGAATCATCGGCAGCGCGACCACGATGGTGGAAGTCTGCACCGCCTTGAGGCCGCCCAGCTGGATCAATGCCACCCCGACACCGGCGATCAGGAAGGCCCAGATCAGGCGCACGCTGCGCTTGGGCTCCTGATAGCCTGAGAGCTCACGCGTGGTCACCGACGCCAGCAC
>NZ_JAWJBQ010000101.1:0-403 GCF_046535955.1 Pseudoalteromonas sp. SIMBA_162 | reverse complement strand
GTCGACGGTCTCGACGGCACGAATGGCGATGACCCACTCGTAACGACGGCCATCGCCGACGACGCCGACGGACTTGACCGGCAGGAAGACGGCGAACGCCTGGCTGGTCTTGTGGTACCAGTCGAAGTTGTGCAGTTCTTCGATGAAGATGGCGTCGGCCTCACGCAGGATGTCTGCGTATTCCTTCTTCACTTCACCGAGGATACGCACGCCCAGACCCGGCCCCGGGAAGGGGTGACGGTAGACCATGTCGTAGGGCAGGCCGAGTTCGAGGCCGACCTTGCGGACTTCGTCCTTGAACAGTTCGCGCAGCGGCTCGACCAGTTCCATCTTCATGTCGTCCGGCAGGCCGCCGACATTGTGGTGGGACTTGATGACGTGGGACTTGCCGGGCTTGCTGGCA
>NZ_JAWJBQ010000100.1:0-404 GCF_046535955.1 Pseudoalteromonas sp. SIMBA_162 | reverse complement strand
CTATAAGCTTTATCCTCACAATACTTTCTTTCTAGCTTAAATACTTTCATAGCCATCTCAATGTATAAGTCACGGTTATTTACATAAGCATCAATCATAGAATCGTCACCAGTAAAATGTGCTAATACACGTGGTTCAATTTGACTATAGTCTACCCCTATAATTACATGATTCTCTGCTGGAATTATCATTTTTCTAGCTAAGTATGGCAAGTTTTGTAGATTAGGTTTCTGTGAAGCAAATCGTCCTGTTGCAGTTTGTACCTGAAGGAATTGTCCATGTAAACGTCCGTCCTTCTGTACCATTTCAGGCATTGGATGGATATAGGTACTGTAAAGCTTATTTAAGTCACGGAACTTCAGTAATAATTGAAGTGGCTTACTTTGACTAGAAAGCTTCTTCAG
>NZ_JAWJBQ010000099.1:0-406 GCF_046535955.1 Pseudoalteromonas sp. SIMBA_162 | reverse complement strand
ATCGCCTGGCGTGTGCTCGATATGCGGCGAGGTCATGGACTGGATCGCCACGCCGCGTGCATCGAAGCGTGTCATGTCTGCCCCGTCGAGATAGTAATCCGGCTCACTGCTGTCGACCTCGACATTGACGGTCGATTCCAGGCTGTTGCGCTGCTCGATCAGCGCCAGCACGCCACCGACGAGCAGCAACAGCAGCATCAGCCAGAGACGCGGAGAAGGGCGGGGCAGACGTAACATCAGGGACGCGACTCCTGCAGGTAGGTATCCAGCACCGAGGCCCAGTGGCCCTGTGCCTTGAGCAGCAGATCACAGAGCTCGCGCACGGCGCCATCGCCGCCCTGGCGTGAGGTGACCCAGTTGGCCTCGCTCATCACGTAGGCCATGGCGTTGGGCACGCTGACGCCGA
>NZ_JAWJBQ010000098.1:0-409 GCF_046535955.1 Pseudoalteromonas sp. SIMBA_162 | reverse complement strand
CCCCAGCGGCAAGCTACACATGGGGCACGTGCGCAACTACACCATCGGCGACGTGATCTCCCGCTACCAGCGCATGCAAGGCAAGAACGTTCTGCAACCCATGGGTTGGGACGCCTTCGGCATGCCGGCGGAAAACGCCGCGATGAAAAACAACGTGGCTCCCGCCAAGTGGACCTACGAAAACATCGCCTACATGAAGACCCAGCTGCGCAGCCTGGGCCTGGCGGTGGACTGGTCCCGCGAGGTCACCACCTGCAAGCCGGACTACTACCGCTGGGAACAGTGGCTGTTCACCCGCCTGTTCGAAAAAGGCGTGATCTACCGCAAGAACGGTACCGTGAACTGGGACCCCATCGACCAGACCGTGCTGGCCAACGAACAGGGGATCGACGGCCGCGGCTGGCGTTCC
>NZ_JAWJBQ010000097.1:0-411 GCF_046535955.1 Pseudoalteromonas sp. SIMBA_162 | reverse complement strand
CGAAGAGGAAGGTGATGATCGCGGTGGAGGTATTGCCCATAGCCAACAGGCCCACCGCCAGGCTGACGCCGACGAATTCCCCCAGTCCGCAGCCCGAATAGCAGTGCGCGACGCTTCTCAGCCCCTTGCGGGCATCACCGTTGGCGGCGATCTGGCGACGCCCGGCGAAACGATAGACCAGCAGTCCCACCACACCGGAGTAGAGCGTGGTCAGCCCCCACACCCACTTCATCATCGGGGCCAGGTGAGCATTCTTCGTGGTCAGGTCACGCACGACCCAGATCAGCGCCGGTACCATCAGCAATAGCCAGCACAGCAGCAGGCTCCAGTGGGAAAGTGACTCACGTAATAGATCTTGCATGGTGACCTCCTGTCGAGTGGATGTCGCAGATGGCCGTGCGCCGATAGAAG
>NZ_JAWJBQ010000096.1:0-412 GCF_046535955.1 Pseudoalteromonas sp. SIMBA_162 | reverse complement strand
ATTCTGCTAACCAGTAAGGCAACCCCGCCAGCCTAGCCGGGTCCTCAACGACAGGAGCACGATCATGCGCACCCGTGGGGCCGCCATGCCGGCGATAATGGCCTGCTTCTCGCCGAAACGTTTGGTGGCGGGACCAGTGACGAAGGCTTGAGCGAGGGCGTGCAAGATTCCGAATACCGCAAGCGACAGGCCGATCATCGTCGCGCTCCAGCGAAAGCGGTCCTCGCCGAAAATGACCCAGAGCGCTGCCGGCACCTGTCCTACGAGTTGCATGATAAAGAAGACAGTCATAAGTGCGGCGACGATAGTCATGCCCCGCGCCCACCGGAAGGAGCTGACTGGGTTGAAGGCTCTCAAGGGCATCGGTCGAGATCCCGGTGCCTAATGAGTGAGCTAACTTACATTAATTGCG
>NZ_JAWJBQ010000095.1:0-413 GCF_046535955.1 Pseudoalteromonas sp. SIMBA_162 | reverse complement strand
CCAACTACACCCGGCTGGCGCGTTTCTCCGATTCCTGCGGGGCGGACATCCCGCGCTGGCTCCGCCGGCAGCTCGAGAGCTATGGCGATGACAGCGAGAGCCTTCAGGCCTTCGGCACCGAGGTGATCTCGCGCATGAGTCAGCGTCTGCTGGATGGCGGCGCGCCGGGCCTGCACTTCTATACCCTCAATCAGGCCGAACCGTGTCTCAAGGTGCTGGAAAATCTGGGGATCTCTTCTCGTTGAGTCACGCGCGCCGGGCGTGCACGGCAAGTAATTGGAAGAGCGCCATTGAATGTGACGTCGCTCGCCCTGAGGTCTGACGGGTAGCCGCTAGTGACAGCGGCCCGCAAGCCACTCAAGGCGTCGGCAGTGACGCCGGCCTCAGTGATGGAGAGATTGCTCATGAATCAC
>NZ_JAWJBQ010000094.1:0-415 GCF_046535955.1 Pseudoalteromonas sp. SIMBA_162 | reverse complement strand
GTGGTGGGTTTTTGTATACTTAATAATTTAATCAAATTAATAAAAAGAATATGGTTAGCATATAGCACAAGCATATCGTGTATTATATCGTGCTATAACCTACACATATGATTATTATATGTTATGTTAAGTAAATTAAATATATGTATATAAGTCAATATTATAAAAATTAAATATCTAAATTAATATAATTAATAATAATAATTAATTATATTAATTATATTTAACGATTCTCCAAACCTTAGAGTCACAAGAGATTAAAGACTTTATTGAAACTTTTTTATCCCTTTATTAAAACTTTTTTATCCTTTTAATTGTAACTGATTCACTTTGAAGTTATAATTAGATTTAAAAATAATAACCTAATTCAAAAGAAGTTATTAAATTGAGGATAAAAAAGTTTTAATAATAAGCA
>NZ_JAWJBQ010000093.1:0-417 GCF_046535955.1 Pseudoalteromonas sp. SIMBA_162 | reverse complement strand
AGCTTCTTAATTGATGGATTGCAAGTATTTTTGTAGAACTCATGCCTATTCAAGCGACTATATATGGTAGACAACCGTTTCCATACGGTTATTTTCGTTTGAAAGGGTGTGAGACTATTGCCTTTCGTAGTGGAATGGGAAGGAAAACTAAACAAGCTGAATCTGTATAAGAAGAAAGTGAAAGAGTTACGAGAAAATGGGCTACTATCAGCTGAGAAAACGGTACAAGCAGTAGAAAATATCAAGCTATTAGAAAATGATTACATTCGTACTCGTTCGCGTGTAGACATTCTTTTTTTCACATATGAGTTTTTTAGTGTCGACAGGAATCCTGAAGCCGATGGGATGCTAATACCTGAAGGGGTGACGATGGAAGATGCACCTGACATACATAGAGAGTTAGCTGAATTACTTCAG
>NZ_JAWJBQ010000092.1:0-421 GCF_046535955.1 Pseudoalteromonas sp. SIMBA_162 | reverse complement strand
CCTGCCCCACCTCGCTTTCGATGAACAGACGACATCCGGAGTCACGGTAGTAATCCGCCTTGTGACTCGAATGGCGATTCTGGCGCAAGCGCTCTTCCTTGCTGGGCAGGTCGAGCATGATCAGGTGGTCATACTCGACACCGTGACGGGCCAGCCAGTCGGTCGTCTCGGGGCGATATTTTTCCAGCCGATTGGTGACCAGCGAGTGCACACGGTAGGTCGGGATATGCAGAGGCGCTGCGCTGGTCAGAAAGTCGCGATAGCGTGGGCCATCATCGTTCTGCTCAGGCGTCGGGTCGAGGCACAGCACGCCATCGATATCCAAGCAGCTATCGGCCAGCGCCGGATGATGAAACAGATTCCACTGGAAGGCGCGTGGATGCTCCAACTCGACCAGATACATGTCCACCCCCACCACCGG
>NZ_JAWJBQ010000091.1:0-424 GCF_046535955.1 Pseudoalteromonas sp. SIMBA_162 | reverse complement strand
TGACCAACGCGCCCTTGTTGCGGCCGTTGGTGGTGAACATGCCCTGTTGCTCGATATAGGGCGCCGCGCCGACGACATGCGGCTTCTCGCGCAGCTTGCCGGCCAGCGTCTCCCAGTCGGTGACGCTGTCACGCGCCTCGACGCGCACATGCGGCACCATGCCCAGCACGCGGGTGCGCAGCTCGTGGTCGAAGCCGTTCATCACCGACAGCACCACGATCATCGCCAGCACGCCCAGCGACAGGCCGATCATCGAGGTCATCGAGATGAACGAGATGAAGTGGTTGCGGCGCTTGGCTCGGGTGTAGCGCGCGCCGATGAAGATGGGCAAGGGTCTGAACATGTACGAAATCACCCAATGAAAACAGGAAAACGGGGCGGCACCTGCCACCCCGAGCAGTCGATCAGATCGCCACCAGGTGGC
>NZ_JAWJBQ010000090.1:0-424 GCF_046535955.1 Pseudoalteromonas sp. SIMBA_162 | reverse complement strand
GGTGTCTTTTTGTTTACAAAATTTTCAATTCGTATTCTTCAGCGTGTTCCACGTAGTTTAGTAACTCAGCTGCCCCTAAATCGTTTACGTCCTTTGCGTAGTAGGGTAGATATAACTGCTTCAGGTTAAAATGTCCGCCTAATTCCCTGATTAACTGCATCTTAATCCTATAACCCGCTTTATCATTATCTGTAGCTATAACGATTGTCTCTATACCTGATAAGAGTAGTAGTTGTTTTTGCTTTTCTGAGAAGTTACTTCCCCCAAGTGCTATGGCTGGTACACCGATTGACCACAGATATAAAGCATCTATTTCAGATTCTACTATGAATACTTCTTTGTGGCTTCCTTGTATAACCTGATACAACCCGAAAATGTGATTCCTTACTGGTTGTCCCCCATCTAAGTAGTAGAATTGTTTACT
>NZ_JAWJBQ010000089.1:0-425 GCF_046535955.1 Pseudoalteromonas sp. SIMBA_162 | reverse complement strand
ATCACCATCGACCATGGCGTCGTCGAAATCGTGACGCAGGTCGCTGAACTCGCTGATGTCCGCATCCAGCAGATAGGCTTTCTGGGGGTCGAGAGTCTTGAGGTATTGCGTAAAGGCGCGGTTGGCCCAGTGGTCATCCAGGGTCACATCTTCGTAGTGCCCATAGCGCAAAGACTCGGCAACTTCGCGAGCAGCCTGTGCATCGGCGTCAGTAGGGGTGACCGCGGCACTGGCAGGGCCGGCCATGGCAAGACACAGGGCAACGAATGCCGTGCGCCGGACGTTTGCGAACAGGCTCATCAATGAAGCACTCCCGATTCATGTACACTCTGCTCCCTGAACGACCTCCCCGCAGGGGGTCGAGCGGGCATTGTAGCAGTCTCACGCACCATACACAGTTGTCTGGCGTTGATGCGTTGGGGTTG
>NZ_JAWJBQ010000088.1:0-426 GCF_046535955.1 Pseudoalteromonas sp. SIMBA_162 | reverse complement strand
AGCCAGGCAAGGGCGCCCAGATCGCTCGTAGTGCAGGTACCAGTGCCCAGGTCGTGGCACGTGACGGTAACTACACCACGCTGCGTCTGCGCTCTGGCGAGATGCGTAAGGTGCTGTCCGAATGCCGTGCAACTCTCGGCGAAGTGGGCAACTCCGAGCACAGCCTCCGTCAACTGGGCAAGGCCGGTGCTAAGCGTTGGAGAGGCGTGCGCCCGACTGTTCGCGGTGTCGCGATGAACCCGGTCGATCACCCGCATGGTGGTGGTGAAGGTCGTACCTCTGGTGGCCGTCACCCGGTCAGCCCGTGGGGCGTCCCGACCAAGGGTCACAAGACTCGCAAGAACAAGCGCACCGATAAGCTTATCGTCCGTCGCCGCAAGGCCAAGTAACAGATATTGAGGGGTAACGGCTGTGCCACGTTCACTG
>NZ_JAWJBQ010000087.1:0-429 GCF_046535955.1 Pseudoalteromonas sp. SIMBA_162 | reverse complement strand
CTAACCCAGGAAAAATTGTGATTTATCCAACGGAATATGCCAAGTGTTTCGGCCTCAATAAAAGCAGTGTCTATGAGCAGCTGAGCGCAGCTGCAGAGTCACTAAGAGATAAATCTGTCACTATTTTAGACGATAGTGGGACGTCGCTTTCAATCCCCTGGGTGAGCAATGCTAGATATGAAAAGGTGAAAAATCAGGGCTCGTTTATCACATTGGAGTTCTCAAAAGACATCGAGCCCTATATTTTTAATATTGAGGGTGATTTCACAGAGTTATTTTTTCATAACACAGTAAAATTAAACAGTCTGGCATCATTTCGATTATACGCACTCCTTAATCGGGTGCGAAATTACCACAATTACAAACGACGGGGCGCGGTAGTTGTGAATTTTCAATTACCAGAGATGAAACAAAAATTATTTTTATCCG
>NZ_JAWJBQ010000086.1:0-430 GCF_046535955.1 Pseudoalteromonas sp. SIMBA_162 | reverse complement strand
GATGCTCTTGGGGTAATACTCGTTGACCGCATCAGCCTCGATGCCAATACCCAGAATCTCGATGCCGGCCTTCTCGACGCGATCTACAACGTGGTGGAGGTGCTGCTTGGCACGATCAGCCCGCTCCTCATAGGTGTAGATGCGCTGCTGAGCGGGCTGCCCATCCGACAGCACAACCAGAATCTTCCGCTCTTCTCGCCTGGCTGCCAGTATGTTTGCGGCGATCTCCACTGACTCCGAGTCGGCGTTGTTCGCCATATCCACTGTCGGCAGTCCTGCAATGCGCGTCTCACACTCCGGCGTCATGCGCTCATCGAAGGTCTTGAAGATGGGCATGAACAGTGGCGAGACACGATCAAACCCGCCCTTGAAGTCCGGCCTTGTCGCTGCCAGCTCGGCAAGCTGATCTCTGGCCTCCGAGAAGAATGCG
>NZ_JAWJBQ010000085.1:0-433 GCF_046535955.1 Pseudoalteromonas sp. SIMBA_162 | reverse complement strand
GGCCAGATCGTCAAGCAAGGTCGGGCAGACACGTGCGGGGCCGTGATGCTCGCGGCCGCCATGCACGACGCGATGACCGGCTGCAGTGATGGTCAGGCCATCATCATGGCGCTCCAGCCAGTCGAAAAGCGCCGGGATCAGATCCTCGTGACTGGCCCCCGGATGCAATGGCAGCTGAGCATCCCAATTCGGGGTGGTGCCATCGCGGGTTTGCGCTGTGAACCTGGGATGGCTGCCGATGCCGGAGAGCTTGCCGCGCAATACTGGCTCCTGTACACCCTCCACTGCTGGGAAGAGGGCAAACTTGATGCTGGAGGAGCCTGCGTTCAGCACCAGCGTGACATCGGTCATGAGCGGATTTCCGTCTGGTGGTTTAGATAGCGCTGTGCCAACGCGCAGGAAGCCAGTCGTGACAGCAGGCTGTCTGCGCGAC
>NZ_JAWJBQ010000084.1:0-439 GCF_046535955.1 Pseudoalteromonas sp. SIMBA_162 | reverse complement strand
TCGGGCTCATGAGCGCTTGTTTCGGCGTGGGTATGGTGGCAGGCCCCGTGGCCGGGGGACTGTTGGGCGCCATCTCCTTGCATGCACCATTCCTTGCGGCGGCGGTGCTCAACGGCCTCAACCTACTACTGGGCTGCTTCCTAATGCAGGAGTCGCATAAGGGAGAGCGTCGAGATCCCGGACACCATCGAATGGCGCAAAACCTTTCGCGGTATGGCATGATAGCGCCCGGAAGAGAGTCAATTCAGGGTGGTGAATGTGAAACCAGTAACGTTATACGATGTCGCAGAGTATGCCGGTGTCTCTTATCAGACCGTTTCCCGCGTGGTGAACCAGGCCAGCCACGTTTCTGCGAAAACGCGGGAAAAAGTGGAAGCGGCGATGGCGGAGCTGAATTACATTCCCAACCGCGTGGCACAACAACTGGCGGGCAAACAGT
>NZ_JAWJBQ010000083.1:0-446 GCF_046535955.1 Pseudoalteromonas sp. SIMBA_162 | reverse complement strand
AAACCGGTCGTGGTGCGGTTTCTGAAAAAGACGCGCCGAAAGAACTGCTGCAGATGCTGGAAAAACAGAAAAAATGACTCGAGCACCACCACCACCACCACTGAGATCCGGCTGCTAACAAAGCCCGAAAGGAAGCTGAGTTGGCTGCTGCCACCGCTGAGCAATAACTAGCATAACCCCTTGGGGCCTCTAAACGGGTCTTGAGGGGTTTTTTGCTGAAAGGAGGAACTATATCCGGATTGGCGAATGGGACGCGCCCTGTAGCGGCGCATTAAGCGCGGCGGGTGTGGTGGTTACGCGCAGCGTGACCGCTACACTTGCCAGCGCCCTAGCGCCCGCTCCTTTCGCTTTCTTCCCTTCCTTTCTCGCCACGTTCGCCGGCTTTCCCCGTCAAGCTCTAAATCGGGGGCTCCCTTTAGGGGTCCGATTTGGTGCTTTACGGCACC
>NZ_JAWJBQ010000082.1:0-456 GCF_046535955.1 Pseudoalteromonas sp. SIMBA_162 | reverse complement strand
CCACCGCGACGCTGACCGCGCAGGGCAGCCAGGGCAATGTGGAGCACGTGCATCACCTCAATGGCCTGAGCGGCACCGTGGGAGATGACGGCAAGATGAGCATTCCCTTGAGCGTCGGCCAGACCGATCTGCTCGACAAGGTCGGCGAGCTGCCGCCGTGGCTGTCCGGCGTCAGTCAGATGCGCCTGGCCACGCTGACCCTGAATCTTGACCCGCTGGCCATCGCGGCGCTGGAACCCGGTCAGACGACGCGCATGCAGGTGCCCTTCTCGGCCACCGATGGCAACCGCACCCACAGCGAGACCCTGCCGCTGGAGGTCACCCGTCAGGATGCCACCCACCTGACCTTCATCAACGCCGACCCCATCTCACTGGACAGTGCAGAAGTCGCCAGGAATCAGGTCGGCAGCACCCTGCTCAACCTGCTGGGCTACGGCAAGCTGGTAGGCGACATTC
>NZ_JAWJBQ010000081.1:0-457 GCF_046535955.1 Pseudoalteromonas sp. SIMBA_162 | reverse complement strand
AGTACATCGAGAAGGACGCCGCACTTGAGCGCCGCTTCCAGAAGGTGCAGGTCGACCAGCCCAGCGAGGAAGACACCATCGCCATCCTGCGTGGCCTGAAGGAGCGCTATGAGGTGCACCACGGGGTCGACATCACCGACAGCGCCATCATCGCCGCCGCGCGGCTGTCCTCGCGCTACATCACGGACCGTCAGCTGCCGGACAAGGCGATCGACCTGATCGATGAGGCCGCGTCACGCATCCGCATGGAGCTGGATTCCAAGCCGGAGGAGATGGACCGTCTCGACCGCCGCCTGATCCAGCTCAAGATGGAGCGTGAAGCGCTCAAGAAGGAAACCGACGAGGCGGCGCTCAAGCGCCTCGGCGCGCTTGAGGACCAGATCTCGGAGCTGGAGCGGGAATACGCCGACCTCGATGAGGTCTGGAAGGCCGAGAAGTCCAGCATCCAGGGCGCGGC
>NZ_JAWJBQ010000080.1:0-458 GCF_046535955.1 Pseudoalteromonas sp. SIMBA_162 | reverse complement strand
CCTGCTGGACGCCGCCACCCAGTCCGACGAAGCCCTGTCACCGGCGCGCTTCTCGCTCTCGGTGCACAACGCCGTGCTGGGCATGTACTCGATCACCGGCAAGTCCCATCAGCCGCTGGAAGCCCTAGCCGCCTGCGGCAACGAATTCGAGGCGCTGATGAGCGAGGCGCTCGGCTATCTGAGCGAGCGCGAGGACGTCATCGTGCTGTTCTCCGATATCGCCGCACCGGAGGCCTTCCTGCACCACGGTGACTACCCGGCCTGCGCCAGCGCCGTCGCCCTGCGCCTGAGCCGCAGCAGTGACGATGACAGCGCATGGACACTGAGCGCCACGCCTGGCGAGTCGTTGACGGACAGCGCCCCGACGCCGCTTGAGGTCATCGCCTGGCTTGAGCAGGCCGGGGCTGAGACGCTCGCCTGTCGTCGCCATCACTGGCAGCTGAGCCGCGCTCACGCCG
>NZ_JAWJBQ010000079.1:0-464 GCF_046535955.1 Pseudoalteromonas sp. SIMBA_162 | reverse complement strand
GCCGCAGTGTTCTCGATAAGCTCAAGTCGCTCGAAGCGCCTCGCGTCATCGCGACTCTGCCTGACTTCTCCAACCCTGTTGCCGCCGCACGCGCTTGGGCTGACGAGATGGAGCAGAAGCAGATCGCCCAGCAGGCCCTAGCCATCGCCGCGCCGAAAGTCGAGTTCGTCGACAAGTACGTCCAGTCGACCGGCCTCAAGGGCTTCCGCCAAACCGCAAAGCTGCTGAGGGCTAATGAGGCCCGCTTCCGTGAGTTCCTGCTCGACAAGAAGATCATGTATCGCATGGGCGGCGAGTGGCAGGCCTACCAACAGCACATCCACGCTGGCCGGTTCTCCGTGAAGACCGGAACCAGTGACAGCGGCCATGCCTTCAATCAAGCCAAATTCACCGCCAAGGGCGTCACTTGGGTGGCTGGCCTGTGGGCACAGTACAACCTGGAGGCCCAATGATGGCCCGCATCC
>NZ_JAWJBQ010000078.1:0-464 GCF_046535955.1 Pseudoalteromonas sp. SIMBA_162 | reverse complement strand
GGTCGGCAAACCAATGTGCAGCAACAGGAGCACCGATTACCAAAAATTCTTCAGTTAAAATATAACGGTCGATTGTACTTCTTTCCTGACCACCATATTTTTTAGGCCATGTCATCCCAATCTACCCTTTTTGTCCTATTAACTTGGAAAACTCCGGATCCGCACCACTTAGCCACGAATCACATTTCGAAACAAACGTCCCTTTACTCAATTCTTCGTGTAAAAATTCTCGAACTTCCAATCTGAATTTCTCTTGATCTTCTGTAAATTGTACAGTAGGTAATTGAACCATACTTCTCCACCCCTTAGTTTTAAAGTTTTATTTATTTTTGTGGTGACATGTTATAACAAGTTATAAATATTTCGAGCATTGTCCAAACGAAGTGACGTTCAATTTTTTTGTTATTCAAAATGAAGCCTTCTTGTCACAAAAAACTTATAAATATCCCCTTTATAAAAGGCCT
>NZ_JAWJBQ010000077.1:0-475 GCF_046535955.1 Pseudoalteromonas sp. SIMBA_162 | reverse complement strand
TAAGTATTTTCTAGTCTCGTCCAATATTTCAGTATGCAAAGTAGTTACAGTTTTCACTAGAGTAGCTACTACACCAAGTAATTGCAAATCAGGATTGTAGGTATCTTTGAAGTCTTGAATAGTCTCGATAACTTTAATAAGACTTCTCATAGAGTATGTTTCGGGTGCATATGGAATCAATACCCCATCAGCTACCGTAAATACGTTACCTACCATTAAAGCAAGGCTAGGCGGTGTATCTATCAATATAAAGTCATATTGGCTTCTAAGGTGATTAATTCCCTTATACATCAATTCGAAAGGTCTAGGGTACTTCTTGCTATTGCCAATAACCTCAAAATCAAAGCCTACTATATCAACAGTAGCAGGAATAATATCAATATTTTCAGGTACATTAACAATTGTGTGTTCAGCAGGAATACCATCAATTAACACATCATAAAGTCCGTAAGCAAATTCATCAGGATTCTTACCG
>NZ_JAWJBQ010000076.1:0-481 GCF_046535955.1 Pseudoalteromonas sp. SIMBA_162 | reverse complement strand
GAATGGGGGAACCCACTGCTCGTAATGGAGCAGTATCTTGACGTGAATTCATAGCGTCAAGATGGCACACCCAGGGAACTGAAACATCTAAGTACCTGGAGGAAGAGAAAGAAAATATTCGATTCCCTGAGTAGCGGCGAGCGAAACGGGAAGAGCCCAAACCAAAAGGCTTGCCTCTTGGGGTTGTAGGACACTCTATACGGAGTTACAAAAGAATGGATTAGGCGAAGCGATTTGGAAAGATCCGCCATAGAAGGTAAAAGCCCTGTAGTCGAAAATCCATTCTCTCTTGAGTGTATCCTGAGTACGGCGGAACACGTGAAATTCCGTCGGAATCCGGGAGGACCATCTCCCAAGGCTAAATACTCCCTAGTGACCGATAGTGAACCAGTACCGTGAGGGAAAGGTGAAAAGCACCCCGGGAGGGGAGTGAAATAGAACCTGAAACCGTGTGCCTACAAGTAGTTAGAGCCCGTTAATG
>NZ_JAWJBQ010000075.1:0-498 GCF_046535955.1 Pseudoalteromonas sp. SIMBA_162 | reverse complement strand
TTGGATGAATCCAAATCGTTCTGATGTACTTCCGCCAGATACCGTTGCCACTTTTTTAGCAGGTCATTCTCCTGCTTAAGACGCTCATTTTCTTTCTTAAGCTTTTGAATGTTATCCAGCTCTTTTTTTGTTGGGAATTTACTCATTGTTTCATTGTTGCTTTGATAGCGCGGTACGTTTTTAAACTTACCTACTCGATACTCTTTTCGCCAACGACTCAGCATTAACGGATGAATATCTAGCGCCTCGGCAACGTCCTTTGACATGACATCGTCTCGTAAGCTTAGTTCGACTGCTTTGATTTCAAAATTAACTGGGTAAAACCATGTCTTTCTAGGTTGGGTATATCTAGGCATTTTAGCCTCCTCAAAGTGATGAGGAGGTGTCCACTAAAACGGGTGAGGATCAAGTTCCGTTTAATTGCCTTATAGTTCGACCAAGCCACTTAATTTAAAAGTAACTGACTATTATATTAAGTGGAATATGCTTCTGTTGGTT
>NZ_JAWJBQ010000074.1:0-504 GCF_046535955.1 Pseudoalteromonas sp. SIMBA_162 | reverse complement strand
CCCAGGGCGTCGAGCAGGAAGCTGGCCTTGCGGTACAGCGCGCCGCCATTGGCGGCCTGTGTCAGGGCGCCGACCAGGCCGAGCGCCAGCGGCGCCTCGAACAGGACCGGGAACTTGCCGGTGCGGATGCGGCGCGCCGACAGGCGCGACAGCGTGCGCTCGGCGGCATAGCGGCCGACGGCCTCGGGCGTGGCCAGCTTGGCGGGGGCGCGCTCGGAGGTGTACCAGTAGTCGCGCTGCATGCCGTTGCCGCGCCCGGCGATGGGCGCCACCGACAGGCTGTGGCGCGAATACGGATAGCCGCCCAGGAAGACACGGGTGTTGCCCATGACGAACTGGCCTTCGTAAGTGCCGACCGTGGCGCCGTCGGTATTGGTGATGCGGGCATCGACCTCGCGCGCGGCGCGCTCGGCGCGCAGGGCCAGTTCGGCGGCTTCCTCGGTGGAGACCGTCCAGCCGCGATGCAGGTCGAGGTCGGGGAATTCGGTGGCCAACTGGTCGGCG
>NZ_JAWJBQ010000073.1:0-504 GCF_046535955.1 Pseudoalteromonas sp. SIMBA_162 | reverse complement strand
GGCTGCATTCCGGCGCCGCTCAACTACCACGGCTTCCCGAAATCGATCTGCACCTCGATCAATCACGTGGTCTGTCACGGCATCCCCGATGACAACAAGAAGCTCAAGAAAGGCGACATCCTCAACATCGACATCACCGTGATCAAGGACGGCTATCACGGCGACACCTCGAAGATGTACATCGTCGGCGAGCCGAGCATCCAGGCCGAGCGTCTGTGCCGCGTCACCCAGGAATGCCTCTATAAAGGCATCGAGCTGGTACGTCCGGGCGTACGCCTGTCAGAAATCGGTCGCGCGATCCAGAAGCATGCCGAAGCGGCAGGCTACAGTGTCGTGCGTGACTTCTGCGGCCACGGCATCGGCGCCGGCTTCCATGAAGACCCGCAGGTGCTGCACTATGACGGCTACGAAGCCCGTGCCGACGCCGAGCTTCTGGAAGGCATGTGTCTGACCATCGAGCCGATGGTCAATGTCGGTGGCTACAAGGTGAAGGTCCTCAAGGAC
>NZ_JAWJBQ010000072.1:0-509 GCF_046535955.1 Pseudoalteromonas sp. SIMBA_162 | reverse complement strand
CAAGCAGCTGCTGACCCAGGGCATGGTGATCGCGGATACCTACTACCGCATCAACGAGAAAGGTGGCCGTGACTGGTTCAATCCACTGGACGTCGATGTCGAGACGGACGACAAGGGGCGTGCGATCAGCGCAATCCTCAAGACCGATGGCCTGCCGGTAGAGATCGGCGGTACCGAGAAGATGTCCAAGTCCAAGAACAACGGCGTGGACCCGCAGTCGATGATCGACAGCTTCGGTGCCGACACCGTGCGCCTGTTCATGATGTTCGCCGCGCCGCCGGAGCAGTCACTGGAATGGTCCGATTCCGGTGTCGAGGGCGCACACCGCTTCGTCAAGCGCGTCTGGCGTCTGGTCCACGAGCATGTCGCCGCCGGCACTCCGGGCGCGCTGGACGTGACCGCCCTGAACGATGATCAGAAGGCGCTGCGTCGCAAGACACACGAGACCATCGCCAAGTGCAGCGATGACATCGGCCGCCGCACCACCTTCAACACCGCCATCGCGGCCG
>NZ_JAWJBQ010000071.1:0-513 GCF_046535955.1 Pseudoalteromonas sp. SIMBA_162 | reverse complement strand
CAGCACATTAGCGATTACTATCAACCCAATCAACGATGCCCCCGTTGCCACTGCTGATACTGCAACCATGAATGAAGATGCAGCGCCTATTACTATTGATGTACTCGCGAACGACTCTGATGTAGATGGTGATGGCTTAGTGATCAGTAACACCACTGCCGATGTGGGTGCTGTAAGTGTTGTAAACAACCAAATTCAATACACGCCTGCAGCTAATGCAAACGGTGTTGCAACGGTAACTTACACTGCGAGCGATAATAACGGTGGAACGGCTAGCAGCACATTAGCGATTACTATCAACCCAATCAACGATGCACCTGTTGCCACTGCCGATACCGCAACCATGGATGAAGATGCGGCACCTATTACTATTGATGCACTGGCTAACGATTCAGATGTGGATGGCGACAGCTTAGTAATCAGTAACGCCACTGCCGATGTGGGTGCTGTAAGTGTTGTAAACAACCAAATTCAATACACGCCTGCAGCTAATGCAAACGGTGTTGCAACGGT
>NZ_JAWJBQ010000070.1:0-520 GCF_046535955.1 Pseudoalteromonas sp. SIMBA_162 | reverse complement strand
CGAACTTCACGTGCAGCTCGAAGAACTGGTTGCCCTTCACGTTCCAGTGGTAACCACGGGCATTCATGTAGAATGTCTGGTAGTTGGCCAGCAGGACGTTGAGGGGCTCGGCCAGCTGAGTGGCGCTGGCAGTGTGCAGGCCGATGGCATTGGTATCGTTGGACATGAAGACTCTCCTGAAAAATGTGAAGTGAACGGCATTGTGGGGAAAGTGGAGATGCAGGTGGCGAGCCGTGCTGCCAGTATGCCACCAGTGTAGAGGCTGGGCGGGATGCAGGGTAACGAATTCACTGTATCGCCCTCATCGGCCACCCCTATCGTCGCCGGCGCACCACCCTCAAGCCGTAGATGAATGCTTGGAAAGAGATGTGGTGCGCGCACGCGGTTTTCAAGGTCGCACACGGATATTGCGGCCAATGTCGTCGGCTCGGACATTCTGATTTCGGCCACATACGCAAAGGCCCCGCACGGGGCGGGGCCTTTGCGACAGCCATGTCATCAGCTGTCATCACTTCTGCAA
>NZ_JAWJBQ010000069.1:0-526 GCF_046535955.1 Pseudoalteromonas sp. SIMBA_162 | reverse complement strand
AAATGTTTTACTCGTAATGCAGTAGTATAAACATTAAGGCGTTATGGTTTTTTTGTTCAATTGTTTAGAGTAAAAAATCTTAGTTTCATCGTCACCAAGGATTTTTGCATACGTTATACAGCGCCTAATATCGACTTTTGCCAACCTAAAATCAGGGTTTTGATTCTGCTTTAACAACTCATAGGTTCTTAATAACGTGAGGTTTGCACGAGCCCAGACACCTTCTTTAGCTGACCCTTTTTTGACTTTAGGGCGGCGAAATAGATTCGGCCGTGCTATATGTTCACTTTTACTAGGGCATTGGGTGAAGTACGCAAACTCAATCGCAGTAATACAATTGCCCATTTTTTTTGGCCTAAACGTTACGCATATATCTGTATGAGCATTGATTTTTTCAATAGCGGGTATGAGTACGCGAGCCTTAAAATCCCGCCATGCTCCATATGATTCGGATAAAAATAATTTTTGTTTCATCTCTGGTAATTGAAAATTCACAACTACCGCGCCCCGTCGTTTGTAATTGTGG
>NZ_JAWJBQ010000068.1:0-541 GCF_046535955.1 Pseudoalteromonas sp. SIMBA_162 | reverse complement strand
TTGATGGTCTGTCAGTCGCAATTGACTCGAATGTTATACAGATGCATAATTTTTATACAGATGCATAGTTTTATACAGGCACATGACTTTATGCAACTGCATAGTCAGTACCCGAGTGCATAACAACAAGATCAATCAGAGGACTCGCGCGTGCCTCACTCTCCTGTCACCCCGTTGACCGATACGAATGACGATGCCGTCATCGACATTCGCGGACTCTGGAAATCCTTTGCTGGACGCGAAGTCCTCAAGGGCATCGACCTCACCGCACAGCGTGGTGACGTGATCTCACTGATCGGCAGCAGCGGCTCGGGCAAGTCCACCCTGCTGCGCATCATCGCGGGGCTGGAATACGAGAGCAGCGGCTCGATCCGCATCGGCGAGCGGGAGATCACCTCGCTGGCACCGCGCGATCGCCGCATCGCGATGGTGTTCCAGAACTACGCCGTCTTCCCGCACATGACCGTGGCGGAGAACATCGCCTTCGGCCTGCGCGTGCGCAAGGACAGCGAGGCGCATATCCAGCGCAAGGTGAAGGAAA
>NZ_JAWJBQ010000067.1:0-547 GCF_046535955.1 Pseudoalteromonas sp. SIMBA_162 | reverse complement strand
GGCATCGGAACCCCCACAAGAACCCAAGAACCACCACACGTGAAGTTGCCCAGGGTTGGGCGTGGGGCGGCCCATCGGGCCGCTTTCTCTTCAAGGAGTCCGGAACGGATTCCATCGCCACGACATCAAAGGAGGGGGCATGTCATCCACCGATCAGAACTCGCATGGACGAGGACGCGTCATGCGTCGTTCCATTGCGCTGGGCATGGCGACTGCGCTTCTGGCGCCGTTGGCATTTCACGCTGCGCAGTCTATCGCCAACGACCCGGCATCACTGACAGCCCTGCAGAAGACACGCTGTGATGCAGTGAAAGCCTCGGTGAAGGACGCCGGCTTTGACGATTCGGTGTCGGTCAGCTGTCACGATGGCAAGGCATTGATTGCTTCGGACACCTGGCCGGACCACGAGATGATGACCGGCATCGTCGGCACCAATGAGCAGGTACCGGTGCCGGCCAAGGGTTACGCATCGCCCGTAGTGCTGGAGCCCAAGATGCGCGGCAGTGAGGAGATACCTTATACGCGTGATGCTGCGCTGGGTGTCGCC
>NZ_JAWJBQ010000066.1:0-556 GCF_046535955.1 Pseudoalteromonas sp. SIMBA_162 | reverse complement strand
CGGCCTTCTGTTGATGAAAGACTATATAAAGTAAGTAGAAACTAAAACTCATTGATGAATAAATATATGATAACGAACGAGAATTACAAAATTAACAGTGGCGAAAGGAGACCGTTCTGTCATTTTTAAACTCGATCGCCTTGCTCCATGTATGTGAAAGTACTTTCTTCAGCAACCTTAATCGCTTCGATTCAACGATTCCTATCAGCCGTAGTCTATTGAGGATGCTAGCTATCTTTTCCAAGTAGGAACGTGACATTGTTCAGCATCTTTTTATCATGCCAGCGATAGAATAACTTTAATAGAGGCATAATTAAAATAAATATGAACAGCAATCTGGAGGTTTGAAATAAAGAAACAAGTGCAACGTCTGCTTTAACCGCATCAGCAAGTAATACCATTTGATCTAATCCTCCGGGAGCAGTGCTTAAAAAACTTGTTGTAAAACTTGTTTTCATTATTAAAGACATTAAATAACTAGAGCCAAAAGTTAAAACGATTAAAGCAACCGCACTCAATATACCTGCTATTAAAATACGCATAGGAAGTTTAATCA
>NZ_JAWJBQ010000065.1:0-567 GCF_046535955.1 Pseudoalteromonas sp. SIMBA_162 | reverse complement strand
GACGGAGGTCAAAACATATCCCATCGTGACACAATTACTTTCCACGCATATGGTAATACCTTTACTGTTACACCTGATTCTATTAAGGCGATTAATGACACAAACGGAAAAATATTATTCATGAAGGTGTCTTTTTAATGGCTAGAGTTAAGGTGAATCTTAAAGGGATTAGCGTCACTACTAAAGCGGTAGAAGATGCGGTAGAAGAAGGTATTTATGATGTTACTGATGATTTAATCAGGACTTCAAGTGAATCCGCACCCCACTGGAAAGGTATTTTAGAACAATCCTATAGTCGTGAAGTCGTTAAAAGTGGGACTAGAACGGTAGCAACTGTCGATTATACGGTAAAAGAACAAAATAGTAATGGTGGCTTTAACTATGCTTACTACATGCACGAAGGAGATTATGACTTAGGTGAGAAATCAAAGGAGAAAGCTGCTTCAGGGGGTGGTGTAGGTATGTCAGGTAGAAGCTATCCAGTTGGACAAAAGTTTTTAACGAATGTATTAGACGGTGAAGAAGAAACTTATATAGCTTACATTCAGAAGTTAGTTGATAAAGCGA
>NZ_JAWJBQ010000063.1:0-606 GCF_046535955.1 Pseudoalteromonas sp. SIMBA_162 | reverse complement strand
AAAAAATTAAAGTATATTTTAGTGATGCCGATAACTTAATTGAAACAGGAATCACAGGCACTTTTTCAGCTTGATTCCCATCTAGTTAAATTATTAGGAGGCTATCATGGCTTTAAGTGTAAATACTAATGTAATGTCGTTAAACTCACAGCGTAACTTATCAAATTCGACCAATGATTTATCAAAGTCATTTCAGCGTTTATCATCGGGGCTACGTGTAAACAGTGCCGCTGATGATGCTGCCGGTTTGCAGATTGGCACGCGGTTAACAGCACAAACAAATGGCCTTGATCAAGCTGCTAGAAATGCAAATGATGCTATCTCTGTTGCGCAAACGGCGGAAGGAGCTTTAGATGAAACCACTAACATGCTTCAACGTATGCGTGTTTTGTCTATCCAGGCGGCTAATGGGTCAAACTCTGATTCAGACCGAGGAGCTCTTGACAAAGAGTTTACTGAATTGAAAGCCGAGATAGACAGAGTTTCTGACGATACTACTTTCGGTGGAGAGAATCTTTTAGATGGTTCATATGACGCTGATTACCAGGTGGGTGCAGATGCTAATCAGGTCATAAACCTAAAAATCACTACCGATATGAATACTAC
>NZ_JAWJBQ010000062.1:0-611 GCF_046535955.1 Pseudoalteromonas sp. SIMBA_162 | reverse complement strand
GTTATGTTTTACTTGAAGGTGTAATTGTTATGAAAAGTGTTTTGATGCTTACTTTGTGTCTTTCATTTTCTGTATTTGCAGATGACTTATCAATTGTAGATGCACAAATGGGGTGTATAGATAAAAAGAAAGACGCTATTAATGATCCTTTCAAGTACCGTTATGGGATTGAGTTAATAATAAAAAATATTAGCAAAAGTAAGATTACTTTACTTACAAAAATAGATACTGTTGCTTTGGTTCCAGAACCAAATAGCACGCAAAGAGTCCTGCATTATAGTGAGAGTAGTCGGAGTGGAGCTGTAATTGTTCCACCAAAAGAGAACTTAAAATTAGTGGAGCTATTTCCTGGAGATCAGACAATAATTTCCCATCAGTTTTCAGATAAAAACTTTATAGAAAAATCGAGCTTTGAATATTATTCAAAATCAGTTTACGGTGGTCGATTTAATAACTGGGTGGGTAGATTACAAAGTAAAGAAATAAAGACACAAGTATTGTATAAATGTAAAACATAACAAGCACTTTAAACGGAACAAAAACAGTTGGCTACGTTCCGCTTCGCTCCACATTATAGCCAACCATTTTTGTCCGCTTAAGTGGGCGTTATG
>NZ_JAWJBQ010000061.1:0-612 GCF_046535955.1 Pseudoalteromonas sp. SIMBA_162 | reverse complement strand
GAGGAGTTAATGGGCATCGATATACATTTTAGAGCGAATAGAAACCCTGCTCTGCAGTTCAATCAAAACAATGTAATGCATAACCTGATTAATGCATTTGTCATGCTGCGCGGTATACATAATTACCACAGTGATGAAACGTACGCACCAATGTGGAATGGGTTTATTACCGAGCCTGAATTTAAACGTATTAATAACCTATCTGATACACGAACTGTGGATGGTGCTGTGCGACTCCTAGATGGCTCTGTTGCAGCAATTGAAATTGAGCATTCATTTAAAAATAAAACGGCACGACAGGTCATTTTACTAAAATATTTGGCCTCGTTAAAAGAAGCAGATTACAGTAAGATTTTTTTATTCTCTCAGTCGGTCAAAATTTTTGATGATATAAAACGATTACATGAGCAGCTACTTACGGAGCTACCTGAACGTTACGACAAAAAAACACGAGCACCACTTCTCAGTGAAAGTGATGCTGAGCTGCTGCGTGCCTCAATAATATACCGAACTAAATTGTGTGAAGAAATTAATGAAATGTTTTACTCGTAATGCAGTAGTATAAACATTAAGGCGTTATGGTTTTTTTGTTCAATTGTTTAGAGTAAAAAA
>NZ_JAWJBQ010000060.1:0-638 GCF_046535955.1 Pseudoalteromonas sp. SIMBA_162 | reverse complement strand
TTAGTTAATTGACAAACTAATTATGGCTCTGGCTTTGAATTAAGCTAACCCACGAAAAGCGGAGGCTAACACCGTGTGGGAGTCATTATGTCTATGTGCCAGGGAAAGTACTGTGTAATGAATATTAGCTTTGACGATTATATTGATTCAATTAAGGCAAACAAAAAGTCTATGCCTCCAGAGCTATTTTCTTTTGCATCAAACGAAGACCACTACGAATTGAATCACCCTCAATCACTTCACGATTCATGGGTATCTTCGCTGTGTACAGAAGAACTTAGAAACAATACACGGCCATTTGAATGCTCGTTAAGAGTGACATTAAAGCTACTTGGTCAACAACATGATAGAACACTAGTGTTAATCTATTCAGATGTTGTCGCCTATGAGTTCTTAGGTTCAGAAAATAGTTTTAACCCAAATGATACTTTCCATGGAGATATATTGGATCATCGCATTAGTATTACTGGCGGCGCTTACAACCATATAATTGAAATGCGTTCAGGCTCTATCTTCAAGATTGTTTTTAAGGGGTTCTCTTTTGAAGAGCAAAGAAGTGAGGGGGTCACCCATTAGAAAGTTCCGGTCAAGCAGGCAGCTGTGTTTTCTTGATCTTTTTATTAAAAAAACCAAGTGTT
>NZ_JAWJBQ010000059.1:0-656 GCF_046535955.1 Pseudoalteromonas sp. SIMBA_162 | reverse complement strand
CGTGCATAGTTGATATTAGGACTAACCCCATAGGTATCTCGATAAACACTGATATAATAATTACTTACGTCCCTAGCAGTTTTGAATGTACCAGTACTGTTATTGGTACTAGTATTAGTACTAACGTCATTACCAATGGTAGTATCAGTTTCAATACTGTTATCAACTTCACCCCCAAAAATAGCTACCTGTGACATCGGGTGTACAGTGTAAGCACTATTCTTATGAAGTCCTTGTTTAACTAGTTTTCTTTCCAGTAAAGGCTTATTATTAATTTTAAATTCTAGCAACTCGTTGATAGCTTTATTCACGGTTGTCTTACTAACACCGCATCTTTCGGCTAGTTGTCGTTGTGTCGGATAACATTCACCATTTTCATCCATATAACTACAAATTCCTAAAAGTACTGTGAAGTTAGTAGGCTTCAATTCCGAAACTAATCCACTTTTAAAGGCTGATAGATAAAGTCTTAAATATACTTGCTGTGACGTTTCCTTAGTAGTAACGTCAAACTCTTTTTTTACTGATACTGTTATCATGTGTAGCACCCTTTCTTTATGTCTTACACACCAATAACGTACCTTGTACCAATTTCAGACCATCGATGTACCAAATTCTAATACTTCCTTGTATCAAATTTTTGAAATTCAAGAAAC
>NZ_JAWJBQ010000058.1:0-662 GCF_046535955.1 Pseudoalteromonas sp. SIMBA_162 | reverse complement strand
TCACGTATTATGGATGCCGATTTCGCAAAAGAAAGTGCTAACTTGGCTCGTAATCAGGTATTACAACAGGCATCAAGTTCGATGTTAGCTCAGGCTAATCAGCAACCACAAATAGCTCTTTCTTTATTATAAGGAATAAAGCACAACAGCCATTTGATTAGGTCAGAATAATTCTGGCCTTTTTTATTGCTACTCTTATTTATTATATTCGAACAAACTCAAAATCGGATTGTTAATATTTAAGATGTGTTGATTTTTATGGATTTAAATCTATTTAAGTTCGGGGCGCTTTAATTGTCGCACGGGTTTTACGACTTAATGGAATTAGTAGTAATCGATGAAATATAACCTTTAAATATCAGAATTTTACATCTAACTCTTTATTCTCAAATTTTTGTAGAAAACAATTAAACACTAAGCAGCCTATTGCAAAATTAATAACCAAAGTTCAACATGCTTGTATTTTGTGATAGTCAATTTAAGTATTCCTTATTTGACCTAGGCTTAATTTTCTTTTGGGTTCTACTGGTTGTTAAAAATTATTATTGGCTAAAGTTATCATAAGGGTGAATGGGAGTAATGCAGAAAAAATTAAAGTATATTTTAGTGATGCCGATAACTTAATTGAAACAGGAATCACAGGCACTTTTTCAGCTTGATTC
>NZ_JAWJBQ010000057.1:0-769 GCF_046535955.1 Pseudoalteromonas sp. SIMBA_162 | reverse complement strand
GATGAGGGTGTCAGTGAAGTGCTTCATGTGGCAGGAGAAAAAAGGCTGCACCGGTGCGTCAGCAGAATATGTGATACAGGATATATTCCGCTTCCTCGCTCACTGACTCGCTGCGCTCGGTCGTTCGGCTGCGGCGAGCGGTATCAGCTCACTCAAAGGCGGTAATACGGTTATCCACAGAATCAGGGGATAACGCAGGAAAGAACATGTGAGCAAAAGGCCAGCAAAAGGCCAGGAACCGTAAAAAGGCCGCGTTGCTGGCGTTTTTCCATAGGCTCCGCCCCCCTGACGAGCATCACAAAAATCGACGCTCAAGTCAGAGGTGGCGAAACCCGACAGGACTATAAAGATACCAGGCGTTTCCCCCTGGAAGCTCCCTCGTGCGCTCTCCTGTTCCGACCCTGCCGCTTACCGGATACCTGTCCGCCTTTCTCCCTTCGGGAAGCGTGGCGCTTTCTCATAGCTCACGCTGTAGGTATCTCAGTTCGGTGTAGGTCGTTCGCTCCAAGCTGGGCTGTGTGCACGAACCCCCCGTTCAGCCCGACCGCTGCGCCTTATCCGGTAACTATCGTCTTGAGTCCAACCCGGTAAGACACGACTTATCGCCACTGGCAGCAGCCACTGGTAACAGGATTAGCAGAGCGAGGTATGTAGGCGGTGCTACAGAGTTCTTGAAGTGGTGGCCTAACTACGGCTACACTAGAAGGACAGTATTTGGTATCTGCGCTCTGCTGAAGCCAGTTACCTTCGGAAAAAGAGTTGGTAGCTC
>NZ_JAWJBQ010000056.1:0-770 GCF_046535955.1 Pseudoalteromonas sp. SIMBA_162 | reverse complement strand
AAAACGCGTTTGGCGTTGTATGGTTAAGCCTCACGGGTAATTAGTACAAGTTAGCTTAATGGCTCACACCACTTCCACATCTTGCCTATCAACGTTGTAGTCTTCAACGGCCCTTCAGAGACTTTAAAAGTCTAGTGAGAACTCATCTCGAGGCCTGCTTCGCGCTTAGATGCTTTCAGCGCTTATCAGTTCCGAACGTAGCTACCGGGCAATGCCATTGGCATGACAACCCGAACACCAGCGGTTCGTTCACTCCGGTCCTCTCGTACTAGGAGCAACCCCTCTCAATTCTCAAACGCCCACGGCAGATAGGGACCGAACTGTCTCACGACGTTCTAAACCCAGCTCGCGTACCACTTTAAATGGCGAACAGCCATACCCTTGGGACCGACTTCAGCCCCAGGATGTGATGAGCCGACATCGAGGTGCCAAACACCGCCGTCGATATGAACTCTTGGGCGGTATCAGCCTGTTATCCCCGGAGTACCTTTTATCCGTTGAGCGATGGCCCTTCCATTCAGAACCACCGGATCACTATGACCTACTTTCGTACCTGCTCGACGTGTCTGTCTCGCAGTTAAGCTGGCTTCTACCATTACACTAACCGTACGATGTCCGACCGTACTTAGCCAACCTTCGTGCTCCTCCGTTACTCTTTGGGAGGAGACCGCCCCAGTCAAACTACCCACCAGGCACTGTCCGTAACCCCGATTCAGGGGCCAACGTTAGAACATCAAAACTACAAGGGTGGTATTTCAAGGACGACTCCA
>NZ_JAWJBQ010000055.1:0-818 GCF_046535955.1 Pseudoalteromonas sp. SIMBA_162 | reverse complement strand
TGTCATCGTTCAGTGACTGGACCTTGGCATTGCCGTTGTCCAGCACGTAGCTGTAGCTGCCGTCACTGTTGAGGGTCAGCGTGCCGTAGCTGCCGGCGATCTCGGTACCGGTCGTGTCGTTGACGTTTGCCGCAAGCGCGTCATCGTCTTCCAGAGTGCCTTTCACGACACCGGTGACCGTGGTCGGCGTGTCGCTGCCCAGGGCATCGGCGGCCGCATCGGCATCCGTGCTGTCACCGGACCCGCTGATGACATTGCCGGTCAGGGCGTCAGTGGTGTCCTCGGCGATGGTGCCGGTATCGGCATTGGCCGTCGGGACGGTATCAACGATCGCGATGTCGAGACTGTCGGTGGTGCTGGCATCCGTGATGTCGGTGACCACGACCGCGAAGCTGTCGGTGATGTCGCCGCCCGAGTGATCCTCGGTCTCGCCATCCTCGACGTAGCGGTAGGTAACCTCACCGGTGTCGGCGTCATAGCCGGTCACCCTCAGGGTGCCTTCGCTCGCCTCGATGACCACCGGGTCGGCCTCGGTCGCATTGGTGATGTCGACCGGTGTATCCACATCGACGCCAGCAATGGTGACCGTGGCAATCCCGGCAGTGGCGGCGACCGTGAAGCTGCCGGTGACGGTATCGCCGGTGGCTTCGGTGACGCTGTTGTCGTCCGTGCCGCTGATGCCGGTGATGACCGGCGCGGCATCGGTCGAGCCCGTGACGGTGATGGTCAGCGTGGTGCGCGAGGCATCGCCATCGGCATCGGTGATGCCATAGGTGAAGACGTCGATCAGCGGGTCGCTGGTGTCGTCCAGTGACTGG
>NZ_JAWJBQ010000054.1:0-843 GCF_046535955.1 Pseudoalteromonas sp. SIMBA_162 | reverse complement strand
TACCCTATCCTCCTGCGTCCCCCCATTGCTCAAATGGTGAGGAGGTGGTACAGGAATATCAACCTGTTGTCCATCGTCTACGCCTGTCGGCCTCGACTTAGGTCCCGACTAACCCTGAGCGGACGAGCCTTCCTCAGGAAACCTTAGTCATACGGTGGATGGGATTCTCACCCATCTTTCGCTACTCATACCGGCATTCTCACTTCTAAGCGCTCCACCAGTCCTTCCGGTCTGACTTCAACGCCCTTAGAACGCTCTCCTACCACGTGCATCATCGATGCACATCCACAGCTTCGGTGAATCGTTTAGCCCCGATACATTTTCGGCGCAGCGTCACTCGACCAGTGAGCTATTACGCACTCTTTAAATGATGGCTGCTTCTAAGCCAACATCCTGGTTGTCTAAGCAACGCCACATCCTTTTCCACTTAACGATTACTTTGGGACCTTAGCTGGTGGTCTGGGCTGTTTCCCTTTTGACTACGGATCTTATCACTCGCAGTCTGACTCCCGTGTATAAATATCTGGCATTCGGAGTTTGTCTGAATTCGGTAAAGCGAGATGCCCCCCTAGTCCAAACAGTGCTCTACCTCCAGTATTCTCATCACGAGGCTAGCCCTAAAGCTATTTCGGAGAGAACCAGCTATCTCCAAGTTCGATTGGAATTTCTCCGCTACCCACACCTCATCCCCGCACTTTTCAACGTGCGTGGGTTCGGGCCTCCAGTGAGTGTTACCTCACCTTCACCCTGGACATGGGTAGATCACCTGGTTTCGGGTCTACGACCACGTACTCAATTCGCCCTATTCAGACTCGCTTTCGCTGCGGCTCCGCATCTTCTGCT
>NZ_JAWJBQ010000053.1:0-869 GCF_046535955.1 Pseudoalteromonas sp. SIMBA_162 | reverse complement strand
GGCTGGTCCCGTTTCGCTCGCCGCTACTCAGGGAATCGCATTTGCTTTCTCTTCCTCCGGGTACTTAGATGTTTCAGTTCCCCGGGTCTGCCTTCTCATATCCTATGTATTCAGATATGGATACCACTCCATTACGAGTGGTGGGTTTCCCCATTCGGAAATCTCCGGATCAAAGCTTGCTTACAGCTCCCCGAAGCATATCGGTGTTAGTACCGTCCTTCATCGGCTCCTAGTGCCAAGGCATTCACCGTGCGCCCTTAATAACTTAACCTAAAAAGTTAGTTACACTTCTCTAACTGAGAAGATTTTAAGAACTTACACTCAATCAATTTTGTCTCGACAAAATTGCCGTCCAGATTTTGAATTTTATAAATGTCTGCTATGCAGATGTTGATAAAATTAACTCCTCTCAAAATCTGTGACATCCGTCGGAGACTAATTATTATTTAGCTTTAGCTAAATAATGAATGCTTGAATTTTGTTTGTTGCTATCAATGTCGTTTTATCCAGTTTTCAAAGAACAAGTTTGAAGATTTCATGAAAGAATGAACCTTCAAAACTGAACACAAAACGTTAATGCTATAAGCCACTGGCTTATATTCCGTTAATATCCTTAGAAAGGAGGTGATCCAGCCGCACCTTCCGATACGGCTACCTTGTTACGACTTCACCCCAATCATCTGTCCCACCTTCGGCGGCTGGCTCCAAAAGGTTACCTCACCGACTTCGGGTGTTACAAACTCTCGTGGTGTGACGGGCGGTGTGTACAAGGCCCGGGAACGTATTCACCGCGGCATGCTGATCCGCGATTACTAGCGATTCCGGCTTCATGTAGGCGAGTTGCAGCCTACAATCCGAACTGAGAACGG
>NZ_JAWJBQ010000052.1:0-876 GCF_046535955.1 Pseudoalteromonas sp. SIMBA_162 | reverse complement strand
TGGTGGGTGATACTGGACTTGAACCAGTGACCCTCGCCTTGTAAGGGCGATGCTCTCCCAACTGAGCTAATCACCCAAATTATATATTTAATATGCACCATTCTAAGAATGGTGGGTCGTACTGGACTTGAACCAGTGACCCTCGCCTTGTAAGGGCGATGCTCTCCCAACTGAGCTAACGACCCATATTAAATTTTAAAACGCGACTATCGATATAATAGATTTATATGTGGTGGGTGATACTGGACTTGAACCAGTGACCCTCGCCTTGTAAGGGCGATGCTCTCCCAACTGAGCTAATCACCCACATATAAATTAAAACACGACTATTAAAATAAATAGTACTGGACTTTAACCAGTGAACCTCGCCGTTACTTGGAAGTAGCGGTAATGCTCTCTTTTTTCTAAACTGAGTAATGACCCATTTAGATTTTTGTAATATGCACCATTCTGAGAATGGTGGGTCGTACTGGACTTGAACCAGTGACCCTCGCCTTGTAAGGGCGATGCTCTCCCAACTGAGCTAACGACCCATATTACAATTTAAACTACTATTTTTATAATCGATTTTATATGTGGTGGGTGATACTGGACTTGAACCAGTGACCCTCGCCTTGTAAGGGCGATGCTCTCCCAACTGAGCTAATCACCCACATATAAATTAAAACACGACTATTAAAATAAATAGTACTGGACTTTAACCAGTGAACTTCTCTGTTACATGTAAGTAGCAGTTATGCTCTCTTTTTCTAAATGAACATAGAGTCCGAATAGAATTTAGATGCGAACACTTTTAAAAGTGGTGGGTGATACTGGACTTGAACCAGTGACCCTCGCCTTGTAAGGGCGATGCTCTCCCAACTGAGCTAATCACCC
>NZ_JAWJBQ010000051.1:0-999 GCF_046535955.1 Pseudoalteromonas sp. SIMBA_162 | reverse complement strand
GTGGTGGGTGATACTGGACTTGAACCAGTGACCCTCGCCTTGTAAGGGCGATGCTCTCCCAACTGAGCTAATCACCCGCATCTAAACAACATCACATTGCTGCGTTGTTGTGGGGCGCTATTATAGATAGAGTTGAAAATGTGTCAACACTTGAATGACAAAAATGTACTGAATGAAGGTTTTATAAACAACAAGATATGGCGGGCGTCTATTTTATAGTCAAAACATGTTCGGTAGCGTAATTGTGTGGTGTATTTGTAGTGTTTATAAATCACATTAGTGGCTAATCTAGTTTTTAGAGGGAATATACAAGCGATTACTTTTCATTGTTGAACATTTAAACCTTCTTTAATAAGAATATATATTTTGTTACCTCTCTAAAAAGTCATAACAAATAAAATAAACAAAATAGAAAAAGTATTTTAAAGTGCAATTATAAAAAGCATGTGTGTTTTACTGCATCTACCTAACTGGCCTGTTGATATGAAAGTACGGTGTTAGGTCGGTAATTTATAAATTATATTTACAAAATTTGAATTGCATATAAATGTATACCTTTTGAGGGTAGGGTAGTGAACTACAATTCACTGACTAGCAACGCTACATAAAATAAAAGTGTAGGGGAGTCGCATTAGGGCAATGATTTTAATCAAATTGTGTTTATTAGCATGCTTGATAGCCAGTTTGTTGAAAATTAAACCATTTAAATAAAGCTGGATAAAAAACTGTTGACTTTATTTGGGGGGGTGCATAGAATGCGCCCCGCACTAAGCAATACAGGACGTAGTTATTACGGCGAGTGTTGATTAAGTTGGGGCTATAGCTCAGCTGGGAGAGCGCTTCGCTGGCAGTGAAGAGGTCTGCGGTTCGATCCCGCATAGCTCCACCAATTATTAGTGTTTGTCCTAGGGTAGCAGTTTTCTGTGTCCCCATCGTCTAGAGGCCTAGGACACCGCCCTTTCACGGCGGTAACAGGGGTTCGAATCCCCTTGGGGACGC
>NZ_JAWJBQ010000050.1:0-1239 GCF_046535955.1 Pseudoalteromonas sp. SIMBA_162 | reverse complement strand
AACAAAAACAGTTGGCTACGTTCCGCTTCGCTCCACATTATAGCCAACCATTTTTGTCCGCTTAAGTGGGCGTTATGAGTACAAGCAATGTTAGAAGTATATTTAGGCATTAGTGTCATAATTGGACTGATTGTCATTTATGATGGTTATCTAATCGTAAAAAACTCTTGTGTTATCAAAGCGGGTCAGTTTTCCGTAGTTACGACAACTATAGAATTTTTATGGGCTATTGTTTCAATAGTCGCTTTATTTAATTTGGAGTTTCAAAATTGGCAGATATTGATTCCCGTCTTTTATATAACTCATAATATTCTAGGGTGGGCTTACGGGTTCTGGTTGGTAGCACAAAACCCAACAGAGCAAAGCGGTCAAACTACAGTCCCTATGTGGTACGCAAAATTTGGTTTTAACTTTGGTGTTGTTTTTACACTTAGTAGCCTTTTAGTACAGTATCAAATGTACTCATAACAAGCTGTTAAACAAGGACAAAATACAGTTGGCTTTTGCTCCTTCGTCGCTTATTCTAGCCAACTAAATTTTGCCCATTAACAGGGCGTTAGGGCAACAAGGAGAGTACAGTGAAAAAACTTATCATTATTGTTATGTTCTCTTTTATGCTCCTTAGTTTTGCTGTGTACTTTTACTTAAAGCAAGAGTTTACTTATCATTTGCACTATATCGCTCAGGAAAACTCTGTACTTGGTGCAGTTAGTGAGTTGTGGCTCGAGTCTTGCCCTAGCATTAGCGCTGATGATGCTGAACCAAATTCACTTTTGGGTGCTGTTGTTGCTGGTCGCGAAATTTTAAATTCAAAGTTTAGTACCGTACTTAAAAGTATGGTTAGCTGTGGGGCTGACA
This sequence comes from Pseudoalteromonas sp. SIMBA_162, assembly GCF_046535955.1. Classification (NCBI taxonomy): domain Bacteria; kingdom Pseudomonadati; phylum Pseudomonadota; class Gammaproteobacteria; order Alteromonadales; family Pseudoalteromonadaceae; genus Pseudoalteromonas; species Pseudoalteromonas sp. SIMBA_162. The sequence continues at coordinate 381 of NZ_JAWJBQ010000050.1, read as the reverse complement.
TTGAGCAAAGAGATTCAATAGGTTTTACCCCTCTACATGCTGCAATTTTATATTCAGATCCTATTGCAGTTAATGAGTTACTAAAACTTGGGGCAAATAAAAAATCTAAGTTAATCAATGAAGCGGCAAAAAAGTATGGTGCTGTTGATGCAATACAATTTGCATCTAAAGTTCATAGACCAAATGAAACTATCATAAATTACTTAGTAAAGTTGCCCTAACAAGGTTGTAAACGCGGACAAATAACAGTTGGCTTTGTTCGTGCCTCACAAATTTTAGCCAACTATTATTTGCCGGTTACAACGGCGTTGGTATGACTCCCATTGTCAAGTTAAACGCACTGATCCTTGCCTAACTTTTTAAGCCATAATTATTTTAGCT
>NZ_JAWJBQ010000049.1:0-1331 GCF_046535955.1 Pseudoalteromonas sp. SIMBA_162 | reverse complement strand
GATATTCGTTGGTTATTACTATTTCTAGTAACAGAGCAGACCTTACTTATTTCGTCGTGGCACCTGTCTTCAGTCTATGTTCGTGGTTCAATGCAGCGTTAGCTGCATTGCCATCCTAACGCCGTCGGTGGTTGTGCCACACCCGATGCTTGATCCCATGCATTAACTCTAATTCTTTTATCATGCGGGTACTCTTGCCAATCTAAGTTTTTTATTCACTGGCGTAAGCACCACTTCTCTTGCAATAGCCCATATGTACGCAATCATTTCTCGGGCAATGGCGGTAACAACCAGATTGTAGTGTTTCCCTTTGGCTATCATTTTTTTATAGCGTTTGCAGAGCCTAATCTGTGCTTTCCACGCAATATCAATAATGTCCTTTGGTAAACCTTCTTGTCGTTTTTGCATATCTGTGGATATATTTGCTGCATAGCGATAAGTATGAGCACCTTCCACAAGAAGGCGCCTTGCTCGGCCGTTCCCGCATTTTGTGATGGCGCCAATATGGCGTTTGCCACCACTCGAGTGTTCACTGGGTACAAGACCGAGATAACTCATTAATTTGCGGGGATGGTCGAAACGCGATAAATCGCCAAGCTCAGCAACAACGCCAGTGGCGACCAACAAACGGACACCACGCATAGCTTGTATTGCTTTTACTACAGGATAATAACGCCACTGGTGAACGTGGTGTGTTAGTTCATTATCTAGCCGCTCAAGTCGGCTTATTCGTTCGGTAATTGTGTGTAAAAATTCTTGTAAGACGATGTGCTGAGCGGGGTGTGGCAACACAAGCTCAGTGAGCCAACGTAAATGTTTTTGTGACCAATTCGCAGTGCCTTTGTAATTAATATTATTGCGAAGCAGCAGCGCCTTTAATTGATATTTGGCATCTTTTAAATCCTTCATGGCTACTTCGCGTGCACGAGATAAATCACGTACAGCTTCATCTTCAGGCTCAGGAACATAGATAGGTGTTAAATCTTCAGACTTAAGTAATTTAGCAAGCTTAAGGGCATCACGTTTATCGGTTTTAATTTTCTCACCAGGTTTTTTAGGAATAAGAGAAGGTGCAACCACATAACAGCAATGGCCAAGGCTGGTAATTAATCGGTAAATCCAATAACCACATGGGCCAGCTTCATAAACAAAATGAAGTGTTGCGCCAGGGTATTTCGATTCGAACTGGCGAACAAGCTTTTGAACGGCCATTTTGGAAGACGAAACTCGGCCAAGATGAACAGGTTGCGCACCTCTATGTTCTTCAATATAGGCAACTTCATTGAATTCTTTATGTGTATCAAGACCGATAAAAAGTATGCTATGTTTAT
>NZ_JAWJBQ010000048.1:0-1351 GCF_046535955.1 Pseudoalteromonas sp. SIMBA_162 | reverse complement strand
GTTTTTTAGTATTAATTAACTTAAACGTTAACTATCACTCATTGAACGTTGCTACAAAGCACCTACGCCTGAGGTAAGAGCGCCACCTTCACGTGAGGCAAATTGCAGGCATTAAAAAAGGCCACCTAAGTGACCTTTTTCTAACAATTAACTTAAACGTTAATTATTACTCTACGATAGTTGCTACAACACCAGCACCTACAGTACGGCCACCTTCACGGATAGCAAAACGAAGACCTTCATCCATCGCGATTGGTGCGATTAGAGTTACTGTCATCTTGATGTTATCACCAGGCATTACCATTTCTACGCCTTCTGGTAACTGTACGTCACCAGTTACGTCAGTTGTACGGAAGTAGAACTGTGGACGGTAACCTTTAAAGAATGGAGTATGACGACCACCTTCATCTTTAGAAAGTACGTATACTTCTGAAGTGAATGTAGTGTGTGGGTTGATTGAACCAGGCTTAGCTAGTACTTGACCACGTTCAACGTCTTCACGCTTAGTACCACGTAGTAGTGCACCAATGTTCTCACCAGCACGACCTTCGTCAAGAAGCTTACGGAACATTTCAACACCAGTACAAGTAGACTTAGTAGTCTCTTTGATACCAACGATTTCAACTTCGTCATTCACGTTGATGATACCGGCTTCAACACGACCAGTTACAACAGTACCACGACCTTGGATTGAGAAAACGTCTTCGATAGGCATGATGAATGGCTTATCGATGTCACGCTCTGGCTCTGGGATGTAAGAATCTAGTGCTTCTGCAAGCTCTACAATCTTGTCTTCCCATTGCTTCTCGCCTTCAAGTGCTTTAAGTGCAGAACCTTGAATTAGTGGTAAGTCGTCACCTGGGAAATCGTACTCAGAAAGAAGTTCACGAACTTCCATTTCTACTAGTTCAAGTAGCTCTTCGTCATCAACCATGTCACATTTGTTCATGAATACGATGATGTAAGGTACGCCAACCTGACGAGAAAGAAGGATGTGCTCACGCGTTTGTGGCATTGGGCCATCAGTCGCAGCTACTACTAAGATAGCGCCGTCCATTTGTGCAGCACCAGTGATCATGTTTTTAACATAATCGGCGTGACCAGGACAATCTACGTGTGCGTAGTGACGAGTTGGTGTGTCGTACTCAACGTGTGAAGTTGAGATAGTGATACCACGCTCGCGCTCTTCTGGAGCGTTATCGATTGATGCGAAATCTTTAGCAACACCGCCGTATACTTTTGCAAGTACGTTAGTGATTGCTGCAGTTAGTGTAGTTTTACCGTGGTCAACGTGGCCGATTGTACCAACGTTTACGTGCGGTTTTACGCGTTCAAACTTTTCTTTTGCCAT
>NZ_JAWJBQ010000047.1:0-1547 GCF_046535955.1 Pseudoalteromonas sp. SIMBA_162 | reverse complement strand
TAACAACACGCCCTGAGGTGGACGACTAGTAAAATTTAGCTATTAACTGCAAATTTTAAAAGTGGTGAGCCTCTGCGTTTTAAGGCCGCTAAATACGTCGATTCATCGTAGGGTGTATTCGTTTTCCAACACCTAAATACAATCCTTATCCATTTAAATGCCAGTGATCTAATTATGCTGTTATGCGGCTTACCCTTGGCTTTTTGTTGCTCATAATACGCTTTAGCCCAAAACGAATATCGAATAGAAAAGCCTGCCCATTCTACAAATGTTTGCCTTAAAAAAGTGGGGCAACTATAACGCCAATGAGTCCACATTTTTTGGCCACTGCGCTCAATAACAGGCGCTATACCCGCGTACTTTTGAAGTTCTGCAGCATCATTATAACGCGCACGATTACTCCCAAAAGCAACAAGTAAACGTGGGGCGAGTTGTGGACCTGCACCGGGTAAGCTATCAAATATCTTTTTATCTTGCTGGGCTTTATAAGCCGATTTTATTGCTTTATCGAGCTTTTCAATACCTTTTAATAACACTTTAAATTGCGTGATAAGCACTTCAACGAGCATTTGATTAGGTACAATTACTCCTTCGTCCAGAGTTAATGGCATCGCATTTTTAATACTGTCTAGTCGTGCATTATTAACCGTGCAATAGTGTGAATTATGACTCTCAAAAAAGTCGAGTAAAGTCTGTTTTCTTGCTTTTTTAACCGCAGTGAGCGATGGCCATTTCTGAATGAAGTCGCAGAATATATACGTGTCCTTTTCTTTAAACCATTCAAGTGCCTGCGGGTAATAATTCTTTAATGTCGCCGTTATTTTATTGGATAAATCGACACTGTCTTGCACTAAACTTCGGCGATATTCAACAAGCTGAGACAGCGTTCGCATAGCTGCTGACTCGGGCTCAATGACAGAGAGCTTATCCATGTGTAACTTAAGAATTTCAACTTGCAAAAAGGCATCTGATGGGTCATCTTTTGCGCCACTGGGCTTAAAAGCCTGGCGATATTTAGCAACAGCACAAGGATTAACGGTGAATAAAGTAAGGTGGTCGTATTTAGCTAATGCATAAATAAGTGGGCCTTTTTTAAGTTCGCAAACAATCGCTATTTTCTGGTCTGGATAACGCTGTTTAATATCCATAGCCCATTCATGCAACGCTTCAGGTCTGTGTTTAACTACGGTGTAATGATATTTATTAGTGCTTGTTGGATGCTCACAAATATCATGTTTTTTATCGGCCCAATCAATGCCAATGAGTGCAGCAAAATTATCAACGTTATATGCTTTCATTTTATAGCGCCTACGGTTAAAGTTAAGGACGGAATGTGCTTAAATCTCGTTTCTCGCAGGTCTTATAGATAGTCTTGGTCGGCAATCCCTGAGTATGCGTTTTGAAATCGAGGTGCTCTGTTGGCTCGAACGTCTTGTTAAAAACATTAGATGTTTGGCATTCAATATTCGTAACCAACAGAAGCATATTCCACTTAATATAATAGTCAGTTACTTTTAAATTAAGTGGCTTGGTCGAACTATAAGGCA
>NZ_JAWJBQ010000046.1:0-1566 GCF_046535955.1 Pseudoalteromonas sp. SIMBA_162 | reverse complement strand
GGGGTCACCCATTAGAAAGTTCCGGTCAAGCAGGCAGCTGTGTTTTCTTGATCTTTTTATTAAAAAAACCAAGTGTTGTTATTTTTAAACTCAATTTAAATATGGCTACGCATCCAGTAATGACGTCGATTGGTGTGAATATGCACCAGTCACCCATATGAATTTAGGCAGTTTAATTAAGCATTATTGATGATTAATTAAGGCCCTTGGCTTTCGCCTCAGTCATCGTTTAGTACCAATGTTAGTCCAGTTTCTGGCTGTGTTTACACACTGCGCTGTAACAATTCTGTGGTTTATGCTTGAGCATAACCAACCCTTTGTGGCTCAAACATTGGGCATATCCAGTATTTAAAATATGAGCGGTTAACGTGCAGGCTCAATCAAATCTAATGGTTTTACCAACCCCATTACTAGCTCAACACGTTAACCTAATTTTTTTATAGTCGCTAAGTAAACGCCTTGTGTTCATCAAATGGGACATTATCTTTAAGCACGTGATAACACGCTCTTGCGAGCTTATGCGCAACCGTTTTAATAGCGATAACTTGGTTCGTTTTAGCCAGTTTTCGTTGATAATATTTTTTGATTGTCGGGTTGTACCGAATGGCAAAATTAGCGGCCTCAGTAAACGCCCAAGCTAAATAACGATTACCATTCTTCTGATTAGTAGCGCCTTTTTTCTTTCCATTACTGTACCTTGCTCCTTTAACACAGCGACAATACGATGAGAAATTCCCTGGGCTATCAAAACGTTTAATCGTGCCTGTCTCTAACATAATGGTCAGTGCTAAGGTATTCCCAATTCCATCAATACTGGTTAGGTTCATAAACTCAGGGGAGAGTGATGTTTGTTTTAAAATAGCGCCTTCTATCACATTAATTTGCTGTTGAGCACAGCGTATTAATGAGAGGTTAGAAATGACTGACAGTGCTGTATTCATTGAGCTAAAGTCTGCGTGTACCTGCTCAGCATCAACGCCTTTTCTGATAGCGGCCATTTGTTTGATTTTGTTGCTACTGAGTTTGTATCCAAGATGACGCATGTAACAACTTTGCACTGATAATAGGTTTTTAGTGGACTGTTGAACAATGTCCATTCGTTTACGCATTAAGTCGCGAACAGCTCTGAGTTCACGAGGATAAATATAGCCCTCAGGCAGGATGTCTAGACGTAACATTTCAGCCAACCAGCGTGCATCACTGTGGTCGTCTGCATATTTTAAGCCTGAATATTGCTGGATTGCAGCAGGGTTCGCTAAGTGTAGTTTAAATTCTGCATCCATTAATGCATCAACTAACCAATACCAATTAAATGTTGATTCAACAACAAGCCCTTTTAAGTTGTCTTTATAAGGACTTAGAAAAGATAAAATGACAGACATGTCATTATTTAAACGCTTAACGGTAAGTGTTTCACCATGTTCATTAATGATAGCAATAACACAATTATTTGAATGCAAGTCAATTCCACCATATAGTTTCATACTAAGCTCCTCGAGATACAGTTTATGTTTTGGTCAACACAACTGTATCGAAAAACTCGAGGAGCTTTCTATATGATTATCA
>NZ_JAWJBQ010000045.1:0-1581 GCF_046535955.1 Pseudoalteromonas sp. SIMBA_162 | reverse complement strand
TGAGTCGATTGATTGGTATCTACTTTAGTATTCAATATTAACTTCTGGCGAAGTTAAACTGTCACAAAACAAAGACCCGTTTGGGTTGTATGGTTAAGTGACTAAGCGTACACGGTGGATGCCTTGGCAGTTGGAGGCGATGAAGGACGTATTAACTTGCGATAAGCCTAGTCAAGCTAGTAAAAAGCACTTGAGACTAGGATTTCCGAATGGGGAAACCCACCTGCTTGCAGGTATCGTTAACTGAATACATAGGTTAACGAGGCGAACGCGGAGAACTGAAACATCTAAGTACCCGTAGGAAAAGAAATCAACCGAGATTCCGAAAGTAGCGGCGAGCGAAATCGGAACAGCCCTTAAGCTTATTATGTGTTAATGGAAGGCTCTGGAAAGTGCCACGATACAGGGTGATAGTCCCGTACATGAAAAGACATTTTAAGTGAAATCGAGTAGGTCGGAGCACGTGAAACTTTGACTGAATATAGGTGGACCATCATCTAAGGCTAAATACTCCCAACTGACCGATAGTGAACCAGTACCGTGAGGGAAAGGCGAAAAGAACCCCTGTGAGGGGAGTGAAATAGAACCTGAAACCGTGTACGTACAAGCAGTAGGAGCAGACTTGTTCTGTGACTGCGTACCTTTTGTATAATGGGTCAGCGACTTATATTTTGTAGCGAGGTTAACCGATTAGGGTAGCCGTAGGGAAACCGAGTCTTAACTGGGCGAATAGTTGCAAGGTATAGACCCGAAACCCGGTGATCTAGCCATGGGCAGGTTGAAGGTTGAGTAACATCAACTGGAGGACCGAACCCACTAACGTTGAAAAGTTAGGGGATGACCTGTGGCTAGGAGTGAAAGGCTAATCAAACCGGGAGATAGCTGGTTCTCCCCGAAATCTATTTAGGTAGAGCCTCGGACGAATACTTACGGGGGTAGAGCACTGTTAAGGCTAGGGGGTCATCCCGACTTACCAACCCTTTGCAAACTCCGAATACCGTAAAGTAATATCCGGGAGACACACGGCGGGTGCTAACGTCCGTCGTGAAGAGGGAAACAACCCAGACCGCCAGCTAAGGTCCCAAAGTCATAGTTAAGTGGGAAACGATGTGGAAAGGCCCAGACAGCCAGGAGGTTGGCTTAGAAGCAGCCATCCTTTAAAGAAAGCGTAATAGCTCACTGGTCGAGTCGGTCTGCGCGGAAGATGTAACGGGGCTAAACTATGCACCGAAGCTGCGGATTCATACTTTGTATGAGTGGTAGGGGAGCGTTCTGTAAGCGGTTGAAGGTGTACCGGGAGGTATGCTGGACGTATCAGAAGTGCGAATGCTGACATGAGTAACGATAATGCGGGTGAAAAACCCGCACGCCGGAAGACCAAGGGTTCCTATCCCATGTTAATCAGGGTAGGGTAAGTCGACCCCTAAGGCGAGGCCGAAAGGCGTAGTCGATGGGAAACGGATTAATATTTCCGTACTTGGTATAATTGCGATGGGGGGACGGAGAAGGCTAAGCAAGCATGGCGATGGTTGTCCATGTGAAAGTGAGTAGGGCGTTTGTTTAGGTAAATCCGGACGAACA
>NZ_JAWJBQ010000044.1:0-1591 GCF_046535955.1 Pseudoalteromonas sp. SIMBA_162 | reverse complement strand
GGTAGAAATTGTTTTGTAGCTTAGGCTTTGCACCTAGTTGATAAAGTGAATAAAACATTATTATCACCACAGAGAAGGCAAGGAGTAGTACAGGAGAAGTAATATTACACTCTTCTCAGTGTAGCGCGAAGCGCCTCGGTGTTCTCGGTGGTAGAAATTGTTTTGTAGCTTAGGCTTTGCACCTAGTTGATAAAGTGAATAAAACATTATTATCACCACAGAGAAGACAAGGAGTAGTACAGGAGAAGTAATTTTTAAAACAAATATATTGTATTACGCATTTCTCAGTGTAGCGCAGCGCTTCGGTGCTCTCGGTGGTCAAAATTGTTTTGTAACTTAGTTTTTGTACCTACTTATATACTAAATGAGACGTTATTATCACCGCGCAGAAAGTAAGGAGCGGTGCAAGAAAACTGAACACTTTTTCAAAGCTCAAACGGCGCTACGCCTACGGCTTTCATTTTGTAACCTACCTGTGCTAATTCACCTGACCAGGTTTCTGTTGTAATAATACCTGTGACTACAATTGCATCGTAAAGGCTTTCGATTGGTACGCCGCCTTTTATAGTAACGTGTACAAGCTGGTTAGGTGGCGGTGGTGGTACGTGTATGCAGGCGCCAAAATACGGTACTAGTAAAAATTCGGTGATTACTTCGCTATCGCCCTCTAGCGGTACAACAAAGCCGGGTAAGCTGACAGATTGCCCGTTTAGTTCTTTTACTACAGGGGCGTCTAAGTCGGGCTGTACCCAGTTTTGATCGCTGCCTTCGTGGTTTGCTTGTGCTTGGGTATCTATTTGCACATGGCCTTTTGGAATTAAGTCTTCCCAAAAAATCTCTTTAGGTGGATTAGCGTTACTTGAAAAACTAATAATAGCTAAGCTTAATATGCAAAAAGTATTTAAAGCTGTTTTAAAAAGTGTCATAAAATTCCTAAACATTATGTTTTTATACTCATGCCGTCGCTGAGTGAGTAAAAATAAGCACGAGTTGCTGGTATTAAGCCAATAATAAAACCTGCCGCCATAATAACGCCTATGAGGGTGAGTTCATAGCGTGAAAGCATAGCTATATTTACACTAATACCCGCATGGCTTTGTAGGTAGTCGGCTCCTAAAAATAATGTGGCGTAAAATAATGCACACCCAAGCACACAGCCTAAAAATGTTGTAAGCAAGGATTCCATACTTATAAGTGTAAATAGCTGCCATGGCCTTGCACCAACTGAGCGTAATATAGCAAGTTCACGGCGACGTTGATTAAGGTTTGCAAGCAACGTGGTTAGCATACCAAGCAGGCTTACTAGTACAACAACAAAGGAGAAAAGTAGCAGTATTTTTTCAACAATGGCGAGCATTTCCCATAAGTCTTTTAGCGTAACGGTTGGCATAATGGCTAATAAGGCCTCAGGCTTATACTGATTTATGTTGCGCCTAATTTGTAGTGTATATAAAGGCGAATCAAACCCCATTAAAAATGCAGTGATTTGTTTAGGGTGACCAGTTAGGTTGTTATGCTCACCGTGCTCACCGTGCTCACCGTGCTCACCGTGCTCACCGTGCTCACCGTGCTCACCGTGCTCACCGTGCTC
>NZ_JAWJBQ010000042.1:0-5839 GCF_046535955.1 Pseudoalteromonas sp. SIMBA_162 | reverse complement strand
ATCACCACAGAGAAGACAAGGAGCAGTGCAGGAGAAAATAGTATATTTCCTCTGTGTAGCGCGCAGCGCCTCGGTGCGCTCGGTGGTGGAAATTGTTTTATGGTTAAGCTTTGTACTTGATTTATAAAGTAAATAAAACATTATTATCACCACAGAGAAGACAATGAGAAGTAAAGGAGAAGATGCTAAAAAATAGTATGTTTCCTCAGTGTAGCGCGCAGCGCCTCGGTGCCCTCGGTGGTAGAAATTGTTTTTTAGGCAAGCTTTGTGTTTGGCTGATAAAGTGAATAAACACTATTATCACCACAGAGAAGACAATGAGAAGTACAGGAGAGGGTACTAAAAAATAGTATGTTTCCTCAGTTTAGCGCGCAGCGCCTCGGTGCTCTCGGTGGTAATTAAACTCCATTAAGAAATACAACAAAAAGTGATTTATGCACCACAGAGAAGACAAGGAGCAGTGCAGGAGAAGTGATTTTAAAACCAATTCATTGTATTAAGCTCTTCTCTGTGTAGCGCGCAGCGCCTCGGTGCTCTCGGTGGTAGAAATTGTTTTTTAGGCAAGCTTTGTACTTGATTTATAAAGTAAATAAAACATTATTATCACCACAGAGAAGGCAAGGAGCAGTGCAGGAGAGCTGATTTTAAACCATATATATTGTATTACGGTCTTCTCAGTGAAGCGCGCAGCGCCTCGGTGGTAGAAATTGTTTTGCGGTTAAATTTTTTGCCTAAATGATAAAGTGAATAAAAAACTATTATCACCACAGAGAAGACAAAGAGAAGTAAAGGAGAAGCCATTTAAAAACCAATGCATTGTATTAAACTCTACTCAGTGTAGCGCGCAGCACCTCGGTGTTCTCGGTGGTCAAAATTGTCTTGCGGTTAAATTTTTTACCTAAATGATAAAGTGAATAAAACACGATTCTCACCACAGAGAAGACAAAGAGAAGTAAAGGAGGAGATGCTAAAAAATAGTATGCTCCCTCAGTGTAGCGCGAAGCGCCTCGGTGTTCTCGGTGGTCAAAACTGTCTTGCGGTTATATTTTTAACCTAAACGATAAAGTGAATAAAACACTATTATCACCACAGAGAAGACAAGGAGCAGTGCAGGAGAAGTGATTTTAAAACCAATTCATTGTATTAAGCTCTACTCAGTGTAGCGCGCAGCGCCTCGGCGCCCTCGGTGGTAGAAATTGTTTTATGTTTAAGCTTTGTACTTGATTTATAAAGTAAATAAAACATTATTATCACCACAGAGAAGGCAAGGAGCAGTAAAGGAGAAGCCATTTAAAAACCAATGCATTGTATTACGGACCTCTCAGTGTAGCGCGCAGCGCTTCGGTGCTCTCGGTGGTAATTATTTTAGAGTTATTTCCACAAGGCGTGAAGCTTGCTCACGCAAAAGGTTGTTAACGAAACTATAAGTAAATTAAACGCGCTAGCAAGCAAAGCGCCTACATAAATGCGTTGAGGTACGCTTGGTGGCCAGCGGTTTTAAAGACAGGTTTAATTAATCGGTGTGATTTGGCAGTTATTAAAAAAACTATAACTGCCGCTATTATTCGTCGATATAATCAACTAAAAATAATCTTTGTTTTATTCAAAACTTTCCATTGTTTTCATTAAATTAAACGGCTTGTTTAGTTTTTCTATTTTTAAAAACTGCTCTCTTAGATTTTTAGGTAAAACAAAGTAGTCAATTTTAGTTCGCTCATAGGCTAAAGGTATTGCCATAATTAACTTATTATAGTTTTCAAAGATAGGTTTATGAGTATCATCTAAGGCTTGTAATTTTGCAGATAATACTGTGAATTTTACTAACTCATTATGCGTGCATAGATCTTGAGTTTTTGCGTAATGGTAAGCTATTGCGCTGCTTAGTATGTTCCAATCATCTGTAATATGTTTTATATCATTAGGAGTTACAACGACTTCTGATGCCTGACATGCTTCTAGTTTAGATTCGTAAGCTTTAATAGCATTATTATATTCAGCAGCCAGATAATCGTTAAGTGTTCTTTCTGGTGTATCTGCTAACAATGGAAAAAAAACTGTAAGTGTTAAAATTAAAGTAATAAGTTTTTTCATTTTGCAGCCTCACAGCCTCTATATACCGCTTTCCAAAATTGCCTTTCTTTACTGCTTTTAGCTTTAATAGCTTGAAGACCTGATATAGTTTCTATTGTTTTTCTGGCGATACTGGGTGATGCTTTTAGTGCAGAGTTAAAATAATCAAAATCAGTTTGAGTAAGGTTGTAATGGCTTTTGATAAGTCCGTTGCCTGCAAAAATATTAGCAAATGTACCACCTACAATAGCTGCATTTAGCCATTGATTTACCTGCTTTATCCGCCTTATTTCTTTTATTGCTAACTTACCGCGTTCAGAGAATTCTAAGTCGCTAATTTCAGGGCATTTCATATTACTTTCCTTGTTTTGTAGTACTCCTACGTAAAACTTACCATAAAACGAATAATTAACACTAATTAAATTGCCGATAGCGGTGTTTTGCAATTAAATTTTTTACCTAAATGATAAAGTGAATAAAACACGATTATTACCACAGAGAGGACAAGGAGCAGTGCAGGAAAAGTGATTTTAAGGCCAATTTATTGTAATAAGCTCTTCTCTATTTAGCGCGTAACACCTCTGTGTTCTCAGTAGTCAAAATTGTCTTGCGGTTAAATTTTTTACTTAAATGATAAAGTGAATAAAACACTATTATCACCACAGAGAAGATAATGAGAAGTACAGGAGAAGGTACTAAAAAATAGTATGTTCCCTCAGTGTAGCGCGAAGCGCCTCGGTGTTCTCGGTGGTCAAAATTGTCTTACGGTTATATTTTTAACCTAAATGATAAAGTGAATAAAACACGATTATCACCACAGAGAAGACAAAGAGAAGTACAGGAGAAGATACTAAAAAATAGTATGTTTTCTCAGTGTAGCGCGCAGCGCCTCGGTGTTCTCGGTGGTCAAAATTTTCTTACGGTTATATTTTTAACCTAAACGATAAAGTGAATAAAACACGATTATCACCACAGAGAAGACAAAGAGAAGTAAAGGAGGAGATGCTAAAAAATAGTATGTTTCCTCAGTGTAGCGCGTAGCGCCTCTGTGTTCTCGGTGGTCAAAATTGTCTTGCGGTTAAATTTTTTACTTAAATGATAAAGTGAATAAAACATTATTACCACCACAGAGAAGACAAAGAGAAGTAAAGGAGGAGATGCTAAAAATAGTATGTTTCCTCAGTGTAGCGCGCAGCGCCTCGGTGCTCTCTGTGGTTAAAACTGTTTTGTGGTTAGGTTTTATCAAGTGAATAAAACATTATTACCACCACAGAGAAGACAAGGCGCAGTGCAGGAGAGCTGATTTTAAGACCAATTCATTTTATTACGCTCTTCTCAGTGTAGCGCGCAGCGCCTCGGTGTTCTCGGTGGTCAGTTTTTTTTGTATTTAGGCGTTTAACTGAATTATTAAAGTAAATAAAACATTATTATCACCACAGCGAAGGCAAGGAGCAGTGCAAGAGAAGTAATTTTAAGACCAATTCGTTTTATTACGTTCTTCTCAGTTTAGTGCGCAGCTAATCGTTACGCTTGGTGGTAATTTATTTTAAGAGTTATTTTAACGTAGGCGCGAAATAGATTCGCGCTTTCGAATTTAAAAGTTAGCTGAGAGGGCGATTCTCGAAAATGCTTCGCCATAAACATCTTTACCTAGGTAAAGCTCAGCGCCTAGGCTTTTAGCACCCCAAACAGGTTTGTTTAGTTTACGCGTATAGGCTGTTTGTAGTTCATAACTGGTTTCGTAACCATCACGTTTGTTTGTAAGGCCACGTAACGTTGTATTTAAGCTTTCTTTAGCGCTAAGCTGCCAATGCCAATTAACACTCATCGATTTAGCTGGGGTATAGTCGGTATAATCGTGCTCGTCGCCAGCCCAGTGGCCAATAACATTGCCTGAATTACGATTTCCGTCTTGGTATATACTATTTGCATACCAGCTTTTTTGTAAATTACTATGTTCAAAACGTAGGCTGTGGTTGTTTGCAATAAATGGTAAATAAAGCCCGAAGCTGTATGCGTTATTGCGAGAGCCGCCACCCAGTGTATCTTCAAGCGCAACTTCACCATAAAGCTCATACGGCAAATCAAATAGGCTGTTATTGTATTCAAACGTGATTGAGCCTAATTGGTCGCCCAGTTCGAAATTTGCATCAACCTCTTCGGCATCGGCACGAGTTATATTATCTTTTCCGCCAGGGTCAAAAAAACCTTCGGCAAAATCTTTCAATGTAACGCTGCGCGGGCCACCACCAAATTGCATTAAGCGACTTAAGCCAATGGTTAGATTGTCGGTAGCAGCAAAGCTGGTATGAAGGCCAAATAAATAAGGTTTACCTGGTTTGTATTCACGAGTAACTCCTTTCTGTTTTGTCCCTTCTAAAATTCCACGCTGCTCGGTCATTTTACTAATAAACATGTCGTATCGAATATTAAAGCTGGTTATTGGCTCAACATTACTTATGGTAATTGACGGTGTTGTTTTAGCGTGTGTACTTAATAGCATGGCGCTGTCGTTAAAAGGTGAATACCAGTGTTCACGGTAGCCTATATCGAGTTGGGCGTATTTATAACCTAGGTAAATAAAGCTTTGTGTTGGAAGTATTTCGTCTTCGTTTGCAATGCTTGCCACACTTACACCAAAGTAACGGCCAAAGTTAGCGTAAGCGCCACCTTCAACAATTAAGTTGGTTTTAGTGGTTTGCCCACGTTGGTTTGGCAGTGTTTTGTTTTTTGTACCGGTAGCAAGGGTCGCTTTAGCAAATGTACCTGCATCGCTTTGAATATATGGGCTTATTTGGTACGACAAAGTTTGGTAAAGCTCTGGATAACTATGCCTTATGGTTTGCAATACGTTATATATGTCGTGCGCTTTATAAGGCTTGCTCATAATGTGCGTATTTTTACTTACTGCTAAAAGGCGCTCTACATTATGCTCTAACTCTGGTGCTTGGTTTAAAGGTAAATAGGGAGACACGCCTCCTTTAGCTAAAGCGTTTGTGCTTAATGCTAATGCTATAAGTAGCGATGTTTTTTTGAGCATAATTATTCCGTTAGCCAATTTTTAAAGTAAGTAAATACGTTAATGCGAGGTTAGCAATAAATACGTTAGTAAGAAAGAAAAAGCGTTAATACATAGTGGTTTTAAGTTGCTAGTTATAAGGTTGAAGTTTCTAGGTATTAGATGGTAGTTACAGGTGTTAGTTTTCCATTTAAGTTGGCGGCAGTTATCAGAATAGTCATTAAGGTTTGTATTGATGGGCGTTATTTACAAAAGTGACTTATTCACCACAGAGAAGACAAGGAGCAGTACAGGAGAAGTAATTATAAAACATACATATTGTATTACGCTCTTCTCAGTGAAGCGCGCTGCGCCCCAGTGTTCTCGGTGGTAATTAAACTCCATTAAGAAATACAACAAAAAGTGATTTATGCACCACAGAGAAGACAAGGAGCAGTGCAGGAGAAGTGATTTTAAAACCAATTCATTGTATTAAGCTCTTCTCTGTGTAGCGCGCAGCGCCTCGGTGCTCTCGGTGGTAAAAATTGTTTTGTAGCTTAGGCTTTGCACCTAGTTGATAAAGTGAATAAAACATTATTATCACCACAGATAAGACAAGGAGCAGTACAGGAGAAGTAATTCTAAAACATATATATTGTATTACGCTCTTCTCAGTGAAGCGCGCTGCGCCCCTGTGTTCTCGGTGGTAGAAATTGTTTTGTAGCTTAGGCTTTGCACCTAGTTGATAAAGTGAATAAAACATTATTATCA
>NZ_JAWJBQ010000041.1:0-10354 GCF_046535955.1 Pseudoalteromonas sp. SIMBA_162 | reverse complement strand
TTTGCTATGTGAAAGTAGGACATTACCAGGCTTCAAATAAGAGAAACCCGTTACAGCAATGTGACGGGTTTTTTGCTATCTGCGACTTATTAAAAGCCAAGAGCCCATGCCGAACTCAGTAGTCAAGCAAAACAGCGCGAAAGCCAGCCCCGCACAAGGCAGACAAGCACAACGTAGCATCCCATTTGCTATGTGACTCTCTACCGCTGCGGGCACCATGACATTACCAGGCTTCAAATAAGAGAAACCCGTTACAGCGATGTGACGGGTTTTTTGCTATCTGGGGTTTAGTAAATGGCCAAACTATACCGAACTTTTAGTACATGCTTACATAATAATTGAATGGTCGCCTAGGCTATTTTAATTATCAATATTTTCTATATAGTCTTTTAACTGTATTCACTATTATCAAAATGATCCTTTCCAATTAAACTAACTTCATAAAATATTTACTTAGTATAAGTTTTGGAGAAAAACATGGCTCATCAAATTATCAAAGATTTACACAATCGTTATACTGCTAAGCAATATGATTCATCAAAACGTATTTCTGATGAAGATATTGAAGTAATTAAAGAGGCTATTCGCTTGTCAGCTTCTTCAATTAACTCGCAACCTTGGAAGTTTATTCTGGTTGAAAGTGAAGAAGGTAAACAACGCTTACACGATACATTTGCTAACAAACACCAGTTTAATCAGCATCATGCTAAAGAAGCATCGCATACATTATTACTTGCTTATGATCCTAAGTTTACGAAAGAAAAATTTTCTAAGCGTGTCGATGTAGAAGTCAGCTCTGGCCATTTACCAGCAGATATGCGCGATAACTTTATGGGTGCATATGCATTTGCTGAAATGAACACAGATGAGAAAGGTTACAACGGTAGTTGGACTAAGGCGCAGGTTTACTTAGCACTTGGTAATGTGCTGCACACATTAGCGCGATTGAACATAGCGTCGACTCCAATGGAAGGCGTTGACCCGGAGCTAATTAGTGAGAAGTTTAATGCTGAACTTGACGGTCATATTTGTGAAGTTGCACTAGCAATGGGTTACCCTAATACCGACGAAGACTGGAACCATGGTTTGCCAAAGGCGCGTTTAGCGGTAGAAGATATTATAACAACTGTATAGCATAAAAAACTTTATTAAAAAGCCGAGTCTATCTCGGCTTTTTTGTGTCTAAAATAAGCCATACGCTTCCGTATTTTCAGTTTCTACCTGTAGTTCAGTCGGCTTAAATATGGAACTCGGATCGATAAGCACACTATGATTTTCTCCCATTTTTATTAAGCCTCGCATCATACCTTTAGTTTGTGGATCTATATCAAAGCCTATATCAGTTAGCTTATCTAATGGTTTTATATCTTCTTTTTTATAATCTAGGCTGTCTTCTACTTTATCGACCAGCAACCCCACATGAGGGTTTATACCGTCTTTCGTTGTGAATACAATAATTGGTTTGTAATCCAAAGTTATTTGCTCTTGTGCTGATTCAAACAGTCTCTCTAACTGAGCAAGACTGCTACGTTTTATCTTACTAAGTAAATAGCTTACCTGTTTATGTTCACCTTGCCTGTGAGCAGTTACGGCTTGTCTAGCTTGTTCTAGTAATAATTCAAAAGGCTCATTAAAGCGTGACATAGTAAGTTTTAAATCAGGGTTGTCTGTATTGAACTCCTGGAAAAAAACAATAAAGTCTTGAAGCTCAGTTTCATTAATAACTAATTTTTCTGATTGATTTAAGAGGTTTGTTTCGAGTGTATTAAACCATTTGGTTTGTTTGTCTTGCCAGGATCTTAGCTGTTTTAAAATATGTTTGTTGCTTTGCTCTGTTGATATATTATTTAAGATAATTCCTAAATCGAAAACTGGCGTAGGGATATCCATATAATCTTTAACACCAATAAAGCTTTTGTTGTTGTTTGGTAGTGTTGTGAGATTATTATCAAAGCGCTCGGTTAATAAGATATCAAGTATTTTCAGTGAAATGGTTTTGCAGCCCACTTTAAAGTTTATTAATTCCATGCCTTTATCTTAATTTACCCATTAATGTATTAAGAATAGAACAAATTTACCAAATAGCTTAAGTAACTGTGGTAATTAATCATTGTATTAAGGGGGTGGGTTATTTAATGGCTTTAGCTAGTTTTAACACTGCTTGTTTAAAGCATGTTTCAAGCTCTTTTTTGCCTTGTATATTTAATTGCTCAATGACGTTTGTATCGCTTTCATTTTGCAAAATTAAGCTAATTAATAGTTGCTTATCACTTTGCGTTAAACAATTAACAACAGAGGGTGCCAGAGTTACAACTTGCCAAATAGTAGCTGTAATACTAAATCGAGAAAAGTGATTATTAAGTTGTCGTATTAAACGTTTTTTGATGTCTGAACTGATAGGTCTATCTGTAAACGAGGAAATAAGTACATTTACAAGCTGCCAATCAAGGTGTTTAAAGTGTGTGAGTAAAGCATAAAATATATCGGTTTGAAATTCAGCTTTTAATAGTTTCAGTGTACCCGTATTGTTGTTTAAACATTTCACAACGAGTGCTGAATGCTCGCCAGTGCTTTTATCTTTTTGATAACCCAGCTTTATAGTGCTAAACCCTTGGCTTTGCCAAAATTTTAATAGCTCAGCCGTAGCGCCAAAACTAGCACCAAACCAATGGCACTCATTACTTACTCTTGATTCGCAAAAACTCAGTAGGGCTTTACCTACTCCTTGACTGTGAAGATTAGGGGCAACAGCAATTCTTACTACTCGAGCAGAGAGTTGGGTAAGGCACTGGGGATCACTGCTTAGCTGCGAGAGAGTTTGTGCCATTAGGTGCCCTTGTGGGCGGCGTTCACCTTTAAGCACCTGCTCAGTTAGCTCGAGGGGTAACCCGCCTTCTATTGTAACTAAACACACCCCCACTAAGTGATTATGTGTTTGGGTTATGAACAATCGTTGTGAGGGTGCATCAAGTAGTTGGCGTAAATCGTTAACGCTACTTTGGTAATGTGCTAAGGCAAGTAATGCAATAACCTGCTCAAGTAACAGCTCGTCATTTGTGAGTTGTTGCTGAGTAATTTCACTGTGGACTAGGTTATTTAAGCCATTGCTTTGTATTTCTTCGTACTGTGCTTCGAGTGCGAGCAAAGTGCGTATATGGCGCTCTAGCGGATCGGCTTTTGCAAACCTTAACGGTTCATCAAGTGTGATAATATTAGCGGCTTTATACTTTGCTTTAATGTACTGACTAAACCTAATTGTATAGCCTCTACCATTACCCTCATAACCTACTAAAGTACTTGCAAATACAATGCGCGGATACTGTTTCAGCATTTTTAATAACAGAGGAACAGGAATAGCAGCCGCCTCGTCAACAAGTAATAAATCACACTCTGGCAACGAGTCTAATAATGAATCTGGAGCAATATACTGCAAATTAGCAAGTTGCTTACTTTTACCATCGAAGGGTATGTTTAACTCATTACTTAAATGTTTAAAGCTGCTATGAGTGGCTTTAAATTGTGTACTGCAAAGTAGTATTTTTTTATCGATAAGCTTGGCGGCAGCAAGTCCAAGCGCTGCTGATTTACCACGACCTCTGTCGGCATTAATGAGTAAAGGGCGATTGGCGCGACCATGAGCCACTTTAATTATATTTTCTACACAATGCTGTTGCGGTTCAAAATCTATTTTATTGGCAGAGCTTTCTCTGCTGATATTACCTGTACAGCCATGTAATTCACTAAAGTGATAAGCGGGTAACGATTGTACAACGCGGGCAATGCGTTCATTAAAAAAGCTATAGCTTACTTTATGCCCGTGAGACTGCACTGTGCTTAAGGCAGGATCTGGCCAAGTTGAAAGCTCGCTTAGCTCTGGTAGCAGTAAATATAAAATACCGCCTGCTTTTACTGTACCTGCAATAGCTGCTAATTTATCAGGGTGCAAGCCACTAAAGCCATCGTATACGGCGTGAGAATATTCTTGCCCTAAAATTTGATGAGTACAATTAGGCCACTGCGCGTTATTTAGTCTGGTATTTTTAGAAACGACGAATGTATTTTTATTTTGAAGTAATTCACCTAACAGCTCGTAGCACCAAACAGTACTGCCAGTAATAAGTACCAGTTGGCGATGATGAGCGCCAACTAGTGTTTTTTCTAACGTGTTTATGTGAGCTTTATACAGCTTGTAATCGTGCATAAGCCGTTACTAGCCATTTACTGCCAAGGTCGTCAAAGTTTACCTGTACACGCGACTGTGCACCGCTACCTTCATAGTTAAGTACCGTACCAATACCAAACTTAGCATGCAGTACACGTTGACCTAAGTTAAAGCCGCTGTCTTCAAAGGCGGCATGGCTTACTGATGCACTAAAGCGACCAGCTGCCGGTGGTCGCGAAACTTGCGTTTTAATACGAATTTCTTCAACGCAGTCTTCGGGGATTTCGCGTAAAAAACGTGAAGGACTATGGTACTTCTCTTGTCCATAAAGGCGGCGGCTTTCGGCATGGCTAATGTATAGTTTATCCATTGCACGGGTCATGCCTACATAACAAAGGCGGCGCTCTTCTTCTAAGCGGCCAGACTCTTCATTACTTTGCTGCGAAGGGAACATGCCTTCTTCAACGCCCACCATAAACACAAGCGGGAACTCTAAGCCTTTAGCTGAATGCAGAGTCATCATCTGCACGGCATCTTCGTGCTCGTCGGCTTGTCCTTCGCCAGATTCAAGCGAGGTATAGGCTAAAAAGCCTTGCAGTGGTGAGCTAAACTCTTCTTCTTCAGGGAGTTCGTATTGATCACACGCGCTTATAAGTTCTTCTAAGTTTTCTACACGGGCGCGGCCTTTTTCACCTTTTTCAGCTTGATACATAGCCATAAGGCCAGAGGTTTGAATTGTGTATTTAGCTTGTTCTTGTAAAGTAAGATCGCTAATCTTGTCTTCCATGTGCTCAACAAGTTCTACAAACTTTGTTACAGCGCCAGCTGCTCGGCCCGATAAGTGCTGTTGTTCAACAATAGCTTTAGCTGCGTACCAAAGCGGAAGTGACTCAGCACGTGCACAATCACGTATATGACTTAATGTTTTATCGCCAATACCGCGAGCAGGAGTATTGATTACACGCTCAAATGCGGCGTCGTCTTGGCGATTACCTACTAAGCGTAAGTACGATAGCGCATCTTTAATTTCTTGACGCTCGAAGAATCGCATACCACCGTAAATGCGATATTTTAAGCCTTCTTGCAGCATGGCTTCCTCGAGTACACGAGATTGCGCGTTACTACGGTATAAAATAGCGGCGTCTTGCAACGCGTTACCAGCATTTAACCAGCTACGTAATTTGCTACTCACAAAGCGGGCTTCGTCTAATTCGTTAAATGCGGCATAAATAGAAATAGGTTCGCCGTCGTTGCCGTCGGTCCATAAGCTTTTCCCCATACGCTCGGAGTTATTTTTTATAAGCGCATTAGATGCTTTAAGAATAGTTGCGGTTGAACGGTAGTTTTGTTCAAGGCGAATGGTTTCAGCGTCAAAGTCAGTTAAAAAGCGTTTTATATTTTCTATTTTAGCGCCGCGCCAGCCGTAAATACTTTGGTCATCGTCGCCAACAATCATTATGCTGCTAGTATCGCCGGCAAGTAACTTTAACCATGCGTACTGAATGGTATTAGTATCTTGAAACTCGTCTACTAGCATGTGCGCAAAGCGCTGTTGGTAGTGGCGAAGTAACGTCGGGTTATTTTTTAATACTTCATAGCTGCGTAGCAGTATTTCAGCAAAATCGACCAAACCAGCCCTGTCACACGCTTCCTGGTAGGCGGCATATACACGCAGCATCATTTGCTCGTTTATATCATAAGCTTGAATATCTTTAGGGCGAAGTGCTTCGTCTTTTTTAGCGCTTATGTACCAACCAAACTGTTTTGCAGGCCACTTTTTATCATCAATATTCATTGATTTTAATAAGCGCTTGATCATACGAAGTTGGTCATCAGAATCTAAAATTTGAAAGGCTTCTGGTAAGTTAGCTTCACGGTGATGAGCGCGTAAAATACGGTGTGATAAGCCATGGAAAGTACCAATCCACATCCCGCCAACCGGTGCTTTTAAGGTTTCTTCAACGCGGGTACGCATTTCTTTAGCTGCTTTATTGGTAAAAGTTACCGCAAAAATACTATAAGCTGATGCTTGTTCAACTTGCATAAGCCACGCGATACGATGAACTAACACTCGTGTTTTACCAGACCCAGCACCGGCCAACACCAGCATGTTTTGTAATGGGGCTGCAACGGCATCGCGTTGTTTGTCATTTAAGCCGTCGAGTAATTCTGAAACGTCCATCGTTACGCCTTTTTAATCAATATTGAGGGCAGTATAACAGGTGTTTTTGTTAGGCTAAATAAAATACTGTTTTTATGAACAGCTATTATAAAAATAGCCTCTAAAACCAATCAGCTGGATAGTTTTTGGCGTGGATAAGTGACTAAAATTAATAATAAAAATAATCAAATTGACCTATATTTAGTAAAAAATACCAAAGTAATTAATGAGTCGTAATTTAACTAACTGATTTTTAAGCTTTAATAAATTGGCATAAAGTGTGATAGTAAGTAGATAACTAAAATTTAAAATTAATTAACTACAGAGGTGAGTATGGCTGATCAAGGGTCTGGCGGTAATGTGATTGCTGCATTGTGTAATATATTTTTTCCTGGTTTAGGACAACTAGTACAAGGGCGTATTTTAGCGGCTATATTTTTTGCGCTAGCTATTGTTATAAGTTACGCACTTATTTACGTACTCGTTGGTTTTGTATTAGTACCTATTATTTATTTATGGTCGATAATAGATGCGGCACGATACCGCTCGCGAAGTTAGGTATTTAAACGTTTTACAAAAATAGCGCCCAATGGCGCTCTTTTGTTTTTTAGGGTCGGCGTTACAGCTAATTTACGGGTATAATCGCGTTATTAACGTTTAATAAGTAATAGCTATGGAATATCAATTTATACGTGACCCTATTAGTGGTTTACGAATTAAAATAAGCAGCGAACACGCAATAATAGGTCGTTGGTTAAACGAAGAAATTGGCAAAGACAAAGTCGCTATGGTGCAAGCACTTATTGTGTCGGTCAAAACGAGTTTTGAGCCAGTTACTCTAAAAGGCCAAGAAATAGATTTAATTTTATCTAAAGATGAGGCCTTATTTGAGGCTCATGCTCTGCACCAAGACAGCGAAGACTTAATTGCCTATCAAGATGATGATTTAATGCTTGAAGAGAACGACTTAAGCAGTGGTTGTGGTTTTGAAGACTTTGTTGATTTAATCGAGTCGTGGGCTGAGTTTACCAGTAATCGATAAAAATAATTAAAACAGACATAGCAAATGCAAAAACAGCGCTTTCTCTGTATTATTAAAACAACTAAAAAACGACAGGAATTGATATGTCTGCCAATTTAAATAAGCTAGTAGTCATGCTAGAAATGCAAAACGCCATGAATACAAAAGTGCATGAACAATGGTTTACACAAGGGTTTGAATGGTATCGCGCTATTTGGGTTGAGTGTGCCGAAATGCTAGATCATCATGGCTGGAAGTGGTGGAAAAAACAAACACCCGATACCGAGCAAGTTATTTTAGAATTGGTTGATATTTTTCACTTTGGTTTGTCGCTACGTATTGACGGAAAAACAAGCTATCAAGACTTAGCAAAGCAATTAGAAAGTGAGTTGAGCCAAGTTCAGCAAGCTGATGACTTTAAGCAAACGTTAGAAATACTTGCGGCATCTGCTGTTGCAGATAAAGCGTTTAATGCATCAGCATTTGCCGGTTGTATGGCACAAATGGGCATGGATATTGACGATTTATACCGTGGTTATGTTGGTAAAAATACCTTAAACTTTTTCCGCCAAGACCATGGTTATAAAGACGGTAGCTACATTAAAGTGTGGAACGGGCAAGAAGATAACGAGCACTTAGTGGAAGTAGTTAAAAGCCTTGATACCGAACATGCAGACTTTGCAAAGTTAGTTTATCAAGGCCTTGAGGCACGTTACCCAAAAAGCTAAATAATAGTACGGTAGTCGGTTACATTTAAGTAATCGGCTATTTCGTTGTGTGGTTGCTGACTGTCGGGGTTGGCAACCGCAAGTAAGTGTCCAATGCCGTATTCTTTTGCGGCATTTAATACAGCTATGCTGTCATCAACAAACAAAGTACGTGTTTTGTTAAATCCTAAATCATTTTGTACTTGGTGCCATAAACTTTGCTGCTCTTTACTTACGCCATATTCATGAGTCGACACTACACCATCTAAATAATTATCGATTGCGGTGTGTTCAAATTTCATCATGACGTTTTCTGGATGTGCGTTGGTAAGCAATATAAGCTCTTTTCCTGCTTTTTTTAGCTCCGTTAAAAAATAGGGCACGTCGTCACGAACTTTTATAAGGTGCTGTGTTTCTCGCTTTAAATCCATAATTGGTAATTTAAGCTGATCTTCCCAATAATCTAAGCAATACCACTCAATTTGGCCGCTTACAGCTTGGTAACGTTTAAAAATATCTTCTTTTGCTTCGCTCAGGCTTATATTTTTCGCTAAGGCGTGTTGCTGTGGAAGAACAGTTAACCAAAAATGGCTGTCATAATGTAAATCGAGGAGTGTTCCGTCCATATCAAGTAAAACGGTATCGATTTTTGACCAATTTAGCATGGGCTTTTCCCTGTGAAAAGTTTATGATTAAGCACAACTGCCATGATAGCAAATTAACGCCAATGACACAGAAAAAGCATCCAACACCTCCTCAAATCCTAAGTAATAATGTTGTCGCTAAAAGTCGCCTATTTACTGTGGAATCTTTAGAGCTAAAATTTTCGAATGACGAAGAGCGTCAGTATGAACGTATTCGAGGTGGTGGCAGAGGCGCTGTAATGATTGTGCCTATAACGGCTGATAACGAAATGCTGCTAGTGCGTGAGTATTGCGCGGGCACCAATGACTACCAGCTAGGCTTTCCTAAAGGACTGATCGACCCAGGCGAAACACCAGAGCAAGCTGCTAATAGAGAACTTAAAGAAGAAGTAGGTTTTGGCGCAGACTTTTTTAAACCATTAAAAACAGTGACCATGGCACCTAGTTATTTTAATGCCACCATGTATATTTTATTTGCTAAGCAATTATATCCGCAAACACTTCCAGGCGACGAGCCTGAGCCTTTAGTTGTTGTTAAGTGGCCATTAACGCAATGGCAGTCATTATTAGAGCAAGATGATTTTACCGAAGCACGAAGTGTTGCCGCTTTGCTATTATTAGATAAGTACTTAGCATCTGGAGCTGCCGATGAATAAATTATTAGAACCTTGTATTGAATTAGCCGAACGTGCAGGCGATGCCATTATGGCTATATACAAAAAAGATGATATTGGCCAACAAGAAAAGTCAGACCACACACCAGTAACTAAAGCCGATTTAGCTGCAAATGATGTGCTTGTTGCAGGCTTAAAGGCACTTGCGCCCGATATTCCTATTATGTCGGAAGAAACACCTATTCCTGCATTAGCCGATAGGCAAGATTGGCAGCGTTATTGGTTACTTGATCCCATGGATGGCACAGGTGAATTTATTTTAGAAAGTGGTGATTTTGCAGTAAACATTGCGCTTATTGAAAATAACCACCCTGTGTTGGGTGTAATTCATTGGCCGTCAAAAGGTATCACTTACTTTGCGAGTGCTAAAAATGGTGCTTTTAAGCGTGAAGAAAAGAGCGACACACGAATATACGTAGCTCCGCCTGAAAGTTTAACACTAGCGGTAAGTCGCCGTCAGAAAATTGAGTCGGTGAGTCAATACTTAAATAGCCAATTTACAACTATTGCAGTTGGTTCGTGCTCGTTAAAAGCATGTATTGTTGCTGAGGGTAAAGCGGACTGCTTTTTAAGAATAGGCCCAACGGGTGAGTGGGATACAGGGGCTTCACAAGTTATTGTAGAAGAAGCCGGCGGCTGCATTACTGATGCAGAGTTTAACCCTTTAACCTATAACCAACGTGAGAGCACTGAAAACCCAGACTTTATTGTAATGGGCCACCCTGATTGGGAGTTTCAAAAAATGATTACTCCTCACCAAAGAGCGAGTATAGAATAGAGTTTTGATTGCTTTTTGTTCACTTGAACAGTTTTAGGTAGTTAAAGCCTTGCATTATAAGTTTATTCCTATATAGTAGCGCTCTCTTCAAGGCAGGCTCGTAAATATTACGAAAATGTTTTAAAGAAATTACAGGCGCGGGATGGAGCAGCCTGGTAGCTCGTCGGGCTCATAACCCGAAGGTCGTCGGTTCAAATCCGGCTCCCG
>NZ_JAWJBQ010000040.1:0-13587 GCF_046535955.1 Pseudoalteromonas sp. SIMBA_162 | reverse complement strand
CCGAACTCAGTAGTGAAACGAAACAGCGCCGATGATAGTGTAGCATTTGCTATGTGAAAGTAGGACATTACCAGGCTCCAAATAGTAGAAAGCCCGACTAGCAATAGTCGGGCTTTTTTACGTCTGCAGAAAAGTAATCTTCAGCATTCTCTTCTCTAAAGCGTCGCGTCTCTTAAGCGAAGCGCCTCTTTGTGAAAAGTGTTTTGGCTTTCAATACACTGACTTATGGTAGGTAACATTTCACTGTGACTCTCTACCGCTGTGGGCACTACAACATAATTTATAAGGCTAAGGGTAGGAAGTAATCAGCGTATATGCATTTACATCCAGAGGTTTCAGCTAGAAGACTGTACACTATATTTGAAAACCACTTACTACCTAGAGTGATGTTGGAATAAGTATAATGGGGTTATGCTTGTGCGTAGTTTGTTTTATTGCCCAACCAGCGTTGAATGAGTTGATCTACATATTGAGGGTATTGACTTAACATCTGTTGTGCAATGGGTCTTACTTGATTTAGAGTTTGTTTATCTCGGGTTAAATCAGCAATTTTAAATTCTGCTAAGCCTGTTTGCTTAGTTCCTAGGACTTCACCTGGGCCGCGTATTTCTAAATCCCGCTCGGCTATCACAAAGCCATCGTTACTGTCTCTAAGTACACCTAAGCGTTTTTGAGCGGTATGCGAAAGTGGTGCATGGTATAAAAGAACACAATGGGAGGCAATACTCCCTCTTCCCACTCGCCCGCGTAACTGGTGTAATTGTGCTAAACCTAAGCGCTCTGGGTTTTCAATAATGATTAAGCTTGCGTTAGGTACGTCAACACCTACTTCAATTACTGTTGTAGCAACTAAAACATGTATAAGGCCTCTTTTAAAGTCGTCCATGATGGACTGCTTTTCTGCTGGCTTCATTCGTCCGTGTACTAAGCCAATACTTAAATCTGGCAAGGCTTCCTTCAATTGCACAGCACTATCTTCAGCTGCTTGGCATTGCAGTGCTTCAGACTCATCAATGAGTGTGCATACCCAATAAACTTGACGTTCTTGTTCATTGCAAGCAGATTTAACGCGAGTAATTATATCGTCACGACGCGTGTCTGGAAGTGCTATTGTAGTAATAGGTGTTCGCCCAGGTGGTAACTCATCAATAATTGAGACTTCTAAGTCGGCATAAGCTGTCATTGCTAAAGTACGTGGAATGGGGGTTGCGGTCATCACTAGTTGATGTGGATAACAGCCATTAAATTGCCCCTTTTCTCTTAGTGTTAAACGCTGATGAACACCGAACCGATGTTGTTCATCAATAATTATAAGTACTAGGTTGTTAAATTTTACTTCATCTTGGAATAAAGCATGTGTTCCTACAATCATTTGTGCTTCACCAGAGGCAATCTTTTCTAGTGTTGCTGTACGTTCTTTACCTTTTGTTTTTCCACCAAGCCATGCTACGTCTATGCCTAATTGTTTAAACCATGAGGTGAAACTTATACCATGCTGCTCTGCAAGTATTTCAGTAGGTGCCATTAAAGCTACTTGAAACCCTTGAGCTATTGCTGTTAATGCGCTTAATGCCGCAACTAAGGTTTTGCCAGAGCCTACATCGCCTTGAACTAGGCGCATCATAGGATAAGGAGATGCTAGATCAACTTTAATTTCTGACACAACACGATTTTGTGCATTGGTTGGCGCAAAAGGCAATTGTGATAAAAATTGAGGCTCTAATTTATTTGTAGAACTTAGAGACACTGCTTTTGCTTGCTGTCCTTGCTCTCTTACTTTTAATAAGCTTAGGTTTTGTGCAAGTAATTCTTCAAATACTAAACGCTGCTGAGCAGGGTGTGTTCCTTGCTCTAGCTCATTAACGTCGATATTACTAGGTGGGCGATGAAGCAATAATAAGGCATCAGCTAGTGCAAGTTGAGAAGGTTGCCATTGCACGGGTAACAGTTCTTCAACAGAGTATTTATTAAGCAGCTCTACAGCTTGTTCACTTAGGGCCCTAATAGATAATTGCTTTAAACCATCTGTTGTTGGGTAAACTGGCGTTAATGTTGAAGCTGTTGGCTGCTCACTTGGTGTATCACTTAAACTGTATTCTGGATGGCTCATTTCAAAGCCAGCACGCCCGCGGCGAACTTCGCCGAAGCAACGTATTATTTTTCCAGGGCTTAATGCATTTTTTTGTGCTGCACTGAAATTAAAAAACCTAAGTGTGAGCCTCCCTGTATTATCATTTACTTGCACAACGAGCATACGTCTTTTGCCAAATGTGATCTGGCTTGTTTCTATTGTTGCTTCAATGCTCACATGGCTGTGTAATGACAGTTCGTTGATGGAATAAATACGGGTTCTATCTTCGTACCTAAGCGGTAAGTGAAAGAGCATGTCTTGCACGTTTTTAATACCTAGCTTTAAAAGGCGTTCGGCCATTTTAGGTCCGACCCCTTTAAGTTCCGTAATGGGGTATTGGTTTAAGCTAGGTTTAGACAATGTAGGCTCAAATCTTTTTATTTGTGAATGAGTTAAGTGTACTCACAGGCTCGCTAAGCATCAAGCATGTTTTAAAGCGTGCCAAAATTCATCGTCAGCAATTATTTCACCTTCTTCATCGAGTGGCGGGTAAGGTAGTTTTTTTATACGGCATTGTTTAGCTATAACGGGGTGGTAGCCTTCAAAATACATAGGGTGTTTTATATCTTCGCTCAACATATTACGGCTATATAGCCCTGCCTTTTCGCGTTGATGTTGTGCTTCAAATAAAATGAGTGCTGCAGCCACAGAAACATTAAGAGATTGCACCATGCCTTGCATAGGGATAATTATGTTTTGATCGGCATGCTTAAGGGCTTGTGCTGAGATCCCGGTTTTTTCTTGCCCAACAATAATTGCTGTGGGTTTTGTGTAATCTATTTCTCTAAAATCAACGGCATCCTCGCTCAGGTGCGTGGCTAATATTTGTACATTTGGGTTGTGCTGTCGCATCATGGTTGCAGCATCATCAATATTTTTATGAAGGTGGGTTTCTAGCCAATTTTTACTCCCGCCAGAGGTGTTATTAGTTAGCCATTTTTGGTTTTCAGGCCATACAGCATGTACATGGTGGCAACCCACTGCATCGGCACTTCTTACAATAGCCGATAGGTTATGGTGTTTGTGCACGTCTTCTAGGCACACGGTTAAGTCGGTTTGGCGACGCGATAAGACGTCTTTAATTCGTTGATAGCGATTTTGCTGCATGGTGATCCTCTTTTTTGTTAATTATACGAAATTTTATGTACTAAGGCATCACTGTGCGGCTAATTGGGTTTTGTAATGAAATAAGTGTCTCGGTGGACTGAATAGCTTCTATCGCTTGAATTTTATTTATTAATACATCCTGTAAGTGGTCGATTGATTTAGCCATTACTTTAATAAAAATGCTGTAATTACCGGTGGTGTAATAGGCTTCAACAACTTCTTCAAGCGCTTCGAGTTTAATGAGTGTTTCAGGATAGTCGCGTGCATTATTTAAATTAATACCAATAAAACAGCAAACGTCATAGCCAAGTTGCTTTGTATTTATACTTAATTGGGTACCTGTGATAATTCCTGCTTGTTTTAATTTTTCTACACGCACATGAATAGTACCGGCACTTACGTTAAAACGTTTAGCTAATTCTGCATAAGCTGTACGGGCGTTTTCCATTAAAGCGTGAAGTATTTGTTTATCGAGATTATCGATTTGATAATTTTCCATTATTTTTTCTTATTTAAATTAGTGAATTCACATTTTTATACCCTTTAAATTAGTCGAATTAATACATTAAAGCTATTTTTATTATGGGTTATTGAATTAAAAGTTTAAATCGTTACAGTAACTTCATTAGTAGCATCTGTTAGGTGCGTTATTAAAAATAAAGTAAGTAACAATAACTGGGAATGAGGCCAATTATTATGAGTTCACACTATGTGCAGCAGCAGTTGCAAATAAGCAGCGTAAAGCAATTTTTTTCACGGCAATTGGAAAAGCAGTTAGGGCTAGTCGAAGTGCAGGCACCTATTCTTGCAAAAGTAGGTGATGGCACACAAGATAATTTAAGCGGTCATGAAAACGCTGTAGCAGTAAATGTAAAAGCGATTGCTGATAGCCAATACGAAGTTGTGCATTCGCTAGCAAAGTGGAAACGTAAAACGTTAGGTGAGTATGGATTTAGTAAAGGTGAAGGCCTTTACACTCAAATGAAGGCACTGCGCCCTGATGAAGAGTCGCTAAGTCCTATTCACTCGGTTTACGTTGAACAGTGGGATTGGGAAAAGGTAATTTGTGAATCAACAGAACGTTCTTTAACTACCCTCAAACGTACAGTTGAATCAATTTATAAAGGCATAAAAGAAACAGAGCAATTTGTTAGCGAACACTTTTCGCTTGATCCTTTTTTACCAAGTGATATTCAATTTGTGCACAGTGAAGAGCTTCGTAAAATGTACCCTGACCTTACTGCTAAAAATCGCGAAAAAGCAATAGCAAAAAAATATGGTGCTGTATTTTTAATTGGGATTGGTGGTCAATTAGGCGATGGTCAAATTCACGATGTAAGAGCGCCTGATTATGACGATTGGTCTACACCAACGAGCGAACAATATATAGGGCTCAATGGTGATATTTTAGTATGGAATCCAATACTGGAAGATTCTTTTGAGATATCTTCTATGGGGATTCGTGTAAGCCCTGAGGTACTAAAAACTCAGTTGAGCATTACAGGAGATGATGACCGCCTGCAATTGGATTGGCATAAGGCATTATTAAAAAGTCAGTTTCCACAAACTATTGGTGGTGGTATTGGGCAATCACGTTTGGCTATGTTATTGCTGCAAAAGGAACATATTGGGCAAGTTCAAGTTGGAGTATGGTCAACACAAACACATGCAAGCGTTGACGGTCTACTCTAATGAAAGATATAAGAGTGCTGCTTTTAGCACTCTATATTCACGATGTTTTAAACTCAACTTCTACTTTGTTATTCATCAGTTTTATTGTGCAAGGTGGGTAATTACGGTTTGTTTTAAGAACTTTATCAAAAATATGTATTTCCACACCTGAATGTAAAACTGTATTGACGATTAAGTGTGTATTTGTAAGTAATTCATGAAGGTTATTCTCTAATGATGAGAGTTGCCTTTCATATTGCTCTGCTTGTTGACATAGATGTAACTGAGTAGCACCAATTTTATTGATAAGTTCGTTTTTTCTTTCTGGATCTTTAAGCAAGTCTGCTTTTTCTAATGCAGGTTGTAAGGAGTCTAATTGCTGCTCCGTTTTAGCAAGCTCTTTAAAGCACTCGTCAGTTTCAGCAGTAATATCACCGCCGGAGCTTGCTAAATTAATAACCAATTTAGCACCCGATTCGTTGCCAATTTCACCAGCAATCAATGTTGTCGCGTCTAAAATCTCACCGCCAAATATCTTTCCTTTAGGTAAATCTGGTTGACCTACCTTTAGTGCATGACGTGCCTTCATAATACAGTGGCTAGTTTGTCGCTCAATAAAAATATTCGCAGCTTCTAAATAGCAATATTGTGAGTGTGATACATGAATGTCGCCTTCACATATAAGTTTACACGAAAGCGATTTGTCGTCAGATTTTTGATGCCCAATAACGCCTTGCTTAACAGTAATATTACCGCCGGCTGTTAACTCACCAGATTCAACAGTACCAAATATTGTAATATCACCTTTGGCGGTTACTTTCATTCCAGGTTCTATATTTCGAGTAACAATCACACTGCCTTCAAAATCAATATGACCGCTCTTAACGTTGACATCGGGAATAGTAAAAATATCGTCTACGCGCATTCCGTTAGTAATTTCAATAGGCACACCTGATATGGTTGATACTAACTCTAGAGGGTTAAGTTTAGAGATCTCGGTACCCTCACCGGCAACAAGTTGTTTATTGTCACCCGGTTTCGCCGGTAATATATCGCCAAGTACAGTAAAGCCTTCTTTTCCTGGAGTTGCGGGTTGCTGGCGTATAAGTACCGCACCAGGCTCAACACTTGCCATTTTACCAAAGTCACGCATATCAACGCTGCCATCTTCTTTTAACTTTGGGGTTTTTAGATGGTCTTTTAAAGTTCTTACTTTGGTAACGAGTTTAGTTGCTAAGCCATCACTGGGCAGGCGGCCTTGAGCCAAAATACCCTGCACAACCTCACCTGCTTTAGCAGTAAATTGCTTTTGTAATAGTTGTTCTAAATATGCTTGCTTATAACCACGAACTATACCTGCTTTGACTAGCTGTTTTTTTGCATCATCTAGGCTGAGTAAATCACCGCCTTGCGCGACGGTAAGCTCGCCAGTAGCCATCATTTTATCATCACTGATGACAACCTCTAACTTTGCATCGTATTTGGTCGCGACGATAAGTACTGGCTCTGTACTTTTATCTTTGAAGAATGCATTAATTGCGTCGTAATCAATTTTACAGTCGCAAAATTTAGACATTTCTATTGCTTCAATAACAAATGTAGCACTTGGAGGCGGGTGTTTATTTACATCGAGTAAAACATTCCCATTATGAGCAAGCTTAAACACAGCTAATCCTTTTTAACCACTAAAGTTTTAGTAAATTAATGACATAGTTACAGAGTGATAGAAATTGAAGACGGAGTCAAGATAGTAAAAATAACAATATAGTATAAAAAGAGGACAGGTGTGAGCTATAGAGTGGGTCTATAGCTCAGGAAAAATATTAGTTAGTTGAAGGCAGTTCCATTATTCCGTCAATCTCAACTTGTACACCTTTTGGTAAAGCACGTACACCAACTGCTGCACGTGCAGGGTATGGTTGCTTAAAGTACTGGCTCATTACTTCGTTAACGACAGCAAAGTTAGATAAATCAGTTAAATAAATATTTACTTTAACTAAGTCTTGAATTTTACCACCGGCTTCTTCACACACTGCTGTGATATTTTTAAATACTTGATGTGTTTGCTCACTAAAGTCTTCTGATATAACTTCCATAGTCTCAGGTACTAATGGAATTTGACCAGACAAGTATACTGCAGTGCCAACTTTAACTGCTTGGCTGTAAGTACCTATTGCTGCAGGTGCTTTTTCGGTGGATATAAATGCTTTGTTCATGTTTTTCCTATGTTATTTTTTTCGATAGACTTTTTGCACATCAGGCATTACGCGAATTTTTCGCATAATGTTGGCAACATGGACACGGTTTTTAACCGTGACTCCAAGGTCTATCACATATAAATTACTTTCTTTTTCGTCAGTCGCTATTTCAACAATATTAGCGTGGGTTGTGGCAACTACGTTGGTTAACTTAGCTAACGCACCTTGATGATTAATAATCTCTACTCTAAGGGCTGCTATGTATTCTTTTTCAGGGTTATCATCCCATTTTACGACCAGGTATTTAGATCGTTCACTTTCCCAGCCACGAATATTTTTACATTCTTGGCGATGAACTGTTAATCCTTTACCTTGGCTTATGTGTGCAGTAATTGCATCACCTGGGACAGGGCGGCAACATTTAGAGTAATTGACTAACATGCCTTCTGTTCCAATAATGGTCGCTTTGGCTTGTTTAGTTATGTCGGTCAAGTCGTCAGAATCATTTTGCAACAAACGCTTGGCTATGAGTACGCTCATTAAATTACCAGCGCCAATTTCTACAAGCAGCTCAAGTAAGGTCGAAAGCTCATGCTCTTCAAGAACGCGTGCAATATTTTCATCAGGAATACTATCTAACTTGTTTTCGCCTAGTGCAGAGTCGAGTAAGCGTCTACCAAGCAACATAGCTTCTTCATGATGCTGACTCTTAAGGTAATTACGAATACCTAAGCGTGCTTTACCTGTCACAATAAAGTTAAGCCAAGTTGCATTAGGGTGAGCGCCTGAACTGGTGATCACTTCAATTGTTTGGCCTGTGTCTAGTGGTTTACTTAGCGGGTAAGGTTTGCGGTTAACACGCGCGCCTACACAGGTATTGCCTACGTCGGTATGAACTGCATACGCAAAATCGACCGCAGTAGCACCCATTGGTAGTTCAACTATTCGGCCATCAGGGGTGAATACGTAAATTTCCTCAGGGAATAATTCTGTTTTAACGTTTTCAATAAATTCAAATGACGACCCTGCACTTTGTTGAAGTTCAAGTAAGCTTTGCATCCACTGACGAGCACGTTGCTGAGACGTATTTCCTGCACCATCGCCAGCTTTTTTATACATCCAATGTGCTGCAACGCCTTTGTCGGCCATATGATCCATATCATGAGTACGAATTTGTATTTCTACAGGAATACCATGCGGGCCAACAAGCGAAGTATGCAACGACTGGTAACCATTTGTTTTAGGTACCGCAATGTAATCTTTAAAGCGAGTTTCAATAGGTTTATATAAATTATGCGCAACGCCTAATACACGGTAGCAGGTATCCATTGAATCGACGGCAATTCTAAACGCATAAATATCCATTACCTCATTAAACAGCAACTCCTTATTTAGCATTTTTTTATAAATGCTATAAAGGTGTTTTTCGCGTCCAGATACAGTAGCAGCAATGCCCGATTCTTCTAAGCGAGCTTCTACTTCGGTTTGAATATTGGAGATAACTTCTTTGCGGTTACCACGGGCTTTAGCCACTTCCGACTTAAGTGCACGATGGCGCATAGGGTATAATGCTTGAAAACCTAAGTCTTCCAGTTCATTTTTTATATCGTGAATACCCAAACGGTTTGCAATGGGTGCGTATATTTCAAGTGTTTCACGCGCAATGCGGCGGCGTTTATCAGGGCGAAGTGCGCCAAGGGTGCGCATATTGTGTGTTCTATCGGCAAGTTTGATTAAAATAACCCGAATGTCTTGTGTCATTGCCATGATCATTTTTCGGTAGTTTTCAGCCTGAAACTCTTTTTTATCTTTAAAGCTTAGCTTATCAAGCTTACTTACACCTTCAACAAGTTCTGCGACGGTTTCGCCAAAAATCTCAGCTAAGTCTTGTTGGCTAAAGTCGGTATCTTCAATTACATCGTGCATTAATGCGGCCATGAGTGTTTCATGATCAAGGTGCATACCTGCGAGGATTTGAGTTACTTCAACGGGGTGAGTAATGTAAGGCTCGCCGCTTGAGCGAGTTTGACCTTCATGGGCCTCTCGTGCTACCACGTAAGATTTTTGTACCAGCTCTACTTCAGCAGCAGGTAAGTATTCAGAAATTTTCTTTTTTAGACCTTCAAAAAGATACATTCACACTCCAATGTTCTAGTGAAGCAAATTAGGTAACGGTAAGTTAAGAATATACGATGAAAAGAAAGGATTGCCAACGGCTATAGTAGAAATACTGCGCCGTTGGCTAAATCAGACCGGGAGGTCGATTATTGGTTGCCACCAACAATAGCAGCAACAGCAGCAAGTTCTGCTGCTTCTTGATGTTGTTGTTCTTCACGGTCAATTAAATCCATTGATGAGCTATCAACAAGGTTTAATTCAATTTC
The DNA here is from genome assembly GCF_046535955.1 of Pseudoalteromonas sp. SIMBA_162. Classification (NCBI taxonomy): domain Bacteria; kingdom Pseudomonadati; phylum Pseudomonadota; class Gammaproteobacteria; order Alteromonadales; family Pseudoalteromonadaceae; genus Pseudoalteromonas; species Pseudoalteromonas sp. SIMBA_162. Next base: position 4,096 of record NZ_JAWJBQ010000040.1, on the reverse strand, counting down.
ACGTAAAGCAACAACGGTTGGTTTATCGTTTTCAGGGTCTACTAGTGGAGTTTTACCACCAACAGCAATTTGGCGGGCACGACGAGCCGCAACTAAAATTAAGTCAAAACGATTACCAACTGCATCTACTGCATCTTCAACTGTTACGCGAGCCATCTCAGCACTCCAAAAATAATTTAAAAGCAAAGGCGTAGTTTACTGTACGCAGGGACTTTCGCCAATAGGTAGTGGTCAATTTTTATCAGTTTTACTGAGTATGACCTAATTAAATGCCCTTAATTTACTTTAAAAGGTCATTTAGTAATTTTTTATTACGAATTTCTTGAGCGCTTAATGTTAAACGCTGCGCCATAACAATCGTTTCGATATCACCAAGGGCAGTATCAAAATCATCGTTTACAATAACAAAATCGTACTCGTTGAAATGAGATGTTTCAGATTGTGCTTTGGCCATACGAGACGCAATAACATCCGCAGAGTCTTGGCCGCGGTTATTTAAGCGTTGTTCAAGTTCTGCTTTAGAAGGCGGTAAAATAAAAATAGTCTGCACGCTTGGCATAATTTTACGAACTTGCTGCGCACCTTGCCAGTCTATGTCTAAAAATACATCTATGCCTGCGTCAAGTTGCGACTCAATAGCTTGTTTTGATGTACCGTAATAGTTATCAAAAACTTGTGCCCACTCAAAAAAATCATCTTTGGTAATTAATGCCTTAAACTCATCAGTAGTTACAAAGTGATAGTGAACGCCATTTTCTTCACCTGGGCGAGGTGAGCGAGTGGTGTGCGATACCGATACTTTCATATCTGCATGTTTCTTAAGTAAGGCATTAATTAAGCTAGACTTACCTGCACCTGATGGCGCTGATAAAATAAATAAGTTTCCGCGAGTTTGAGCCATGTTTTTCTCTATCAAAAAATAAACAGGCTTGAGTTATAAATAACCCAAGCCTTTAATTATTACATTGTACTTTATTTAGCTATTTGTGCTCAAGTGAGTCACAGGCGTACTTTACGCTATTCAATATTTTGGATCTGCTCACGCATTTGTTCAATTAGAACTTTAAGCTCCACTGCCGCATTAGTAATATCGCTATTAATAGACTTAGAAGCGAGGGTATTTGCTTCTCGGTTAAACTCTTGCATCATAAAGTCTAGACGTCGACCACATGCGCCGCCTTTTTTAAGAATTTTTTTAGTTTCTTTAACATGAGATTTTAAGCGGTCTAGTTCTTCAGCTACGTCTTGTTTTTGTGCCAGATAAATTAGTTCTTGCTCAAGACGAGACTCGTCAATATTTGTCGTTAAATCTTCTAATTTTTGTTCGAGCTTCTCACGTTGCCATTTAGTAATTTCTGGCATGTGAGTTTCTACAGTGTTCACTTGCTCTATAATTGCATCAAGGCGAGTTGCTATCATTTCTTCTAAATTTGCGCCCTCATCACCCCGTGCTGATTTAAAGTCCTCAATTACTTCATCTAGCCCTGCAATTAGCGCTGTGTTTACGCTGTCCATATCCAGTTCTTCGGCTTCCATTACGCCAGGCCAGCGTAAAATATCAACTGGGTTTATCTCACCATTACTTTGCTGTTGAACCCATTTAGCACTATTTATAAGTTGTTCAGCCAATGCTTGATTAATTGATAACTCACCAACATGAGCTGGGTTTGCAACAAACTTTAAAAATACTTCTACTTTACCGCGCTGTAGATGTTTACGTAAGCGTTCACGAATAACAGGCTCCATCCCACGAAATTGCTCTGGTGCGCGAATAAAGGTTTCAAGGTAACGTTGGTTAACTGATCGAACTTCCCAAGTGCCAGTGCCCCAATCGCCTTTTATCTCGCGACGCGCATAAGCTGTCATACTGTGGATCATGGATGGTTTCCTAAGTTTTATAATACATAATTAATTATTATTATACCGAAACACTCTCCAACCTCTAGGGAAAATTTAAGTAGCTGAATGTTTTGCAACCAGGTATTTGTTAAATCAGCATGGTATCTGTACTCACATACACTTATAATGTGGCAAATTATGAATTAAGGGGATCGTCAATGCGTCCAAGCCAAAGAACACCAAATCAAATTAGACCCGTATCATTTACACGTAATTATACTTTGCATGCAGAAGGGTCTGTACTTGTTGAATTTGGTAATACCAAAGTACTTTGTACAGCTACGGTTGAATCGGGCGTTCCGCGTTTCATGAAAGGCCAAGGTAAGGGGTGGATAAATGCTGAGTACGGCATGCTTCCAAGGTCAACACACACGCGCAATGCTCGAGAAGCGTCTCGTGGTAAGCAAGGTGGCCGAACAATGGAAATTCAACGTTTGATCGCACGTGCACTTCGCGCGGCAGTTGATTTAAAAGCACTTGGCGAAAACACGATTACTATTGATTGTGATGTCATTCAGGCCGATGGTGGAACACGCACAGCATCAATAAGCGGTGCTTGTGTTGCACTTGTCGATGCACTAACCCACATGCGTGCCAAGGGTATGATTAATTCAAACCCGCTTAAGCATATGATTGCTGCAATTTCAGTTGGCATATATAAGGGCCAAGCTATAAGTGATTTAGAATATATTGAAGACTCAGCGGCAGAAACTGATATGAATGTAATTTTAACTGAAACAGGTAAAATTATTGAAGTTCAAGGCACGGCAGAGGGCGAACCGTTTTCGTTTGATGAGCTTGATGAGTTACTTACATTAGCAAAACACTCTATTAGAGAGATCATTGACGTTCAAAAGCAAGCATTAGCATAAATAAGTAGGTAGCAAAAAAATGAAAGATTACCAAAAAGAATTTATTGAATTTGCGCTAGAAAAGCAGGTTCTGAAGTTTGGTGAGTTTACCCTTAAATCAGGCCGTACTAGTCCATACTTCTTTAATGCAGGCTTATTTAACACTGGACGTGATTTAGCACGGTTAGGCCGTTTTTATGCTGCAGCTCTAGAAGATGCGGCTATAGAATATGATGTTTTATTTGGACCAGCTTATAAAGGTATTCCAATCGCTACCACCACAGCTGTAGCATTAGCAGATCATTACAACAAAGATGTACCTTATTGCTTTAACCGCAAAGAGAAAAAAGCGCATGGTGAAGGCGGTACATTAGTAGGCTCACCATTAAATGGTAAAATCATGCTGGTGGATGATGTGATCACTGCGGGTACCGCAATTCGCGAATCAATGGAAATCATCGCAGATAATGGCGCAGACTTAAGTGGTGTATTAATAGCACTAGATCGTCAGGAAAAAGGTAAAGCTGAGCTCTCTGCTATTCAAGAGGTTGAGCGCGACTTTAATACACAGGTAATCTCTATTGTTAAACTTGCTGATTTGATTAGTTACCTTGAAAACCAAGGGACAATGGGTGAACATTTAGTATCAGTAAAAGCGTATCGTGATAAATACGGCGTAGCCTAAAATATAAAGCCTCGCATTGCGGGGCTTTCTTTTGACCTTTAAAAGAGCTTATTTAATGAAAGATGTATTCAAACCAAATGGATTAGGGTTCAAGCGTGTATTTAAAGCCACATACTGCTCCTATCTAGGATTTAAAGCAGCGTTTAAAGAAGAAGCTGCATTCAGGCAAGAGTTGCTGATCTGCATAATCCTTTTTCCTTTTTCATTTCTGCTGGCATCTTCATTACTTCATTGGGCAATTCTTATGTGCTCACTGTTAGTGGTATTAATTGTTGAATTATTAAACTCAGCAATTGAAGCACTCACTGATCGAGTAAGCACAGAACTACATGTTTTGTCAGGCAGGGCAAAAGATATGGGCTCTGCAGCCGTCACGCTTTCACTAATGATCCTTGTGATCTTATGGGGAGTGAGTTTGTATATGAAGATCGTCGGATCTTAGCCTACCGCTTCAAAGCAAAATTGACGATACATGTTAATAAAATGAAAGCAATGTTGTTTTTTTAGTGTGTTTAGTTCAAATACTCATCGAACAGTATGTTTTTTCAAGTTTTCTTCAAAAAAGGGTTGATCTGTTTTTGGATCTCCCTATAATGCGACCCCACTGAGACGGCAGAGCAGGCAACGCTTAGCGAGGCAAGCAAACCACTTAGTGAGTCGA
>NZ_JAWJBQ010000039.1:0-15834 GCF_046535955.1 Pseudoalteromonas sp. SIMBA_162 | reverse complement strand
GATAGCTGATAGCTGATAGCTGATAGCTGATAGCTGATAGCTGATAGCTGATAGCTGATAGCTGATAGCTGATAGCTAAACTTATAATTTAATTCACGAAGGAAGTTAAAAGTGAAAGTATTAACAGTATTTGGTACCCGCCCTGAAGCCATTAAAATGGCACCTCTTGTACATGCACTAGCAAACGATAGCCGTTTTGAGGCTAAAGTATGTGTAACAGCGCAGCACCGCGAAATGTTAGACCAAGTACTTGAGCTTTTTAAAATTACCCCAGAGTACGATTTAAATTTAATGAAAGCAGGGCAAACTCTACCTGAAGTAACAAGCCGTATTTTGCAAGAGCTAACACCGGTACTTAAAGAGTTTAAGCCCGATGTAGTGCTTGTGCATGGTGATACTGCAACAACGTTTGCTGCAAGTTTAGCTGCATATTACGAGCAAATAGCGGTAGGTCACGTTGAGGCAGGTTTACGCACAGGTAATATTTACTCGCCATGGCCTGAAGAAGGTAACCGAAAGCTAACTGGCGCACTAACACAGTTCCACTTTGCACCAACCGACACCTCAAAAGCTAATTTGCTGAAAGAAAATGTCGCAGATGAAAATATATTTGTAACCGGTAATACGGTGATTGATGCTTTACTACTGGTTAAGCAACAAATAGAAAGTGACGCAGAGTTAAGCAACACTTTAGCATCACAATTCCCGATGCTTGACGAAAGTAAAAAGCTTATTTTAGTTACAGGCCATCGCCGTGAAAGCTTTGGTGGTGGTTTTGAGCGAATTTGTGAAGCGTTAGCACAAACAGCTAAAGCGCACCCAAATACACAAATACTATACCCGGTACATTTAAACCCAAATGTACAAGAGCCAGTAAAACGTATTTTAAAAGATGTAGATAACGTACATTTAATAGAGCCACAGCAATACTTGCCCTTTGTATATTTAATGAATCGTTCACACATTATTTTAACAGACTCCGGTGGCATTCAAGAAGAAGCACCAAGCTTAGGCAAACCTGTACTCGTAATGCGTGACACAACAGAGCGCCCAGAAGCGGTAGATGCAGGTACAGTTAAGCTAGTGGGCACAAACGTAGAAAAAATAACATCTGCACTCAATGAATTACTAACGGATGACGCCGCCTATAAAACAATGAGCCGCGCTCATAACCCGTATGGTGACGGCCAAGCTTGTCAGCGCATCTGCGATGTATTAGCGACAAGCCAAGATTAAAATTTGAAGGCGCGATTTTATATCACGCTTTACTCACTTAAAAATAATGTGACAAGCTGAAAAATACATAAACAAAGCTTGCCATAAAAAGTTTAAAACCAGAATTTGTAGAACCTAGAACCTAGAACCTAGAACCTAGAACCTAGAACCTAGAACCTAGAACCTATTTAAAAGGATTATCATGTCATTTAATACAATTTCCGTTATTGGATTAGGCTATATCGGCCTGCCAACAGCTGCAATGTTCGCATCACGTAAAAAAAACGTAATAGGTGTTGATGTAAATCAACACGCGGTAGATACAATCAACCGTGGTGAAATACATATAGTAGAACCAGATCTAGACATGATTGTTCATGCCGCAGTGACTGAGGGCTATTTAAAAGCCGTAACTTCGCCAGAACCTGCGGATGCATTTTTAATAGCCGTACCAACCCCATTCAAAAGCACTTTAAATACAAAAAGTGACTCAGCAATACCTGAGCCTGACCTAAGCTATATTAAAAAAGCCAGTGAAGCTATCGCGCCAGTGCTTAAAAAAGGTGACTTAGTAATACTGGAGTCAACATCACCAGTAGGTGCTACTGAACAAATGGCCGAGTGGTTAGCAGCAGCTCGCCCTGATTTATCGTTCCCTTCCCCTAATAAAGAATCTGCAGGCGAAGAAACTGATGTAAATGTTGCCCATTGCCCTGAGCGTGTATTACCGGGGCACGTAGTGCGTGAGCTGGTTGAAAATGACCGCGTAATCGGCGGTATGACTGCTAAGTGTTCAGCTCGCGCAGTAGAGCTTTACAAAACATTTGTACAAGGTGAATGTGTTATTACTAATGCCCGCACTGCAGAAATGGCAAAATTAACTGAAAACTCATGCCGCGATGTACAAATTGCTTTTGCCAATGAACTATCAATCATTTGTGATAAATTAAACATTGATGTATGGGAGCTTATTTCACTGGCTAATCGCCACCCGCGTATTAATATTTTACAACCAGGTCCTGGTGTTGGCGGTCATTGTATAGCAGTTGACCCGTGGTTTATTGTAAGTAAAACGCCTGATGAAGCACAATTAATTCATACTGCACGTAAAGTGAACGATGCAAAGCCACAATGGGTTATTAATAAAGTTAAACTAGCTATTACTGATTTTTTACAAGCTAACCCGACTAAAACAGCTAAAGACGTAACTATAGCGTGTTATGGCTTGGCATTTAAACCTGATATTGATGATTTACGTGAAAGTCCAGCTTTAAATATCACAAAACAAATAGCTGACCTTCACGCTGGTAAGGTTATGGGCGTAGAGCCTAATATTTCTGATTTACCAAAAAGTATAAATACATTTCAGTTATCAACATTTGTTACAGCAAAAAGCACAGCGGATATTCATTTATTACTTGTTGATCATAAAGAATTCAAAGATGTAGTATTTAAAAGTGACTACCTCATAGATACAAAAGGTATTTGGTAAAGTGAAAAGCATTAAAGTAACAAGTTTTCTTTTATGCTTGATAATTTATACATTGTTTGCTGTAGGCAAGATATTGCCTATATTTTTACTAGGCTATATGCTCCCTGTCAATACACTACTAGCAGTATTGTTAGCATCAATATTTTTCTATTTCGGAACTATAAATGTAAGAGATTTAACTAATATTACCTTTTTATATATTCCTTTTGCTATGGTGTTTATATTGTCGTCTTTTGATACTCAGTACCAAGAATATGCAATGGCGAAGCTAGATGGTGCTTTATTTTTTGGGTTCATTAGCTCTATTCTTGTAGCTGCTTTTGTTAGGCTTTCAGGTTTTGAGGGCGCAGTCAAGTCTTTTATTTATACTGCTTTAGTAATGCTTTTTTTAACTGTAATCTATAAGTTAATATTTGGCTTTTTTGATCGGAATGTACGTTTTTTTTTAAACGGTCCTATAGTATTTGGTTGGTTGATGTCAATGGCAGCCATAGCAAGCCTTTATAATTTTTTCTCATTAGAGAAAAGGTTTTATTTAGTATCCTTTTTTATTTTATTTATCTCTGTTTTTTGGACTTTTTCTAAAGGGCCAATTTTAAGTTTACTCATTTGCTGCACGATACTTATTAGTTCTTTTGGTTTACAGAAAAAAGTTTTGAAAATAATTTCTTTAATGCTTCTAATTCTATTTTTGATTTTAAACTCAGACGTGCCTCAAGTGAATAGAATTATGATGGCATTAGATTATTCTAATAACACTGAGGCAAGTCATGGCTCTATTGGTTCAAGGCTAGAGTTGTACTTAGATACTTTACGAATAATTTCCCAAAATTTATGGGGAGGGGTTGGGTTAGGAAATTGGCAGTATTATAATCAATCCAATTTTATCTACCCTCATAATCTTATTCTCGAAATCTTAAGTGAGCTAGGCGTTTTACTTGGAGGGGGAGTTTTGATTTATATTTTATTACTGTTTTACAAGTGTCCTAGGGAACTAAAACTGATAATGCTCTTTATGTTTCTTGCTCTACAATTCAGTGGTGATACGACTTATTTATACTTTTTTTACTCTATTCCAATAGCAGGTATAGCACTTAGTTTGAGGAAAAAAATTGATAACAATGTATTTTCTTAAAATATCATCAGTGATATCGAAGCTTTTATTTCTAATCATCGTTATCCCTCAGTTAGATAAAGGTGGATTTGGTGATTATTACTACATAGTAACTATTGCTCTTATTATTAGCCGGTTAATTAGCTTTTCTAATGAGGAATTTATACCCTTAAATAAAAAAGGCGAAAGTAATGAAAATGTATTTTTTACTTTTTATTTAATAATTGCTTTTTTTAATTTGCTTTCTTTTTTCCTAAGCTTTTTTATTGTAGAGAGTTACATTTACATATTGAGCCTTTCTTTATCTATTGCTTCTAGCGTTACCTTGGGTGGGATGATAAGAGTAAATAACCCTAAGGGCTATAGCTTTTTAAGTAACTTTCCTTTTTTACTCTATCTATTAATCTTAACGCAAGTAAATAACATTGAAATTAGTGTACTAATGAGCAGTTTTTCTTTTGCATTTATAATGTGCCAACTGATTTTTATACCTTCTCTTTTTCGCTGTTATAGTTTTTCAAGTCTTTATGACATAAATAAAGTCTATTTTACTTATGAAGCAATAAAAGTATGGGGTGGTAAAACGTTATCAAATATTTTTGTAATTGCAAACTTAAGAGTTGTTGTGATTGCAGCTTATATTACTGGTAATGGTAGTGATCAGCTTGCTATAGCTTTAACAATAGCAGAAGTTTTTTGGCAGCTTATGATGGTATGGGTTGAAAAAAAATATAGCTTTTGTATGCTGACAGTAAGATATATTGAAACTTATGTTAAGTTGATTAAACAATTTTTTGTTTTGATCATTATTGCGCTTTTGCTATTGTTCTTTGGTTACAGCTTAATTAAAGTTGAAAAATTTAATTTAGTAATAGCTAGCTATATTCCTATTGACTTAAGATACATAAATGTTTACCTGTCAGGGGGGGTTATGGCAATCGGCTTTACATTTTTGTCTTTTGCCCGAATTGTTATTTTTAGTTTAGAAAAGTTTCACTCATTTAAGGTATCTAGCTTTTATATGTTTCAGGCAGCGACCTTTTTCGCTCTGTTATTGATAGTTACCTTGCTATTTTTTATATACCCTAATCCAATATACTTGTTTTTATGTCAAGCGTTAATTTTTATTACGCTATCTTTAACCTTTTTATACATATCATTAGGGAAAACTTTTAGATGAAGGTTCTATATTTTCACCAACATTTTTCTACGCCAAGCGGTTCTGTAGGCATTAGATCTTACGAAATGGCTCAACGTTTACTCAAACAGAACCATCAAGTGACTATGGTGTGTGGTAGCTACGGCGGCGGTGAAACAGGTTTAAGTACTGATTTTATTAAAGGCCGCAGAGAGGGCGTGGTTGACGGTATTAATATCATAGAGTTTGATTTAGCTTATTCTAATTCTGATGGTTTAGTAAAGCGTGCGGGTACTTTTTTAAAGTTTGCTTTAAAAAGTATTGGTATTGCACTCACTCATAAATACGACGTGCTTTTTGCAACTACAACACCGTTAACAGCGGGCATACCGGGTATATTTGCGCGCTGGTTTAGAGGTAAGCCTTTTGTATTTGAAGTGCGTGATTTATGGCCTGAGTTACCAAAAGAAATGGGAGTAATTACAAACCCGCTAGTGTTAGCTGCTATGTCGGCATTAGAGTGGTGTTCATATCGTTCAGCTCACCGTTGTATTGGCTTGTCACCTGGCATTGTAGAAGGTATTAAAAAACGTGGTGTAAAAGCCTCTAAAGTTGAGATAGTACCAAATGGCTGTGATTTAACAATATTTGCTAATGATGTTCCTGCATGGCGACCTGATGGTGTTGCAGATACAGATTTAATGGCAGTATTTACCGGTACTCATGGACAAGCCAATGGCTTGGGTGCAGCTCTGGACGCTGCTAGAGTATTGAAAAAACGCGGGCGTGATGATATTAAACTCGTTTTTGTTGGCCAAGGCAAGTTGAAAAGTAGCTTGCAAGCAAGAGCTAAGAAAGAAGAGTTGCATAATGTAATATTCCACCCACCAGTTAATAAAAACAAATTAGCCGAGCTGATGAAAGGTGCTGATATTGGCTTGCAGTTATTGGCAAATGTTCCTGCTTTTTATTATGGTACATCACCTAATAAATTCTTTGATTATATTTCTGCAGGCTTACCTGTTTTGAATAATTATCCTGGTTGGTTAGCGGGGATGATTAATGATAATAATTGTGGTTATGCAATTGAGCCTGACAATGCACAGGCATTTGCTGATGCGTTAGAAAATGCCGCAGATAATAAAGAGTTACTACCTGAAATGGGCGAAAGAGCACAAGCTTTAGCTAAACGAGATTTTAATCGCCATAATTTAGCTGATAAATGGGTAACGTGGGTTACTGGGGCAGCTAAATGAAACGCTTATTAGATTTTTTAATTGCTCTATTTGCATTACTTATTTTGTTGCCTGTAGTAATTATTGTTGCTGTATTAATTAGGCTTAAGTTGGGCTCGCCGATATTATTTACGCAAGACCGCCCCGGTTTGAATGGCAATGTTTTCAAAATGATGAAGTTTAGAACCATGCTTGATGGTAAAGATAAACACGGTAACTTGCTGCCAGATGATGAACGTATGACCAAATTTGGTGCATTTTTACGCTCAACTAGTTTAGATGAGTTACCCGGTTTATTTAATGTATTAAAAGGCGATATGAGCTTAGTAGGCCCAAGGCCTCTATTAGTACAGTATTTGCCTTTATATAACAAAGAGCAGGCACGCAGGCACAATGTACGCCCAGGTATTACTGGTTGGGCACAAGTAAATGGGCGTAATGCTATTAGCTGGGAACAAAAGTTTAAGCTGGATGTGTGGTATGTCGATAACCAAAGTTTTTTGCTCGATATGAAAATACTATTTTTAACAGTAAAAAAAGTATTTATACGTGAAGGTATAAGTGCTGAAGGAGAAGCCACTATGTCTCTTTTTGAAGGAAATGATAAAAAATGAAAGATTTAATAATAATTGGCGGCGGTGGTTTTGCTAAAGAAGTAATTTGGCTAGCTAATGATTGCAACCGTAGGGTGAAAGGCGTATTAGATGATTCAGTAGAAACACATAATACACAAGTTCAGGGTGCTACTGTTTTAGGTGATATAGCTAGTTGGGTAAATTATAAGAATTGTGAGTTTATCGTTGCAATTGGTTCGCCACGTACAAGACAAAAAGTATTAGAGAGTATGCTAACTTTTGGTGAGCCTGATTTTGCCACCTTAATTCATCCTAGTGTGAGGCTTTCTAATACAGTTAGTATAGGTGAGGGCTCTATTATCTGTGCAGGCTCTGTACTCACAGCAGATATCAACTTAGGCAAACATAATATTTTAAATTTGAATGTTACAGTAGGCCATGAATGTGAATTTGCTGATTATGTAACTGTCGCTCCCATGGTCGCAGTATCGGGTAATGTGAAGTTAGAGTATTTAGTTGAGGTTGGTACAGGGGCTGTTATACGCCAAGGCCTTGAGCTTGCTGAAGGTTCAATGTTAGGCATGGGTGGTATTCTTACTAAAAATATTCCTGAAAGAACTATTTTTGCGGGCAACCCTGCAAAAAAATTAAAGGAGATAGCTGAGTAATGGAAGTATCAATAATTGGCTCCGGCACTATGGCAACAGGAATAGCTCAAGTGCTATGCGTAAGTAATGAAATTTCTAAAGTTAATTTAATCGCAAGGACTGAAGAAAAAGCTTCAGCTTCAAAAAATACTTGTGCAAAAAACATATCCCGCCTTGCTCGAAAAGGTAAAATCTCAGATGAGCAAGAAAGTTGTGCTTTAGAAAAGTTAAGCTGCACTCTTGAATTAGCTAATGTAGTTCATTCTGATTTAATTATAGAGGCTATAGCGGAGGACTTTGTAGTTAAAATGGAGCTTTTTTCTAAGCTTGCCAAGTTTATAAGTGAATCAGTAATTATAGCTTCTAATACATCATCTTTATCAATTACAGCTTTTGGTAGTGTATTACCTAACCCTCAAAATGTAATCGGGTTACACTTCTTCAATCCAGCCCCTATTATGGAGTTAGTCGAAATAGTTGTAGGCCATGAAACTAATCCAGATATAGTCGATAGGCTACAAGTTCTAACTAAAGCTTTAGGTAAAGCGCCTGTTGTTGTTCAAGAGGCTCCGGGCTTTGTTGTTAATCGAATGCTTATCCCAATGATTAATGAAGCTGTTAGTATTTTAGCCGAAGGTGTCGCAACTGCTGAAGATATTGATAAAGCAATGAAATTTGGCGCACACCATCCGATGGGACCATTGGCATTAGCTGATTTAATTGGTAATGATGTTAATTTATCTATAATGGAAACCCTCTACTCTGAAACAGGGGATCCTAAATATAGAGCACATCCACTGCTAAGAAAAATGGTTAGAGCTAACCACTTAGGTCGTAAAACTAAAAAAGGTTTTTTTGAGTACTAATATATGTTAAATACCCCTTTTTCTCCTTGGCCTAGCTTTACACAAGAAGAGGCTGATGGCGTAAGCCGCGTTATTTTATCAAATAAAGTAAATTATTGGACGGGCACTGAAGGCCGTGAATTTGAAAAAGAGTTTGCTAGCTGGGCTGATAGCCAATTTGCCGTTGCTTTGGGTAACGGTACACTTGCGTTAGATATTGCCTTAAAAGCGTTAAATGTAGGTGCGGGTGATGAAGTTATCACTACACCTCGCACATTCTTAGCGTCTGCTTCGAGTATAGTTACCGCAGGTGCTGCCCCTATTTTTGCCGATGTTGACCTAAACAGCCAAGCGATTACTGCTGCAAGCATTAAAGCGGTACTTACACCTAAAACCAAAGCCGTTATTGTTGTACATTTGGCGGGTATGCCAGCTGAAATGGACGAAATAATGGCGCTCAGCAAAGAGCATGGTTTTTATGTGATTGAAGATTGTGCTCAAGCTCATGGCGCTAAGTATAAAGATAAATCGGTTGGTAGTATTGGCCATGTTGGCGCGTGGAGTTTTTGCCAAGATAAAATTATGACCACCGGCGGTGAAGGCGGCATGGTAACCACAAACTCTAAAGAGTTGTGGTCAACTATGTGGAGCTATAAAGATCATGGTAAAAGCTATGATGCAATTTATAATCGTGAACACCCACCAGGGTTTAGATGGCTACACGAAAGCTTTGGCACCAACTGGCGCATGACCGAAATGCAAGCTGTACTTGGCCGAATTCAACTAACACGCATGAATGACTGGACAGCAAAACGCCAAGCATATGGCGCTGAACTTGATAAAGCCGCAAGTGGCTTTGACTGCATTCGTTTGGTTGAAGTTCCTGATTACTGTGAACATGCTGAATATAAACATTATATGTTTATTAAACCTGAGTGCTTAGCTGAAGGTTGGGATCGCGACCAGATAGTTAACACTATAGTCGAACGCGGCGTGCCATGCTTTCAAGGTAGCTGCTCAGAAGTGTATTTAGAAAAAGCATTCGACAACACCCCGTGGCGCCCAGAAAAGCGTTTACCAAATGCTGTTGAGCTTGGCGAAACGTCAATTATGTTTTTAGTTCACCCAACCCTAACTGAAGATGAAATAGCTAAAACAACTCAAGTTATGAAAGAAGTTTTTTCACTGGCTTCAAAGTAAAGCTAATAAAGTGAATTATTCACAAATAGGTTAAGAGGCGCTGCGCTTTAGAGTAGTGAGAGAGCATAAAATAGGTATTTTTATATCTTCTCATTTACTCATTTTTTACTTCTCTTTGTGTCAATGAACTGATTTTTAATTACCTGTATGTACAGCAGAACTGAGTAGTAATTCAAAATTTATAATATCAAAAAACTCTAATTTAAATATAAGAAAGGAACTTCCAATGGATAGTTTTATCCGTTCTATTTTAAATGCGTCACGCGCTAAAAAGCGCATAATAACACTGTGCATTGACTCGCTATTTATAGTTTTAGCCTTTTGGCTTGCACTGGTTGTTAGGCTCGATAGCTTAGAACCACTAAAACAAGCTCAAAATTGGGTGTTACTTGCATTACTTACACCGGTTAGTTTGTATGCATTTATAAGCTTAGGCTTATACCGTGCTGTACTTAGGTACATGAACTCGCAAGCTATTTGGGCAATAGTGCTAGGTACGGTTATTACAACGGTTAGCTTGGTATTGCTTGCCTTTTTTATGGGGGTTGATATACCTCGTACTATGCCGTTTATATTTGCATGGTTATGCTTGCTTACAGTAGGTGGTGCCCGGGTGTTGGTGCGCGCACTTATTGGTAAAATGACTACCAGTAAGAAAGAGTCGGTAATTATTTATGGTGCGGGTTCGGCAGGCCGACAATTAGCCACTGCTTTAGGTGCAGGGCCTGAGTATTTTGTAAGTGCATTTATTGATGACGATGTAACCAAGCATGGCTCTATAATACAAGGCATACCCGTTGTTGAGTTTAAAGGTATTTACGAGCTTATAAATAAACGTAAAGCCAGTAAAGTGCTATTGGCATTACCTAGCGAAACCCGTGCACGGCGCAAAGAAATACTTGCCCAGTTAGAGCCCTTAGCAATTAAGGTGCTTTCTATCCCCGGTATGGCCGATGTGGTTGAGGGGAAGGCTAAGCTTTCTGAAATTAGTGATGTTGGTGTTGAAGACTTGCTAGGCCGCGACCCAGTGACCCCAAAACCAGGCTTAATGGCCGCTAACATTGCCAGTAAGGTAGTTATGGTCACCGGTGCGGGTGGTTCTATTGGGTCTGAGCTTTGTAGGCAAATAATTAAACAAAAACCCACAAAGCTTATTTTATTTGAGCAAAGTGAATTTGCATTATACGCAATAGAAAAAGAGCTATGCGAGTACATAATAAATAACAATCTTGAAATAGAGCTTGTGCCAATTATGGGGTCTGTTCAGCGTATTAACCGTATAGAAACTGTTATGATGGCCTTTGGTGTGCAAACGGTTTACCACGCTGCTGCCTATAAACACGTGCCTTTAGTTGAGCATAATGTGGTAGAAGGGGTTCGCAATAACGTATTTGGTACCTATTACACTGCAAAAGCAGCCGTAAATGCAGGGGTTGAAAACTTCGTGCTTATTTCTACCGACAAAGCAGTGCGCCCAACCAATGTTATGGGGGCAACAAAGCGTATGGCCGAGCTTGTACTGCAGGGCTTAGCGCAAGAGCAAGGTAGTAAGCATAAAACACGTTTTTGTATGGTGCGCTTTGGTAATGTATTGGGGTCGAGTGGTTCGGTAGTGCCGTTATTTCGTAGGCAAATTAAAGAAGGTGGGCCAATAACATTAACACACCCCGATATAACGCGGTTTTTTATGACCATACCCGAGGCAGCTCAGCTTGTTATACAAGCGGGTGCAATGGGTAAAGGTGGCGATGTGTTTGTGCTCGATATGGGTGACCCCGTTAAAATTAAAGATCTAGCGTCTAAAATGGTTAGGCTTTCGGGTTTAAGTGTTAAAACAGATACTAACCCTCATGGTGATATTGAAATTAAATGTACAGGCCTTCGCCCTGGCGAAAAGCTTTTTGAAGAGCTTTTAATTGGCGACAACGTAGGTGAAACAATACACGAGCGAATAATGACTGCCAACGAGGTTATGCTGCCATTAAGTGAGCTTAATGTATTTATAGAGGCGTTAGATATTGCATGCCATAACTTTGATCACCAAGCTATTAGGCAGTTATTGCTTGATGCACCTACAGGTTTTAACCCTACCGACGGTATTTGTGATTTAGTATGGAATGCAAAAAAACAACTTCCACTCGATAGTGATGAAAAAGTAGTAAGCCTAAAAACGAGCTAAAAGTGGTAATAATAAATATTTTGAAACGCGAGTTTAACTCGCGTTTTTTTATTAGGTTACATATTTTAAGATAATAAAATAAGCCAGTTATTCTCAATTATTGTAATAGATCAGTTATAAAGGAGCAGTTATGCCACGTAAGTATTTTGGTACCGATGGAGTTAGAGGAAAAGTAGGTACTTTTCCTATTACTCCCGATTTTGCAATGAAATTAGGTTGGGCTGCGGGTACTATATTGGCTTCAAGCGGTACCAAAGAAATTTTAATAGGTAAAGATACACGTAATAGCGGTTATATGTTTGAGTCGGCAATAGAAGCTGGGCTTTCTGCCGCGGGTGTAAATGTAGCTTTTGTTGGGCCAATGCCAACTCCCGCTGTTGCATACTTAGCATCAACATTTAGAGCAGATGCCGGTGTGGTAATTAGTGCATCTCATAACCCATTTTATGATAACGGCATTAAGTTTTTTAATAACTTTGGTACTAAACTAAATGACGAACAAGAACTTGAAATAGAAGCCTTACTTGAGCAAGCATTAAATAATAATGCAATGCAATGTGTAAGCTCAGAGCGTTTAGGCAAAGCTAGGCGAATTAATGACGCTGCTGGCCGCTATATTGAATTTTGTAAAGGCGTATTCCCTAAAGAGTTAACGCTTGAAGGCTTAAAAATTGTTGTAGATAGTGCTAATGGTGCAGCGTATCACATTGCCCCTAATGTATATGCCGAACTAGGCGCAGACGTTATTAGTATTAACGATAAACCTAATGGTTTAAATATTAATGAACAATGTGGTGCAACTCACCTAGATAGTCTTCAAAAGGCGGTGATAGAGCATGGTGCTGATTTAGGTATTGCACTAGATGGTGACGCCGACAGGCTTATGCTTGTAGATGACAGTGGCACTGTTATCGATGGAGATCAAATACTTTATATTTTGGCTAAAGCGGCAAAACTGCAAGGTAAAATGGAAGGCGGTGTAGTTGGTACGCTCATGTCTAACCTTGGTTTAGAGTTAGCGCTAAAGGAAATGGATATTCCATTTAAACGCGCGAAAGTGGGTGACCGTTATGTAGTTGAACAGCTAAAACAAACAGGTTGGAAGTTAGGCGGTGAAGGCTCAGGCCATATTTTACATTTAGACCATGCATCAACAGGTGATGGTATTGTTGCATCGCTTTTAGTATTAGCAGCGCTTATGCAGCAAAAGCAATCGCTACAGGAGTATGTTGCGGGCATGAAAAAGTTACCTCAGGTACTTATAAATGTGCGTTTAACCCAAAATAATGCGGATGAAATATTAAAAACAGAGCTTGTTAAACAAGCCGTTTCAGAGGCTGAAAGTATATTAGCAGATACTGGCCGTGTTTTATTACGTAAGTCGGGCACGGAGCCACTTATAAGAGTTATGGTTGAGTCAACAGACTCGACGGCCTCTCAGGCACAGGCGGAGCATATAGCTAAAGCTATTAAAGCGTTACTATAAAAGCTCATTTTTGTGATCTTGCATATTGCTAATTTTTGATTGCGCGGCTTTTGTCGCGCAAAATTTTATCTTCCATCTTCCATCTTCCATCTTCCATCTTCCATCTTCCATTTTAAGTCTGGGATAATTGTGCAGATACTAGAAGCTCAATATCTAATAGATGATATTAGGCAACTCTGGTAAAATTATGCATATTAATTACCAATTAAAACATTAAAGGAATAACATGAAAATTGCCGTGGTAGGTACGGGCTATGTAGGCCTTTCAAACGCTATGCTTTTATCGCAACACAATGAAGTGGTTGCACTTGATATTGACGAGCAAAAAATAGCATTACTCAATAATAAGCAATCACCAATTGTTGATACTGAAATTAGTGAATTTTTAACACGCAATGACTTAAATTTTACAGCCACTACCGATAAAGTAGCCGCTTATAAAAATGCTGATTACGTAATTATAGCAACGCCAACAGACTACGATGTTGAAAATAACTACTTTAATACCAGCTCGGTTGAAGCTGTAATTAAAGATGCTATGACGCATAACCCTAGTGCGGTTATGGTGATTAAGTCGACTATTCCAGTAGGGTTTACAGCTGATATTAAAAAGCAGTTAGGTGCTGAAAACCTAATATTTTCCCCAGAGTTTTTACGTGAAGGCAAAGCGCTTTACGATAACTTACACCCCTCACGTATTGTTGTAGGTGAGCAAAGCGAGCGCGCAACTGTTTTTGCTAACTTACTCAAGCAAGGTGCAATTAAGCAAGATGTTGAAGTACTATATACTGACTCAACTGAAGCTGAAGCCATTAAGTTATTTTCTAACACTTACTTAGCTATGCGCGTAGCGTACTTTAATGAGCTTGATAGCTACGCTGAAGCGCATGGTTTAAACAGCAAGCAAATTATACAAGGTGTAGGCCTAGACCCACGTATTGGTAACCATTATAACAACCCATCGTTTGGTTATGGCGGCTACTGCTTACCAAAAGATACCAAGCAACTACGTGCTAATTACCAAAATGTGCCAAATAATATTATAGGTGCAATTGTAGATGCAAACACAACCCGAAAAGACTTTATTGCTAAGTCTATTTTAAAGCGCAACCCTAAAGTGGTAGGCGTGTATCGCTTAGTCATGAAAACGGGATCTGATAACTTTAGGGCATCGTCTATTCAAGGCATTATGAAGCGCATTAAAGCCAAAGGTGTTGAGGTTGTTGTATTTGAGCCTGTGCTTAAAGAAAGTGAATTTTATAATTCACGCGTGATAAAAGACTTAAATGAGTTTAAGCAAATATCTGACGTTGTGGTTTCAAACCGTATGGTTGAAGAGTTAAGCGATATTGCTGACAAGGTTTATACGCGTGACCTGTTTGGTAGTGACTAATTAAATAATAGCTGTTTGTATAGCAACCTAACCCCGATAAGTATATTCGGGGTTTTACTTCGTTCATCCCTCATCTAGATTCAATCTGTTAATTTAAAAGTAATAATTAGTTTATAAATAAAGGACTACCCATGAAAGCAGTAATCCCTGTTGCTGGCCTAGGTACGCGTATGCTACCTATGACTAAAGCAATCCCTAAAGAAATGCTCCCTATTGTTGACAAGCCACTTATTCAGTACATTGTGAACGAGTGTGTTGCTGCAGGTATTAAAGAGGTTGTATTAGTAACGCATAGCTCTAAAAATGCGATAGAAAACCACTTTGATACCAGCTATGAGCTTGAAGCAACGCTTGAAAATCGTGTTAAACGTAGACTACTTGAAGAAGTGCGCTCTATTTGCCCTAGTGATGTGACCATCATGCACGTTCGCCAAGGCGAGGCTAAAGGTTTAGGTCACGCTATATTGTGTGCAAAGCCTATTGTAGGGAATGACGACTTTGTTGTTGTACTACCCGATGTAATACTTGATGCATACACAGCAAACCAAAAAACAGAAAACCTAGCCGCTATGATTGCTCGTTTTAATGAAACTGCAGCAAGCCAAATAATGCTTGAGCCGGTTGCTATGGATGACGTAAGTAAATACGGTATTGCCGACATTAATGGTGTGCAATTAGCTGCTGGTGAAAGCGCTAAAATTAAAACTATGGTTGAAAAGCCAGATGTTGATGCTGCACCGTCAAATCTTGCTGTTGTTGGCCGTTATGTATTAAGTAAAAATATTTGGCCGCTACTTGCTAAAACACCTGTAGGGGCGGGCGGTGAAATACAGTTAACCGACTCTATTGATGCGTTAATGGCACAAGAAACTGTAGAGGCATTTCACATGAGTGGCCGCGCACATGATTGTGGCGATAAGCTTGGTTATTTAAAGGCAATTGTTGAATACGGTATGCGCGATGAAAAGCTGGGTAAAGAGTTTGCGCAGCATTTAAATACATTGGTTAATGGTGAAAATGCACCAACACTTAACAATGTGGTTAATTTGTAATAAACAATTTGGCTTATTTTAAAATTATGAAACCGTGTTTAGTTTAAACACGGTTTTTTTGTTTTTTAGGTAAGCTTTGTATTTGGCTGATAAAGTGAATAAGACATTGTTTTCACCACAGAGAAGACAAGGAGCAGTGCAGGAGAAGATAGTATATTTCCTCTGTGTAGCGCGCAGCGCCTCGGCGCCCTCGGTGGTTAATATTATTTTGTGTTTAGGCGTTGAACCGAATTATTAAAGCAAATAAAACATCATTATCACCA
>NZ_JAWJBQ010000038.1:0-25057 GCF_046535955.1 Pseudoalteromonas sp. SIMBA_162 | reverse complement strand
GATTTGAACCCTAGATAGGCTACAAACCTATGCCGGTTTTCAAGACCGGTGCATTCGACCACTCTGCCATCTCTCCGCACGGCCTGCATAATAGGGAAACCCGTTGGCTTTGTGAAGCTTTTTTTTAAAAAAATTGCTTAAGTGCTTAAAAAACAATTAATTTGTTCAAAGATAAAACAAAAACTTTCTTTTTGGTGGTTAAATGAACTTTAATTAAAAAATTAATGTCTATTGATCCACAAAGGTTTGCCCAAACATATAAGAGTTGGTAATCTAATTTTAGTTAAATTATCGAAACACACGTTTCACTTAAAGGAGCTCTACAATGGCGTTTAATCAATCGTACAATACCGCTAAACCGGTAATGTCTACCATTGAAACAAACAAGGTACTTAAAAACACCTACTTTTTACTTGCGATGACACTTGCATTTAGTGCAGTGACTGCCGGTATCTCAATGGCACTACAATTACCTTACTTTATGGGAATTGTGTTCACACTGGTTTCGTTTGGTTTATTATTTGTTGTAAACAAAAAAGCTGACACCGCATCTGGTGTATTTTGGGTATTTGCTTTCACAGGTTTAATGGGGGCTGGTTTAGGTCCAATGTTAAACCATTACGCTGCCATGCCTAATGGCCCAATGCTTATAATGCAAGCTCTTGGTTCAACAGCACTTATTTTCTTTGGTCTATCTGCATATGCGCTCAACACCAAAAAAGACTTCTCTTTTATGGGTGGCTTTTTAACGGTTGGCCTAATTGTGGTTATTGTTGCAAGCATTGTTAACATATTCATCGGTAGTTCTTTAATGTTTATGGTGCTTAACGCTGCGGTTGTATTAATTATGTCTGGCTTAATTTTATTTGATACAAGCCGCATTATTAACGGCGGAGAAACTAACTACATTCGCGCTACAGTATCTTTATACCTAAATGTGTACAATCTATTTACTTCACTACTGCACCTACTTGGCGCAAGTGATGACTAATTAAATAGTTCTGTTAAAATAGCCCCTTTATTGGGGCTTTTTTATTGGAATTGTTTTGGCACGATTTGTTCTTTCATTACACACACCACCATCAGATCACGACACCAGCCAACGCATAATTAAGTTTGCTAATGCGTGTTTATCTCAAGGGCACACCATAGACGCAATATTTTTGTATCAGCAAGGCGTTTATCATGCATCAACACATTTTGACTTAGCCTCTGACGAGCTTCAAATTAGCGCATTATGGCAGGCGCTATCAAGTCAAAATATTAATCTTATGCTGTGTGTAACCGCGGCAGAAAAAAGAGGCTTGGATACGACAAACACAGGCGTATTTTCTGTTGCAGGTTTAGCGGAGTTTGCAATGCTTGTAAGCGACGCTGATAAATGGGTGCAATTTAAATGATTAATGTATTAGTAATGAGTCAAAGTAGCCCATTTGATGATCTTAACCTGCGAGATGCCCTCGATATGACGTTAATTTTTGCAGCTGTCGATCAAAACATAAGCTGGTTATTTAGTGGCCCCGCTGTTTTAGCATTAAAAAAGAATCAAACCCCTTCCACCATAGGTATTAAAGATTTTTTTAAAAACATAAAAACGCTAGAAGTTTATGACGTAGAAAACATCTATGTATGTGAAAAATCGCTCCTTGATTATGGCCTAAGTAAAACTGATTTACTCATAGACGCGCACGCGGTTACATTTGGTGAACAACAAACACTTATCAAAAAACAACATCACGTGGTGACCTTATGAGCACACTACATATTTTTTCAAAACCATTAAATTACTATTCTGCTAACCAGCTAGAAAACTTAATTTGTGCTGATGACCGTATATTGCTTTTAGGTGACGCATGCTTTGCTAATAAACAATTTAAACAATTTTCAGACACCCTCTTAGTACTTGAAGAGGACGCACTCGTTCGTGCAATTAAGCTATCAAATAACGACACTGCCATTAGCTATGACGAATTTGTGTCTCTTACTTTAACCTCTACGCAATTAATTACGTGGTAACCCATGCTTGAATTTAACCAACAAACAATAGACACAGATAAACAAGGTTATTTACTCGACCATACACAATGGTCTAAGCAACTAGCCCCCATTATTGCAGAGCAAGAAAACATATCGCTTAGCGAACAACACTGGGAAGTGATTAACTTCGTCCGCGAATTTTATCTTGAATACAACACAAGTCCAGCCATCCGCATGCTAGTAAAAGCCATGGCCAAAGCACTCGGAGAAGATAAAGGCAATAGTATTTACCTTTATAAATTGTTTCCAAAAGGCCCAGCTAAACAAGCCACAAAAATTGCTGGATTACCAAAACCAGCAAGGTGTATTTAATGAGAAGTAAATCGAGTAACAAGCAACCCCCCGCTTCCTCAACCAAGCGTAATACGGGTCGCACGTATTCTAGAAGTGCAATTAAAAAGCCTACAAACAAAAGAGAAATAAAACCTCAAATAGACGCTAAAGACAAAAAAATTGTACTTTTTAACAAGCCATTTGATGTGCTTTGTCAATTTACAGACGATGCAGACAGAAAGACGCTAGCTGAATTTATTCCTATCAAGGATGTATATGCTGCAGGACGGTTAGACCGCGATAGCGAAGGTTTATTGCTGCTCACAAACTGCGGTAAACTACAAAATACATTAACAGCACCTAATAAAAAAACCAATAAAACGTACTGGGTTCAAGTAGAAGGTGAGCCTTCGACTGAGTCAATACAAGCTTTGTGTAAAGGCGTTGAGCTTAAAGATGGGCTCACACTGCCTGCTAATGTAAAAATGATAGAAGAGCCTAACATTTGGCAACGAACTCCCCCTGTACGTGAACGAAAGTCTATACCTACCTCATGGCTCAGTATTACCATTAATGAAGGTAAAAATAGACAAGTTCGCCGAATGACAGCTCACATTGGCCATCCTACTCTTAGGCTAATTCGTTACAGCATAGGTAATTACACTTTAGACGACATTAATACTGGTGAATATAAAATCATTAAAGGTAGCATTAATGCATAAACCAAATGTAACAGTAGCCGCAATAGTTAAAAACCATAACGAATACTTATTAGTAAAAGAACGCGATAAATTTACTAAGCAAATTTGCTATAATCAACCGGCTGGTCATTTAGAAAAAAATGAAACGCTAGCTCAAGCAGCAAGCCGCGAATTATATGAAGAAACAGGTTTATCGCTCACCCCTACAGGCTTTTTAGGTGTTTATAACTTGTACGCTGACAACGGCGTTCATTACCTAAGGTTTTGTTTTTTATTTGATGCTAGTGGCACCAACCAACAACTTAACCCTATTGATGATGATATTATAAGTGCCCATTGGTTCAACCTAGAGAAAGTTAAATCTTTACCACTGCGAAGTCCGCTCGTTCAAAAGTGCATTGATGACTCGGTAACGCGTCCGCTATTAAGCCTAGATACTATTTACAACTAATAAAAAATTAAGGCATATTAATGGTGTGTTTTAAAGTTTACTCTGCCTAGAGGGATTACTCAGTGACGTGGGGTGTGTAATTGCTCCAGTCCTATTCTTCTAACTTGTATCTATGTAAGGATAAGTAAAAATAGAGCAAAACTTTCACGCCATCGCTACCCCCTCACCTAAACCTTTGTAATAAAAATTAATCTAACTTTCAGAGTGTAGTGCAATACAGTTACGGCCTTGGTCTTTTGCATAATACAGTGCGTTGTCGGCTCCTTTAACAAAGCTTACCTTATCGTCTTGGGAACTAGCCGTTGAGTTAACGCCCATGCTCACTGACAAAAAGCCACTGTAGGTATCTTCATGCACAATTGCTAAAGCTTCAACGGCCTTTTGTATTTGCTCAGCAATAAATAATGCACCTTCCTTATCAGTATCAGGGAGCAATACAACAAACTCTTCACCACCATATCTGGCAACAAAGTCTTCAGGACGGTTTACTGTCGATGCAATAGTTTGAGCCACTTCATATAAGCAAGAATCCCCAGCCAAATGTCCGTAACGGTCGTTAAACTGTTTAAAAAAATCAACATCAATAATTATTAACGATATTGCCCCTTCACACTCCTTAGCTTTATCAAATTCATGAGCAAGTTTTTCATCAAATCGACGTCTGTTGGCAATTTTGGTTAATGAGTCCAAAAACGCCATATCCCTTAAAATATCCTCAGCCTCTATTCGCTCGGTTGCATCTTTAAATACGGCTAAAAATTCTTCGCCTATCTTTATGCCCGATACCTCCATAACCACTTGAGTGCCATCACTACGTGCAACTGTGTAGTTATTGGCAGGTATATCGTCATTACTACTTTTCGCTTTTTTCAAAGCTTCAGACCATAAATTTTGAGCTTGCACTCTGTAGTGCGGATCTGGGTAGGCCTTTTTCCACCATGCATGTAGGTTAGGCACATCCTCAACAGTATAACCAAACACATCTACAAACCGTTGGTTTACCCTAAGAATATCACCGGTTTTGCTACACACATTACACACTGGCATAGGGAGCACTGAAAATAATTTAGCATAGTGACTTATCTCATGTTTTCGCATTGGGTTTAAGGTACTGCGTGATAAAAAGCTCATCGGCATTTCTTTACTTTCAGCGCTCAATTGTTCATGCATTTGTAAAGCAAAATACCATTCTAGCCACCAGTGTTCTAATTTATCTAAAAGCTTCATTTCGAGGCTAAGCACTTCTGTAGTGTTTTTAATTAAATTAAACAAATCACTGATTTGGTGATGAGATTGCGCTTGCTGAGCATGCTTGAGTTTTATTAGCTCATAAAAAAGGTGGTAGGCTGACTTTTTTAATTCTTGCAGGTTTATGATTAAAAGCTTATTTGAGATAAGATTTACTTGGTGTTTGTTTTGTTCTACAAACGATCTAATTTTATTAATTTTGTATGCGTGATTCATATATTCATTCCATTGATTATATTTTACAGCTTATTGAATAGGCTAACCCATCAAACTTTATTACTAATGAGTGTATATATACTCTAATCACTTTTAAAGAACTTATTATTAATTTTTAACATATGGCTCGTATTTTGTTCTGTATGTTAAGCGTAGAATTAGAATCAACTTTTATCAAAAAAATATTATGTAAGCGCCTTAGGTATCTTAGCTATTTATTATATTAATAAATTACTCACTAATTGTAAGGTTTGCCTTGTTAGTCTCTTTAAGCGCAAACAAAATACATGCTATAATCGCGGCCTTTCCAAGTTAACAGTAATCTGTATAAGCGAAATTATTCATGAGCGAAAATAGTCACATTAAAGTCATCGTTGGTATGTCCGGCGGTGTTGATTCTTCAGTATCTGCATATTTGTTACAACAACAAGGCTACCAAGTAGAAGGCCTGTTTATGAAGAACTGGGAAGAAGACGACAATGACGAATATTGTGCCGCTGCAGAAGACCTAAAAGATGCGCAAGCCGTGTGTGACAAGTTAGGTATCGAACTTCATACTGTTAACTTTGCAGCTGAATATTGGGATAACGTATTTGAATACTTTTTAGAAGAGTACAAAGCAGGCCGCACGCCTAACCCCGATATTATGTGTAATAAGGAAATCAAATTTAAAGCCTTCCTAGAATTTGCTGCACAAGCACTCGGAGCTGACTTTATTGCGACAGGCCATTATGTGCGTCGTGAGCTTCGGGACGACAAATATGTAATGTGCCGTGGTTTAGATAACAACAAAGACCAGAGTTACTTTTTATACACTTTAAGTCATGAACACATTGCTCAAACGCTATTCCCTGTGGGCGATATCGCCAAGCCAGAAGTTCGCCGTATTGCTGAAGAGCAAGATTTAATTACACATGACAAAAAAGACAGCACTGGTATTTGTTTTATTGGTGAACGTAAGTTTAAAGACTTTTTACAAAAGTTTTTACCTGCCCAACCAGGTGTTATTGAAGACACTGATGGTAATAACGTTGGCGAGCACGAAGGCTTAATGTACCACACACTTGGCCAACGAAAAGGCTTATTAATTGGCGGTATGAAAGAAGGCTCAGGCGAACCTTGGTACGTTGTAGACAAAGATGTCGAGCGTAACGTACTTATTGTTGGCCAGGGTAAAGACCACCCTCGCCTATATAGTAATGGTTTAAATGCTAACCAACTTCACTGGGTAGACCGTGTAGGTCCAAAAGGAACAACGCGTTGCACAGTTAAAACACGTTACCGTCAAGAAGATATAAACTGTACTTTGCTTGTTGGTGATGACGGTATGGCCCGTGTATTATTTGATGAACCTCAAAAAGCGGTTACACCAGGTCAGTCTGCAGTATTTTATGCGCAAGAAGTTTGCTTAGGTGGCGGTATTATTGACTCGGTGATCAAGTAATGAATGAACACCAAGTTATGGCGCTTGCCGCTATTTGCCAAACAGCCAAACAAGTACAAAAAATAGCGCAATACGGCAGTAATAATGAACACGATTTAGACATATTACTTTCTAGTATTGTACAAACATCGCCAGCATCACCAGAAGATGTATATCAAGGCACTCACAATTTACGAGATGGCTACAAAACGTTGATGGAACAGCTATCAGCGGGCGCTCAGAAAGACGTTGAGATTGTAAAATACGTGGGTGGCTTAATGCAGCTTGAGCGAGCACTTAGCGCAAACGACAAAAGCTTAAACGAATTAGGTAAACGTATTGATGATATTCATCGTCGTTTAGACCATTTTGCTATAACCGATGACACCGTTGTTGCCGGTTTGGCAGATATATACTCGTCGGTGCTAAGCCCCCTTGGGCACCGAATACAGGTTTATGGTAAACCCGAGTTATTAAAACAGCAACTCACTCAAAATAAAATCCGTGCATTACTACTTGCCGGCATCAGAAGTGCAGTATTGTGGCGACAAATGGGCGGTAAACGCCGTCATTTTTTCTTTGCAAAAAGAAAAATAATCGCCATTGCTAAAGCAAAAATTTAATTATCGTTCAAACAAAAATTTAGGAGTTATTATGGAGCTTTCAGCGTTAACGGCTATCTCGCCAGTTGATGGTCGCTACGGCAGCAAAACCACTGAACTACGCAGTATTTTCAGCGAATTTGGATTAATTAAATACCGTGTAATTGTTGAAGTGCGTTGGTTGCAAGCGTTAGCTGCAGCAAGCGACATTAAAGAAGTGCCCGCATTTAGCGACCAAGCAAATGCACTTTTAAACGCTATTGTTGATAACTTCAGTGAAGCCGACGCGCAGCGCGTTAAGGATATTGAACGAACAACTAACCACGACGTTAAAGCCGTTGAATACCTTTTAAAGGAAAAAGTAGCTGATAACGCAGAGCTACATGCTATCAACGAATTTATTCACTTTGCATGTACCTCAGAAGACATTAACAACCTATCACATGGTTTAATGTTAACTGAAGCCCGTGACAATGTATTACTACCATATTGTGACCAATTACTTAACGCCATCAAAGAAAAAGCAATTGAGTACAAAGCAGTGCCAATGATGACTCGTACGCACGGACAACCTGCTACACCATCAACTATGGGTAAAGAGTTTGCAAACGTATACATGCGTTTAAAGCGTCAACGCGACCAAATTGCGCAAGTTGAAATGCTAGGTAAAGTAAATGGTGCTGTAGGTAACTACAATGCTCACCTAAGCGCATACCCAGATTACGACTGGCATACACATGCAGATAAGTTTGTATCAAGCTTAGGTTTAACATTAAACCCATTTACTACACAAATTGAACCGCATGATTACATTGCAGAATTATTTGATGCAATTGCACGTTTTAATACTATTTTGCTTGATTTTGACCGTGATGTTTGGGGTTACATTGCCCTTAACCACTTTAAGCAAAAAACCATTGCTGGCGAAATTGGCTCATCAACAATGCCGCATAAAGTTAACCCTATTGATTTTGAAAACTCAGAAGGTAACTTGGGTTTAGCTAACGCAATTTTTGCACACCTTGCACAAAAACTGCCTGTTTCTCGCTGGCAGCGTGACCTTACCGATTCAACAGTGCTACGTAACCTTGGTGTGGGTATGGGTTATGCGCTTATTGCATATCAATCAACCCTTAAAGGTGTTAGTAAGCTTGAAGTTAACGAAGCTCGCTTACTTGAAGAGCTAGATCAAAACTGGGAATTGCTCGCTGAGCCTATTCAAACAGTTATGCGTAAATACGGCATTGAAAAGCCATACGAAAAACTGAAAGATTTAACCCGTGGAAAGCGCGTAAATCAAGAAATAATGGCTGACTTCATCGATGGTTTAGATCTTCCTGAAGTTGCTAAAGTAGAAATGAAAAAACTAACACCGGCTAATTACATTGGCCGTGCGGTTGAATTTATTGATGATTTAGTTTAACTATTAATCACCACTATCAAAAAGCGAAAGGGTTATCCTTTCGCTTTTTTTGTATAAAAAGCAAAGCAATTACCGACAGGCAAACGTATGTATCAATTAAAAATAAACGATTTATCTGAACAAGAATTTTTAACCCACTTTTGGCAAAAAAAACCACTTTTGATCAAACAAGGGTTTAGTCACTTTGAAGATCCGCTTGATGCAAACGAACTTGCTGGCTTAGCAATGGAAGACGCTATTGAATCGCGTATTGTTACAAATCACAATAACGACTGGCAAACTCATCAAGGGCCTTTTGAAGACTTTGAAGTACTTACAGAGCAAAATTCAACATTATTAGTTCAAGCAGTTGATCACTGGCATCCTGATGCAGCTTTGCTGCTAGAGCCCTTTAGATTTATTCCTAACTGGCGCATTGATGATTTAATGATCAGCTTTTCTACCCCTAATGGAGGGGTTGGCCCGCATTTAGATCAATACGATGTTTTCATTATTCAGGGTGAAGGAAAGCGTCATTGGCGAGTTGGCCTACCCGACCCAACCCTTAAGCAATTTGCGCAAAATAAAAAATTATTGCAAGTAGAAGCCTTTGAAGCAGTCATAGACTGTATTTTAGAGCCCGGTGATATTTTATATATTCCGCCAGGCTGCCCGCATGAAGGCTACGCAGTTGAAAATGCACTTAATTACTCTGTGGGATTTAGAGCACCAAATCAGCAAGATTTACTATCAAGCTTTGCCGATCATGTTATTGATACTGAAAGCGGTCAAAAACGCTACACAGACCACAACTTAGTTACAAGAGCCTCAAAAGGTGAGCTTACAAATAATGAAGCTAAAAAGGTTAAGCATCTTATCGCCTCAATGCTAGAAGATGATGGTCTTTTCAAGCAATGGCTTGGCAAAACTTTAAGCCAACCCAAACACGAAATGGACTTGGCACCAGTAGAACCTGCTTTTTCCCAAGAGCAAATAGCAAACGAATTGGCAGAGCCAGATACTATTTTTGAACGTGTAGGTGGAACACGAGCAATTTATCAGCTGTGTGACAATGAACTTCTTGTTAGTGTTAATGGTGAAAATTTTACACTTCCTATCGGGGACTTAGCAGCAGTACAATTACTAACGGACCAAACCGAGTTTGATACTAATGAATTAGCTAACGCCCAAAACAGTCTAGTTTTTGTTCAAATGTTTACTATACTTGTTAATGAAGGTATTTGGTTTAACACAAACCAAGAGTAACAAGTAGGAGG
Organism: Pseudoalteromonas sp. SIMBA_162; assembly: GCF_046535955.1. NCBI lineage: Bacteria > Pseudomonadati > Pseudomonadota > Gammaproteobacteria > Alteromonadales > Pseudoalteromonadaceae > Pseudoalteromonas > Pseudoalteromonas sp. SIMBA_162. The sequence goes on along the minus strand of NZ_JAWJBQ010000038.1, from coordinate 15,427 downwards.
CAATTGTGGGTTATCGAGTATCTAAAGTTGAATGGGATCGACAAAAAGATCAGTTACAACAAATAAGGGAGCGCGTTTTTGTTTACGAATTACATATCCCTAAACGCGTTGAATTCGATAACCTCGATGAATTAGCTTTGCATGTGCTTGTTACAGACGACAGCTTTTGTCCCGTCGCAACAGCCCGCCTATGTAATGATGGCTTAATTGGACGCTTAGCTGTATTGCCTGATCACAGAAACCGAAATGTTTACTGCTCGTTACTTAATTATATTTTTGACATAGCAGTAGAACAAGGTATTGAATCAATTAGCGTTAATTGTGTTCTACACGAAGTTGAACGATTTAAACGTAACGGCTTTATAAAGCAAGGCAACGTATTTATGGAGGCAGGTATACCTAGGCAAAGAATGGAATGCCCGGTTAGGTGTGCTGATACAACACCTTTCACACTAGTTCATTAATTAAGTTGTAAGGGTAATCAAAGATTGATTACCCTTTACGGATTATTTTGGTTCGTGAGCCCACAGTTTATCGTTATCGTATAATTCGTATAGACCATGTGCTCTTTTCACTAATAGATTAGCAAAGTCTGCCTGGGTTTTATCACGTGCGCCCGTACTCATTATCTGATCTGCTTTTAACTGCCATTGCAATGAAAAATAACGCATGGCATCACGCGCGTCTGACGCTGCACCCACTTCAGCATGGTCTGTTGGTAATTGCCCAGTAACAACCCAATACGTTTTTCCGTTTTGCGCTTTAAATTTCCACATGGCGCATATAGGGGCTAAAAAGCGGCTGTCTTGCTCAACTACAGATTTAGGCATAATGCCTTTTTCTGCTAAATACTTTTGTGCAGTTTGAAAACATCCACGTTGCCATGCAACACGTTGTTGCTCAGCTAATGCTTGCTCTTCAGGTGTTAATTGTTTTTGTTGTTGTTCCATTGTAATGACCTTATTACTTCTTTTTAAACACTGTAAGGTCTTAGTAAATAAGGTGCAAGCATAAAACAGGCTGCTTGCACTTTAAAAACTCTGACTGCTTTGTTTTTATACAAATTGCTATTTTATATTATGGTCAAACGAACCAACATCCCCAGGGAACACAACGGGCGACTCAAAACCATCATGACTAACGGATGAAATACCAAAGTAATAATTGTCTATTACTACATTCTCAAGTGTGAAATCAGCAACATTACCAACGTATTTACTAAACTGCCATTGCGGCTCGCTTGTGTAACGCCAATATATTTTATAACCGGCAATTGTGTCATCATCACTTTTTTGCCACGAAAACGAAGTACTAGCCTTTACTGCGCCAGTAATTTTAACGTCTTTAGGAGGGGCTGGAGCCCAAGCCATAGATGCCATAGTTACCGCATTGAGTGATGTTAGTTTAGCTGCATAATCAAAATCAACACCGTCAATTGTATCGCCATATGTAATGCCATTTTCTGTTCGTAGGTCTTGGTGTTGACGATCATAATGCTCGTTTGTTTCCATTATGCGCACTGCTGCAAACCCAGCATCGTTAAATGGTCTATGGTGTCCGCCTCGTGCAAACCTGTCTAGCCTGTAAACAAGCATTGTATCAAGGTTAGGGATGTACCTATCTGCAACAGTGTCAATATAACGGGCTAAATTTCTACTTGCAGAATCAACCTCACCACCCGTAAATCGACGAGTACGAGCCTGTGCTTTTGTTTCAACAACACGTGTGCCCTCTGAAAAAATACGTGCGGTTGTGTTATCAGTCACTCCATTTATACCGGTAATATTGCCAATCATGTCATTATTTAAAACACCATGTACTTGCCAGTTATTCTTTTGAGCGTGCGCGGTTAAAATTTTACCACCAAATAACCCCTGCTCTTCCCCTGATAACGCAGCGTAAACGACAGAGCCATTAAATTTATATTTACTCAGTACGCGTGCCGCTTCAATAACACCAGCAACACCCGATGCATTATCATTAGCGCCAGGAGAATCACTAGTAAAATCCATTACATCGCTTACACGTGAGTCTATATCACCCGACATCATCACCATTCTATTTGGTTCAGTACTGCCGCGCTGAATAGCAACAATATTTACCACCTCAACAGGATCAGGTATGCGTTTTTCGCCTGAAATAGTGTCTGATACCTCAATAATCTCTAAGCAACCACCACATTGTGCGGATATTTTTTCAAACTCAGCTTTAATCCAACGTCGAGCAGCACCAATACCTCGAGTGTCAGATTTAGTCTCTGAAAGTGTATGACGTGTACCAAAGTCCACCAGCGTTTGAATATCGCTGCCAATTCGCTCTGCTGACACACTTGCCGCAATATCATGCAGATTTTGTTGATCTTTATATTGCATATCAGCTGCAATAACGCCACTTGATGCTGAGCAAGCTAACGCAAGCATGCTTAGCTTTAATAATTTAATTGATGGTTTAAGCATTTATGTAGCTCCTTATTTTATTGGTTTACAATTACCTATGTATTTGTATATCGCAATTAATTTGAGGTAGATACGAAAATAAGCACGCTAAAGCGCAGAAAAGAATAGTACTAATTCGAGTTCAATATAAAAATAGTTACCAAAGTTATAAAGTAAGGTAGCAGACCAAATATCCAAAGTTTTAACCCAAGCGTGTAATGCCTAAGCACTGTTGTATTCAACCTTGCACGAACTCTACTTTTATAATCCACAGCGTTACCCAACGCTAAATGCATACCCCCTAAAATTAACGCTAAATAAAGTGTACTGAACACGATTAAATTATTTCTAACTGAATCAGTAAGTAATTTTACATAATCAAAACAAAAGAAAAGAGCAAATAAGCCAATATAAATAGATAGCACCATACCGATTAGGACACTCGCCTTGTGCCCCGTGTACGTATTATTAGGGTCAACTTTTTTCAACCATTGAGCACACACAAAATGTAAAGCGCAAATAAACGATCTCATCTTCGGTCCTTGAATTAATAAGTAAGTTGGATATTGTTAAAACCTATAAAACGGTCATGTAACCCCACACTTAATAACACTGCAGCAGAAAACATAAATAAAAGTATAAACACCACACAATTAACGGCTGTGCTTGTTTGCACGCTAGTAGAAAAAAAATGTAAACATAAAACCAAAACAACAGTGAATATTGCAAACTTGTTGAATACAAAATAGCTGGGTATTTCAAACGCCCACAATGACGTTTCATTTATAAATTGCCTGTAACCATAAAATACAAAGGCAATAGCACCAACTAAAGCAACTGTGAAAGTAATTAGCGTGATCTCTAAAGTCATATTTTTATAAATAAGCAAATAACCGAGTCGAATTGAGTAAATAAAAATAGCGAGCCAAATTAACAGCACAGGGCCTAAAATTAATCCCATTTTTCTCTCCTTGAATGTCTTAAATGATTTAATTTAAACCGAAATACTACACGGTAAAGCAAATCAATAAACTTATAACCAAATAACTTAAGTAAACTTTTTATTTTCGTGCCAAACTAAGAAACTTAGAGGCTGGATAATAGAGCGATCCCAAGCACCTATTGCCCGTAAATTCGCCTTGTTTTTATTAAAAGTCTCAGACGAGTAAAATTTAATTATCATCATGATTTAACACGTTAGTAAATCACTTAATCAGAGTTCCGTTTAAGTAGTCAATTTAAAAAGTAAGAGTATGCGCCAGTTAAAAAATGAAACGTTAAAATTTAACCTTGTACAATTTAAGCAAACCACGCTTGGTCCTATCTATGTTTATGAAAACGCGCAATACCGTTGGTTAACACTTGACGAAAAACGTGAACAAGATGCTGTTATTCAGGGCGTAATGAGCAAAAGCAACGCAGAGCAAGTTTTGGTACCTGTAAATCAAAGCATGCTGCTGTTTTTATTAAAACCGGTAACCAATCTTAAAATGCTAAATTTAGGATTGGGAACCGCGGGCGTTGAGCGAGTTATCTATTATCTATTCAATAAAACAAAATTTTTAAATACTCTACACACCTTTAACACCGTTGAAATTAACCCTGATGTGGTTGAAATTGCACAAACACATTTTTATTTGCCAAAACCACACTCTGTATTTTTAGAGTCAGCAGAGCAATTTATCCAGCAATGTAAAATTAAATACGATGTGATCACCATCGACATATTCAGTGGAGAGTACCACCAACCATTTTTAAACAGCGCTCTTTTTTGGCAAAATATGACGCGCTGTTGCAATTCAAGCAGTCAAATAACACTCAACTTAAACCCTAAAACAGGTCAAGAGTTACAGCTATTGTTGGCCTTGTTAAGAAAGTACTTTAAAGCAATCGCACTTGTTGAATTTAATGAGTATAAAAACATTGTTATTGTTTTAAGCCCTAGCTCACTAAAACACATTACCTTAGACAATATTCAAGATTCTGACGTTTTTAAACATCTTGCTCCCAATTTATATCAAGATATTAATCATATTTACCACATTGAATCTTTTTAATTAGCGACCGGGTTCATGCTTTTCATAGCAAGGCAAACTGGTTTCTAACTGTTCCCAATTCGCTTTTGATGTAACAAAATTATGAGATATAGGTTTTTCTGCAATTTCTGAATCCAGTAAACCTAATCGAATACGAAAACGGCTTTTATCACTGGTATTTTCGCTATAAATAGGCGAACCACAACAGGCACAAAAATACCGTGTTCTACCGGGTTTAAACGCGTATCCACTTAATGAGTCTTGCCCTTGAGTGATTAAAAACTCATCAGCGTTTACAAAACCATTTGTAGCAAACGCTGTTCCGCTGTTTTTTCTGCACAAAGAGCAGTGGCAGTGAATAATACTGGTAATATTGCCTGTAATTTTCACATTTACTTTTCCACACAAACAAGAGCCTAAATACATAACACTTCCTTATTAATTTCAAAAATAAGCACAGGCGTATGTTAACTATAAAGTTATTTGATATGAATAAGTTTTAGTTATTTACTGAGCGCGACTACAAAATTTATATAGCTTTTGCTTAAACTTAAGCGCGTTAAATTTTTTTGGTTTACAATAAATCAGTTATTGGTTATAAATAAACCGTAATTTGGTAATGTGAAACTTAAGTCATTCAACAAAAAATTATTACCAATAACCATTTTTTCCTGTTTATGCTATCAATAACAATTAAATAAAGAGCAAACAATGCGCCATAAAAACGTTCTTCTGCCAATGTGGTTAATCACATTAGTAGCATGCAGCCAAAATCACCAACACCCTTCCACAAATCAATGGCTGTTAATCGATAATTTTGAAACGCAAACGCTAACATGGCAAAAAGCTGATACAGACAATCAAACCAATCCATACATACCCAACCCACAAGTGACAAAAATTTCACGAGAGGCTGAATCCTCAAATCATTACTTATTAAAAAAACCAGCCGCCGAAGGCATTATTGGTAATCGAAAAGCACTCAGTTTTACTAAGCTACCAAAAGTAGTTGAAGTGGGAGAAACCTATACATTTTTTACGCGCATAAATGTAGAAGCGTTTCCTAACAATCACGCTTTTGGCTTAAGTAACTTACAACCCAATGAAATTAAAAAGCATGGTTACAATGCGTTTGAACCTACCTTACGTGTAACAGACAAAGCTGAGTCGAATGGATTTAAAAACGATGGCGCTTTAATGGTCAAAACAGATAAAGGTTACAGCAACATTCAAAACTACAACGCCGCCCAATCAGCAAAGCCCCTTAACACAAATCAATGGTACAGCATCTGGTATGTAGTGAATAACGCGCCTACAAAAATGCAAGGCCAACAATACAATGTGTATGTTCAAGGCGGTGAGTTTACAACGCAAACACTCGTGTATAAAAATGCAAAATCTAGAATGAAACGTGAACAACCACTTATTTACTTTTTAGCAAACGCAAATACTGGTCCGGCTAAAAAGCCCTATGGTAACGGCGGTTTAAAATACGACGACTTATATATGAGCCGAGGCATCAACCTTTCAAACCCTGTTAGATAAAAAGCCTGTATAATTAATAACTAACCTGAATTTTAGATATAAAATCTCTCAACTAAAGCTCATGTTAGTTAATACAAAACTGCATTTAAAAATACATAAATGGTATGATACTTCACATTATTTGCTATTTAAGTTTTTAAAATGTATCGACTCTTTGAAAGAATGACCAACGCATTTCCTGAGGAAAAACCCACTCAGCCGCCTTCTACTTTATTTGCGTTTTGCCGACATTACACCAAGGGCATGGAACTCTCGTTAGTGCTTATGTCGATAAGTGCTGCGCTGTTAGCAATTTTAGAAGTATCGTTATTTAGTTATATGGGCCAATTGGTTGATTGGCTAAGTACCCATACACCACAAACCCTATTTGTAGAGCAAAAAACTGAGCTGATAAAAATGGCTGTTATGCTGTTAGTCGTTTTGCCTATTGTGGTGTTTTTTCACGCCGCTATTTTGCACCAGGCCTTACTGGGCAATTACCCTATGTCGATTCGCTGGTCAGCGCATCGGTATTTACTACGCCAAAGTGTAAGCTTTTATCAAAATGAATTTGCAGGGCGCATTGCCACCAAAGTCATGCAAACGTCTTTAGCCGTTCGCGAGGCGGTAATGAAACTGCTTGATGTACTTATGTACATAGTTGTTTACTTTGGCGCTATGGTATTTTTAGTGGCTGAAGCTGATTGGCGCTTGATGATCCCTTTACTCGTATGGCTTGCCTTGTATGCTTCAATACAGGTTTACTTTGTGCCTAAACTTAAAAAAATTGCCAGCTCACAAGCCGATGCGCGATCAGAAATGACGGGCCGTATTGTTGATAGCTACACTAACATTTCAACTATTAAACTTTTTTCGTACACCCAACGCGAAGAGCAGTACGCCAAGCAAAGCATGGATGTATTTTTACAACCCGTATATAAACAAATGCGCTTAGTAACCACCCTTAACTTTGCTATTAATACGCTTAACTATTTGTTGGTATTTAGTGTTGCCGCATTATCGCTTTATTTATGGTCAATGAGTGCAATTAGCGCTGGTGCCATAGCCGTTGCAGTTAGTTTATCGCTTAGGTTAAACGGTATGGCGCAGTGGATCATGTGGGAAATAAGCAGCCTGTTTGAAAATATTGGCACCGCCACTGATGGTATGAAAACATTATCAAACCCAATAAAAGTAGACGATAAACCAAACGCAAACACCCTTGAAGTAACCCAAGGCAGTATTGAGTTTAAAGATATACATTTTAATTATGGCAAAGCCGCCGACGAAACTAACCGTGGCCCGGTAATGAATGGGTTAAATCTTAATATTAAACCCGGTGAAAAAATAGGTTTAGTTGGCCGCTCTGGCGCGGGTAAATCAACGCTTGTTAACCTACTGCTGCGCTTTTACGATACCGACTCTGGCACAATTAAGATTGACGGGCAAAATATTACTGACGTAAGCCAAGAAAGTCTTCGCCGCTATATTGCTATGGTAACGCAAGACACTTCTCTGCTTCACCGCTCTGTTAAAGATAATATTTTATACGGTCGCCCCGATGCAACTGAAGCTGAAATGTTAAACGCAGCAAAACAGGCTAAAGCGCTCGATTTTATTAGCGATTTAGAAGACTCAAAAGGCAATAAAGGGTTTGATGCACAAGTTGGCGAACGTGGTGTAACTTTATCGGGCGGTCAACGCCAACGTATTGCCATTGCACGAGTGTTACTTAAAAATGCCCCTATTCTTATTTTAGACGAAGCGACCAGTGCACTTGATTCAGAAGTTGAAGCGGCTATTCAAGCAAGCCTTGATGATTTAATGACAGGAAAAACGGTTATCGCTATAGCGCATAGGCTTTCTACCATTGCACAAATGGATAGACTCATCGTGTTAGATAATGGTGGCGTCGTTGAGCAAGGCTCACACGATGAACTCATTGCACAAGGGGGCATATATGCAGGCCTTTGGGCTCATCAAACAGGTGGATTTATTGGTGTAGAATAACACTTAATACAAAAAACCGACGTAGTAGTACTAACACTAAAACGTCGGTTTTTTATTTATTAAGCTACTAAACGAAAACCTATTAGTACCAACATCACAATGTTGGCAATAAAGCTAATTAAAAAGAAATACGTACGCGGGCTTGGGTTTTTCTCTGTTGCAATCACATAGTATAAAATCATGTGAATTAAACGCGCAACTACATACACCCACACACACATTGCAAAAATTGCGCTTTGGTAATTAATTACAAATGCAAATAACACCGTGCCTATAAATAATGCGCTATTTTCTAATGTATTTTGAAATGTACGGTGCGCTCTAAATATAAAGCTATCGTGCGATAAATCGTCGCTAATTTTACCCGGCACTGCACCGGGCTCCTTGGCCTTGCTAAAGGTCGCAACACCCCACTGCACCACCAGCATAATCAAGTAAAAGTAAAACCCTAAATAAGCAGATAAAGACACGTCATTCATTGTTAAATCCTTTATTTTAAAACTAAGTAATTAAAGCTGCATTACTTTTGCAAAATAAATACCAAATAAAAACTCTATATATTCAGTAGCTTGTAATATATTAAAAATAACTTTTGTAATAACTACATATTACTAAGTGCCATTTTACAATGGCTTTTTAAGTTCTGAGGTTTAAAGTAATACACACAACGCCATGGTCAGTGGTTAAGTCGTCTCGCTCATATTCGGGGTTAATTAAATGCCTGTCGTACGTATTATGGTTACTTACTTCAAAAAAACTATCATCGTAGCTTGGGTCAAACTCGCACGACAGTAAAATATAATCAAGCACTGAGCTGCTTGTACCAAAGTAGTGAGTTGCTTTACGCATTAGTGGTGCTGTTTGAGCAGTGTTTTCACCATCACTGTTATTTGCTTGCTGAGCATCATCAGCAGTAATTACTAGTTTTTCAAATAATGCCCACGAGTCATACAAACAGTACTTAGCTAGGTAGGCTTTGGCATCCATTGCGGGTGCAAACCTTAATGTATTGGTTAACAGGTGGTTAAGTACACCATCAGCAAGGTCGTTGTTAAAATCGCCCATTAGTACCATGGGGTTTTGAGTCACTTCTCGTCGGGTGATCATTTGTATCATAAGTAAAGTCGCTTCGCTGCCGCGTTGAATTGTTGAGCCCCAACTCCCTGCTACATTCGCTTTTAAAATATCGACAATGTTTTGCTCGGCTGTGACCGCTTTATTGTGTTCGTCTACCTCAAGCATGCCCCGCTTAGATTTAAAGTGTACAACATAGCAATCTGTATCTCCTAAGTGAGGTAACGTAACTGTGGCCCTGAGTACCTTACGACTAAATGAAAACGCCTGTGTTAAACCAAGTGAGCATGCTAGTTCCTCATCATGCTCTACGGCTATTACATCAACAATCGGGTATTTAGAGGCAATACCAACAACAGGGTGCTTAAAAATAAAATCATCTATAACATGGGGTTTATCAACTACAGCAAAATGGTTATAACCTTGGTTTAGCATTAATTCTTTAAGTGACTCAATACTAAATATTTCCTGAAAACCAATTACATCGGGCTGCTGCTCGTTTATGTATTCGGTGATCCAGCGCTGTTTTCTTGCCCATTGCTCAGCGGTGTATATACGTTCAAATTCGTAATAGGCGTTAGGTGGTTCAAGGTAGTTAAACAGATTAAAGGTGGCTATTTTAAGCTCGGTATTATTAATTACAGGCTCTGTGGGCAAGTTGACTGGGTCGTCGTTTATTTTATTTGGGTTATTGATAACTAAACACCTACATTTAATACTGCAACGATTATAACGCAGGAAGGCCATATGTATAAGTCGTGAATTATTCTCATCTATAAATTTACTCCGTTTTTTTACGTTATACTCTTTGCCTAATTTATTAAATGTATTAGGTTTTATGAACTATTCACACTTTGGCAGCAAATTTACTCAACCCAATGGCATTACACAGCTAATGGAAGATCTTGGTAATGCTAAAAACAGTAATAACCCTAATTTAGTGATGCTTGGCGGAGGCAACCCCGCCTCTGTGCCACAAGTAAACACTGCGTTCATTAACGAGCTAAATCATTTAGTAAAAAATAATAAAATAGCGCAAATAATGGGCCTTTACGATGGCCCAACGGGTAACGATGAGTTTAGAGCAGCCCTTGCCAATCAGTTAACACAAGAATATGCGTGGAATTTAACAGCGAGCAATATTGCATTAGGAAATGGTAGCCAAGCTAACTTTTTTATTTTATTTAACCTATTTGCAGGCAAAATGGCTGATGGCAGCCATAAAAAAGTACTTTTTCCACTTGCGCCAGAATACGTAGGCTATGCCGACCAAGGTTTAACTGACGATATGTTTGTGGCCATTAAACCCGAAATAGAAATACTAAATACACCAAACGGCTCTAAACAGTTTAAATATGTAATTGATTTTGATGCGGTAAAGGCTGTACTTGCCAACGACAACAGCATAAGCGCATTATGTGTGTCGCGCCCTACCAACCCAACGGGTAACGTAATCACCGGCGATGAAGTTCATCAACTAGACTTACTCGCAAAGCAATACACTATCCCCCTTATTATTGATAACGCCTATGGCGACCCATTCCCTGGCTGTATTTATACCGATGCAAACCTAATCTGGAACTCAAACATTATATTATGTATGTCACTTTCAAAACTGGGCTTGCCAGGCCTGCGCACCGGTATAGTGGTTGCCAATAACGAGATTATTAAAGCAATTAGCCGCGTTAATGGCGCTATGGTGTTATCACCTAATAGTTTTGGGCCAAGCTTAGTCACCCGCTTAATCAAAGACAATGAACTACTGCCTCTGTGTAAAAATACCATTTTGCCTTTTTATAAAAATAAAGCACAGGTCGCTGTTAGCCTATTTGATGAAGTATTTGCTGACTTACCGGTTTATTTACATAAGGTAGAAGGTGCATTTTTTATGTGGCTATGGTTTAAAGATTCAAAAATAACCAGCGAACAGCTTTACCAAAAACTTAAAAAACAAGATGTGTATATAATTCCTGGCCACAACTTTTTTATAGGTATTGAAGATAGCTGGGAGCACAAACATCAATGCGTGCGTATTAATTACGCCACCGATGAAGCAACGCTCAAAAAAGGCCTAGAAGCAATTAAAGCACTCATAATGTAAATATTCATACAGTGTCATTATAAGTTTAATTGATGGCCTCATACTCGTTTAAAGTTTATTCAAACGCGTTCTATCCCCTTTAAATTTATATATAAATTGGTATCCTACCCGCCCTTTTTTAGCATATGCTTACATAAAAGCACTCGCAAATAAGCGGCTATAGCTGCACCGTACTTATTTTAAGTGGCGGCAATACACAACAGGCATCGCGTATAATTATTGGTTTTAAACGTTAGGTGTAACTTTAAATAGCAACATGCAATAACACTATGAAGGTAAATTATGCGATTAGGTCCAGGATTACTCGTCACTGCTGCCTTCATTGGGCCAGGTACAATCACCACAGCCAGTGTGGCAGGCGCAAACTTTGGTTTTGCGCTTATTTGGACATTACTATTTTCAGTTATTGCCACTATATTACTGCAATCAATGGCGGCACGCCTTGGCGTTGCTACAGGCCAAGACTTAGCGCAAGCACTTAGGGCAAATATTCAAACCCCGCTATTTAAATCGTTAGCCATATTTTTGGTGATCAGCGCCATAGGTGTTGGCAGTGCAGCTTACGAAGCGGGTAATTTAAGTGGCGCGAGTATGGGATTAATTGGCATATTTCCAAACGTTAATCCACAGATATGGACCCCTCTAATTGCTTTTTTAAGTGCTGGTTTACTTTATAGCGGCAAACATAAAGTGGTAGAAAACGCACTTATAGTATTAGTGATTTTAATGAGCTTGGTGTTTATATCTACATTGATCATGGCTTCACCATCACTGGGTGATATATTGTCAGGCTTTACGCCAAGCTTGCCTGAAGGCTCAATAACAACTGTTTTAGCGTTGGTTGGTACAACCATAGTGCCTTACAACCTATTTTTGCACTCTGGTGTTTTAGCAGCTAAGCACGACAGCAAAAGTGACTTACAAAAAGTAATTAAGCAAACCAATGTTGATACTGGCCTTTCAATTACTTTGGGCGGTGTAATCACATTAGCTATTTTATCTACCGCGTCGGTCGCTTTTTATGGAACAAACGCAGGGCAAATTAGCGCAGCAAACATGGCAGTACAACTAGAGCCCTTGCTCGGTGATGCAGCCCATTACTTTTTTGCTATAGGGTTGTTTGCCGCAGGGTTAACTAGCGCAATAACCGCGCCGCTTGCTGGCGCCTATGCCGTATGTGGTATGTTAGGTTGGTCAAATGATATGGCAAGCACTCGCTTTAAAAGCGTTGCTATTATCATCTTATTATTTGGTGCTGCGGTAGCGTCTCTTGGGTTAGACCCTGTCGCGGTTATAATATTTGCCCAAGCGGCTAATGGTTTATTACTTCCTGTTATCACTATTTACTTAGTGTGGTTAGTAAATCAAAAATCAGTCATGGGGAAATTTACCAACTCGTTTATTTTAAACCTCGTTACTCTACCTGTGTTAATGCTTATTTTTGGCTTAAGTAGTTACAAACTCATTGGTTTAATTTTTTAATTAAGTATAAAAAGGGTTTTAAAAAGCCGCTGTTTATATTAAACAGCGGCTTTAGCTAAGTAACTAACCTTAAAAAACACTTAGTTTAACTTTGTGTTTTCAACTACTTTGATTAGTTGTGCAAACGCGTAACCGCCAATAGCGCCTGCAACCAACTGTAAATAAAATCCCCACCCTCTTGCGCCAGCAATAATGGTTATATTCATAATAGACTCAATCGCAATGAGCGCCATCGCAAAAGCGGCTATACCCGCTATAACAAACAGCCCAGTACTATGTGCTTTTAATTTTTTATTAATAAACCAAGTCACTAAAAAAGCAATAATGAGTGCAAAGGCAATAATAGCGCCATACGTAGGAAGTAAACCTAGCCAATCGTCGAGTGTTAAATTAACACGGTCTGCAAACTCTACCTCTACACCTACATTAACTAATTGATTGACAACGTATTGACTATGAAACAAGCTAGCAAGCGTAAACGTTAGTAACCAAGCAACTAAAAATGAAGGGAGTATGCGTGTTAAAAACAACATGGTTATCTCAATTTAAACTAAATAATTTTTTATACAGTAGCAAAGGCTTGCGCGGTAAACAATGCATCTCGCTTTTTATACTATTCGCACTCTTCTCATTTAACGTCAATGCAAACAATGCATTACCTAAAAAACAATATACAACGCAAACACTCGCTACACAGCTAAACTCGCCTTGGAGTATGGTGCAACTGCCCGATGGCACATGGTTAATAACCGAACGCGACGGCCACGTAGTGGTTATTAAAAATAACGAGCAAAGTAGAATAAAATTACCACTTGAAGGTTTATACGTTGCTGGTCAAGGTGGTTTACTTGATATAGTACTCACGCCTAATTTTGCTAAGTCCAAAGAAATTATTTTTACCTACGCCCAAGGCAATCTTGATGCAAACAGGCTCGTAATAGCTAAAGCTACATTCAACGGTACACGTTTTACAACGCCAACCATCATTTACAACGTAGCCACAGATAAAGACACACCACAACATTACTCTGGTCGCGCCCTTATTCTCCCCGATAACACTATACTGTTTTCAAGTGGCGATGGTTTTGACTACAGAGAGCAAGCACAAGTAGTAACTAGCCAGCTTGGCAAAACACTGCGCATTTCAGCAAATGGCAAAACACCCAAAAATAACCCTTTTATTGACCACAAAAACCCAACAGCTCATGCAGTGTATTCATATGGGCACCGTAACCTTCAAGGTTTAGTGTACGACTATGACACGCAACAAATTGTAAGCCACGAACATGGCCCCGCAGGTGGCGACGAGCTAAACTATTTAACGGCTGGAAATAATTACGGTTGGCCAGTCATTACAAACGGTGACGATTACTCGCAAGCGCGCATATCTCCATTTAGAGACTACCCGGGCATGCAAAAACCAAGCGTAGATTGGACGCCATCAATCGCCCCATCGGGTATGGCATATTATGGCTCTAAACACGCCTCATTCCCTTCGCTTCAAAAACATGTGCTCATCACCACGCTTGTAGATAAAAAACTCTACAGCGTTAATTTAGCGAATGGTAAATTCACCCAGTCGCATGTATTTCCAGAAGCAACAGGACGATTAAGAGATGTATTTGTAACTACTCAAGGTAATGTAGCCATATTAACCGATGAAAAAATGCTGAGCTGATGTTGTTTAAAGGCAATTAATTTATAGAGAAATTTTAGAGGCGCTTTGCTCTTGAATTAAGGAGCGCCTTTGAGTAAGCCGCTATTATCAATCAAAATCAGACAATGGCTCTCTAATTGTCAGTGTATTAGTACCAAAATCTAATATGGCTTGGTATTTTCTAAAAAATGGCGAGCCTAATAACCCATGTATTGAATTGCCACCACCAGCGGCTTGAACATGGTCTAGGTTTAGTGATACAAACTGTGTACTTTCATACAACTGCCCTGCCAATTCAAATTTTACAACGTCTATTAAGCCCATTTCGTGTTCGGCTGTACCTAAACCTGCGGCATTTTCTTCGCTTAGTGCCTCTTGTATTCCAAGCTTTTTAATACATGCTCTATGTAAAACAGATGCACCCGCCGCTGTATCTAAAATTAAACGTACTGTATGCCCATTTATTTCAGCCTGAATAATTTGATGACCTGTTTCTGTTACTTCAAATTGCAAACTTGTGGTTTTAGCTAATTCCATGAATGTTCCTTATTTAGGTCAATTAATACACACTCTAATATAGTTACCCTATAGAACAACTTTATAAATAATAAGCTAGTGGCTTTTCACTTACATCCCATTTGTAGTTAAAATATGGTACAGATTTTTAAAGCTAAAAATACAAAAACTAACTTTCTTAAAGCCAATTAATTTACAAAGAGGAAGAGAGTCGCTTTGTTTTAAGAGGAAAATAATACATTAAATAAAGTTACTTTGAGCTAATTGCACCTTGATGTCTGAAGTCAAGATTTGACCCCTATATTTTCACAGAAGCAACAGGACGATTAAGAGATGTATTTGTAACTACGCAAGGTAATGTAGCCATATTAACTGATGGGAAAAATGCTAAGCTGATGTTGTTTAAAGCTGATTAATTCACAAAGAGGATTTGAGGCGCTTCGCTTTTAGAGAAATATAATGGGTTATATTAGGACGCTTTAGCTATTTGCAGTTTGATGTCTGAAGTCAAGATTTGATAATCATATAGAAAGCTCCTCGAGTTTTTCGATACAGTTGTGTTGACCAAAACATAAACTGTATCTCGAGGAGC
>NZ_JAWJBQ010000037.1:0-25240 GCF_046535955.1 Pseudoalteromonas sp. SIMBA_162 | reverse complement strand
TGTGAAAGTAGGACATTACCAGGCTTCAAATTGTAGAAAGCCGCTTCAGAGATGAAGCGGCTTTTTTACGTCTGCAGGAAAGTAATCTTCAGTATTCTCTTCTCTAAAGCGAAGCGCCTCTTTGTTAAGAGTGTTTTGGCTATTTAATACACTGGCCTATGGTAGGTAACATTTCACTGTGACTCTTCACCGCTGTGGGCACTATGACATTCTACTGCGTAGCGCACCGACTTCAAATTGTAGAAAGCCCGACTAGAAATAGTCGGGCTTTTTTACGTCTGCAGAAAAGTGACATTCAACATTTCCTTCTCTAAAGCGAAGCGTCTCCTGAGCAAAGCGTCTCTTTGTGAAGAGTGTTTTAGTTATCTAGTACATTACCAGATGATGACGCAGAATTAGCTCTTTGGCTCTTTAGCGCAGGGGACAGCGCCACTGCTATAAAGCCGTTATCCTACTCTAAATGAAAGAAAGTCCGACTCGAAAGAGTAGACTTTTATATGACTGTAAACCTTTAACAGTTTGGCTTGTGGTGTTGGAGTGTTCTATCTTATGTATTCGGTTATTTATTAAAGAAACTTAGTTGCTGGGGTAAAAATTAGAATCAAAAACGCCAACTCAAGGTTGGCGTTTTAATTATGAGGCTAAAGGTTATTTTTAAGCTTTAGGGCCTGCATTTTTAATATCGTCAGATACGTCGTATTTAGCAAAGTTTTCTGTAAAGTCAGCAGCCAATTTAGCTGCATATTCATTATATTTAGCCTTATCTTCCCACGTGTTAATAGGGTTAAGAAGGTTGCTATCAACACCTGGTACTGCAACTGGTACGTTTAAGTTCAATGCATCAATATGTTGAGTTTCAACACCGGCTAATTTACCTGACACTATAGCGTCAATTACAGCACGTGTAGTTGGTATATCAAAACGCTTGCCGATACCGTAAGGACCGCCAGTCCAGCCAGTATTCACTAGGTAAACTTTAGCGCCAAACTCACGTACACGTTTCATTAGAAGCTCAGCATAAACACCTGCAGGACGTGGGAAGAACGGTGCGCCAAAACAGGTTGAGAATGTAGATTCTATATCGCTTGTTGAACCAATTTCGGTTGAACCTACTTTAGCAGTATATCCGCTTAGGAAGTGGTACGCAGCGGCTTCTTCACTCAGTACAGATACAGGAGGTAATACGCCACTCACATCACATGTTAAGAATACAACAGCTTTAGGCTCACCTGCGCGGTTTTCTACTTTACGCTTTTCAACATGTTCTAATGGATACGCAGCTCTGCTATTTTGGGTCAGACTTGTATCGTTAAAATCTGGCACACCTCTATCATCAAGCACAACATTTTCTAAGATAGTGCCAAAGCGGATTGCATCCCAAATAACAGGCTCATTCTTTTGTGAAAGGTCGATACATTTTGCGTAACAGCCGCCTTCGATGTTAAATACACTACCAGGTGCCCAGCCATGTTCGTCATCGCCGATTAGGAAGCGAGTTGGGTCAGCTGATAACGTTGTTTTACCAGTGCCAGATAAACCGAAGAATAATGCTGTGTCGCCAGCTTCACCAACGTTAGCCGAACAGTGCATTGGTAATACACCCTTAGCTGGTAATAAGAAGTTTTGAACTGAGAACATCGATTTTTTCATTTCACCGGCGTAGCGCATTCCCGCCAGTAATACTTTACGTTGTGCAAAGTTAATAATTACGGTGCCATCGCTGTTAGTGCCATCACGTTCTGGTTCACATACAAACGATGGTACGTTCATCACTTGCCATTGTGGTAAGTTTGAAGCGTTATAGTTTTTAGGTTCAATAAACATGTTTTTGGCAAAAATGTGATGCCATGCAGTTTCTGTTGTGACAACTACAGGTAAATAATGCTCTGGGTCAGCGCCAACTTCTAGGTGAGAGGTGAAGTTGTCATTACTTTGCACATGTGCTTCTACGCGTGCCCATAAAGCATCAAATTTGTCAGCATCGAAAGGACGGTTTACATTGCCCCATTGAATTTCATTTTGTGTTGTAGCTTCTTGTACAATAAAACGATCTCGAGGTGAACGGCCTGTTCGTTTTCCTGTAATGGCTACGAAAGCACCATTTGCGGCTAAAGTTCCTTCGCCACGGCGGATCGCATGCTCGACAAGTTCAGCTGCGGTTAAATCGACAAAACGTGTAGCGCTTGTAATCATGTTTATACCTAACTATGTATGAGAGTTTGAACGGGATAGCTCTGGGTAAATAGTGCCCTTCAGCTGTAATGATAGTAACAGAAGGTTTTCAGATATTCGAGCCTGTAAAGCCCTTAAAAACATATATATTTGCAAAAAAACATGAATAATTTCAATGATACCGGTGTCATTAAATGTCAATTTTTATGACACCGGTATCATCTTTTTATAATATAAAACCGCATATTTTGCGGCTTTATATAGGAAGATGAGCTGAGATGGTGTTTTTAGTTGAAAATACTCTTAATGTCTTGCTCATTAAACGTATATTCTTTTAAGCAGTAATGACAGTTGATATTAACACTGCCGTTTTCTGCTACATCATCGAGTAGTTCTTGTTGTCCTACATTAACTAATGCGGTGATTGTTTTGTCGCGACTACAGCCACATTTGAAACGTATGCTTTGTGGTTCAAAAACACGTGGATTATCTTCATGGTACAAACGAGTTAAGATTGTATTTGCATCAAGATTTAATAACTCTTCATCTTTAATCGTATTGCTGAGTGCTTCTAGGTGGGTGAAGTCTTCAATTGACTTCTGTTTATCAACAGGTAGTACCTGTAAAAATAAACCACATGCCTTTGCACTGCCTTCGGTTGTATTGGTTGCAAACCATAAACGAGTTTTTAACTGCTCTGATTGCTCAAAGTAACTTTCAATACACTCACTTAGAGTGTCATGCTCTAGAGGGACTATACCTTGGTAGCGCTCACCTTTATCTGGCGTAATAGTAATAACCATATAGCCATTACCGATTAGTTCTTTGACAGTACTGCCTGTCACTTCATTTTGTAGACGAGCAATACCACGCATATTTTGCTTATCATCACCATTTATTACTGCATATTTAACGGGTCCGTCACCTTGCAGTTGCACGGCTATTTCACCTTCAAATTTTAATGTAGCTGTAAGTAAGCAAGTAGCGACCAATAGCTCACCTAGTAATGCTTTTACAGGTGCTGGGTAATTATGGTTTGCAATCATTTCATTGTAGGCACTCTCAATTTGAACGAGTTCGCCACGAACATCTAGTTCGTTGAATAAATAACGGTGAAGTAAATCTTGTTGCATGAGCGGCTATACCTAACTTGATTTCATTTTTAAAAGTTCGCGTCTTTGCTTTTTATCGGGTTTTTTATCCGGATGAGGAGCAAAAAAGCTATTATTTTTACGTGCGATGCTGTTTTCTTCGCGTTTGGCGATACTAGCATCAGATTCTTGGTACAAGGTCTGAGCAATGGGGGCGCTTTGTCGTTTTTCAAGCACCTTAGTTATGGTTACGATTTTTTCATCTACGCCTTGAGCGAGTTTCACTACCGCACCAACCTCGACTATTTTACTCGCCTTTGTTCGCTGTCCATTATAATGCACTTTACCGCCTTGTACCATTTCCCTTGCTATCGCACGTGTTTTATAAAAGCGTGCTGCCCATAACCACTTATCTAATCGAACTTTTAGGTTATCTATGAGGTCAGAGTCTTTATTACGATTGCTTTTTTTGCTCATAACGTATTTGTACCTGCAGTAATTTGTTATCTAAAATTTACCACGAAATCTATCTAGGATGAAGGTATTACAGTGGGCGTTTGTTTTTTGTTCAAGTAAATAGAAGTTATTCATTCTGTTTACAAAGTTTAATATTAGTGTGCTTGTTGAATGAAAAATGAAAGGGTACTATGGGGTCGCGCTTACGCAGTAAATTAAAAAAAGAACACTATTTATGGAACAGCAAATCCAACAGCTAAAACACATTTTAACTCGATTACCGCATGCTAAATTAAGTGCGTTAGTCACGCTATTAGTTGTTGTTTACCTTGCATTTTTATTATCAAAATTGGTTTGGCTTTTATGGCCTCAACCTCAGGTATCTTTACTTAGTCCTACTCAGTTTGCCACACAGTCATCGGGAACAAGTAATAATTCGGCACAACGTATTGTTGAGCAGTTTTTGTTTGGTAAAAAAACGGTAACAAACAGCGCTAATACTGCAAAACAATCACAAATTATTAATGACGCCCCTGAAACACGTTTAAGTATTAACTTAACAGGAATAGTAGCTGTAAGTAATGATGATAAAGCAGGCGTTGCAATTATTGAGTCGCAGGGCAAGCAGGTTAGCTACCTTGTCGATGAAGTTGTATCTGGGACCCGTGCAAAAGTAGCGCAAATACTTCCTGACCGTGTCATTTTAAGTGTAAATGCTCGGTTTGAAACGCTAATGCTTGATGGACTCGATTTCACCAAAACAGTCTCTATGCCGGTGCTCGCTGCAAAAGATGAGCAAGAAGTGGGGCCGCAACGATTAGATGATAGTGAAGAACAAATAAATGCGACTGCAGACCCAGAAGTAAAAGAAGCCATTATAGAAACACGTGAAGAATTATTAGAAGAACCCGGTAAGCTTTTTGATTACATACGTGTATCTCAAGCAATGAGTGAAGGTGAGCTAATTGGTTACCGCTTAAGTCCGGGAAAAGAACCCGCACTATTTAAGCAAATGGGATTAAAAAATAACGATTTAGCTGTTTCTATTAACGGCTATCAACTAACAGATTTAAAACAGGCCATGTCAGCCATAAACGAGCTGCGCAATAGCACCGATGCTACTATCACTATTGAGCGTGATGGTGAGCAAATAGATGTGCAATTTAGCCTGCAATAACTTAGCTTTGGAGTTTTAACATAATGGTTCAGGTGCTACACCTCACAAAAATTAAAAAAGGGTTAGCTAAGTACGCAGCACTTTTTTTGGCGGCAAGTATATCTTTGTCTGTTTCTGCAGTTGAATATGCAGCAAACTTTAAGGGAACTGATATCAACGAGTTTATTAATATTGTTGGTAAAAACCTTAATAAAACGGTGATTATAGATCCCAACGTACGTGGCAAAGTGAATGTACGTAGCTATGAGTTAATGGATGAAGATCTTTACTATCAATTCTTTTTAAATGTATTAGAAGTTTACGGCTATTCAGCTGTTGAAATGGATAATGGCATCATTAAGGTAGAAAAAAGTTCTGATGCTAAAAAATCGAATGTGCCACTAATTACCGAAAACAGTTCTGCATCGGGCGATATGATGATTACCCGCGTGGTGCGCGTAAAAAATGTAAGCGTGCAAGAACTAGGACCATTAGTTCGTCAATTTAGCGATCAAAAAGATGGTGGCCATGTTGCTAACTTTAATGCTGCAAACGTAATGATGTTGACTGGCCATGCTGCATCAGTAAACCGCTTAGTGGAAATTATTCGCTCAGTTGACCAAGCCGGTGATAAGCGTGTTGATATTGTAAAGCTTAAATACGCAACGGCTGATGATGTTGTCTCTGTGGTAGAGAATATTTATAAAGATAGTGGCAAAGGAAGCGTACCAGAATTTTTGATTCCTAAAGTCGTAGCCGACGGCCGTACCAATAGCGTAATTGTAAGTGGTGAAGGGCAAGCCCGCACACGTGCAATTGAATTGATTAAGCGCCTTGATGGTGAGCTTGAAAGCCAAGGCAACACTAAGGTGTTTTATTTAAACTATGCCAAATCGGAAGACTTAGTTAAGGTTCTTCAGGGTGTAAGTAAAACGTTAACCGAGGAAGCTCAAGGTAGCGCAACTAAAACGCGTTCGCGTAGTAACAACGAAACCAGCATTGAAGCACACCCAGAGTCTAATTCACTAATCATCACAGCGCAGCCCGATACTATGCGTTCATTAGAGTCAGTTATTGAACGGTTAGATATTCGTCGTGCACAAGTATTAGTTGAAGCAATTATTATTGAAGTAATGGAAGGTGATGGCGTTAATTTAGGCTTGCAGTGGATTTCAGAGCAAGGCGGCATGCTGCAGTTTAATAACGGTACAACAGTACCTGTTGGGTCGTTAGCTGTTGCAGCAGAACAAGCTGCAGATCAAACAGTAACTAAAACAATTATTGGTACAGAGTCTGGCACGGTTACACCTTACACAGAAACGACAGAAGGTGACTACGGGCCGCTTGCATCATTACTTAGTGGTATTAATGGCTTAGCACTGGGCGTTATAAAAAACGACTGGGGCGCAATTATTCAGGCTGTAGCAACCGACACTAACTCAAATATTTTGGCAACGCCTTCAATTACCACCATGGATAACGAAGAAGCCTCTATTTTAGTGGGTCAAGAAGTACCTATTATTACCGGATCTCAAACAGGCACTAACAATAGCAACCCATTTCAAACGGTTGAGCGTCAAGAAGTGGGTATTAAACTTATTGTAACGCCACAAATTAACGATGGCTCAGCGGTACAGCTCACCATTGAGCAAGAGGTATCGAGTGTAAGTGGTGCAACTGCGGTTGATATTTCAGTGAACAAACGCGCTATTAAGACAACGGTTATTGCCGATGATGGCGGTATGGTTGTTTTAGGTGGCTTAATAGACGAAGACGTTCAAGAAAGTGTATCTAAAGTCCCATTATTAGGTGATATTCCTGTTTTAGGGCACCTATTTAGGTCAACAAACACGACTCGGCGTAAGCGTAACTTAATTGTATTTATCCGCCCAACGATCATCCGTGATGGGGTGAGCATGAATAAGTTAAGTTTTAACAAGTATAATTTTATTCGTGGTGAGCAAACTAAGCAGCAAGAAGATGGTATTGATTTAATGCCAATGACCGATACCCCTGTATTACCAGAGTGGAATGATGAGCTAGTGCTTCCGCCAACTTATGAAGAGCATTTACGTAAACAAAATGCACAAGAGCGTAAAGATGACTAATGCGATACAAGAGATAAACCAAGACGTGGTTCATCCTAATACGCATAGTGCAGATGAGCCCTTAGCTGATGACGTACTCGTTGAGTTACCAGCAAAACGTTTACCATTTTCGTACGCGCGACGTGCGGGTGTTTTGCTCAGTGAATATCAAGGCCAAACTACCGTGTACTTTCGTGGTGAGCTTGATTTAGATGTATTACTTGAAGTGCGCCGAATCGCAGGTCATGGCTTTAAATTAGAGCAGCTTGATGATGACAAGTTTGAATTGTTACTAGAGTCATCTTACCAACGTGATAGCTCTGAAACGCAGCAAATGATGGAAGATATTGGCAACGAAGTTGATCTGTTTTCTTTAGCTGATGAGCTCCCGCAAACTGAAGATTTATTAGCTGGTGATGACGATGCGCCCATTATAAAACTCATTAATGCCATGCTTAGCGAGGCCATTAAAGAGGGGGCGTCAGATATTCATATTGAAACGTTCGAGCAAGAGCTTGTGATTCGTTTCAGGGTTGATGGGGTTTTAAAAGAAGTACTAAAACCAAATCGTAAACTTGCCTCATTGCTTGTATCGCGTATTAAGGTAATGGCAAAACTCGATATAGCTGAAAAGCGTATTCCGCAAGATGGTCGTATTAGCTTGCGTATTGCAGGACGTGCAGTAGATGTGCGTGTATCAACCATGCCGTCGAGCTTTGGTGAGCGAGTAGTATTACGTTTACTTGATAAGAACAATGCTCGCCTAAACCTAGAAGATTTAGGTATGACTCCAAAAAACCGTGAGTTGTTTGCTGACTTAATTAGTAAGCCGCACGGGATTATTTTGGTAACAGGACCAACGGGTTCTGGTAAAAGTACCACCTTGTATGCAGGTATGAGCCAAATAAATTCTCGCGATCGTAATATTCTGACTGTAGAAGATCCTATTGAGTACGAGATCCCAGGTATTGGTCAAACGCAAGTAAATACAAAAGTAGATATGACGTTTGCAAGAGGGTTACGTGCTATTTTGCGTCAAGATCCCGATGTGGTAATGGTGGGTGAAATACGTGATCTTGAAACTGCACAAATAGGGGTTCAAGCATCACTTACTGGTCACTTAGTTATGTCTACACTGCATACAAATACGGCGTCTGGTGCTATTACTCGAATAGAAGACATGGGCGTTGAACCGTTTTTGCTTTCTTCATCGCTATTAGGTGTTTTATCTCAGCGCTTAGTACGTACGTTGTGCAACAGCTGTAAAGAAGGGCATGTGGCAGACGAACG
This sequence comes from Pseudoalteromonas sp. SIMBA_162, assembly GCF_046535955.1. Lineage (NCBI taxonomy): Bacteria > Pseudomonadati > Pseudomonadota > Gammaproteobacteria > Alteromonadales > Pseudoalteromonadaceae > Pseudoalteromonas > Pseudoalteromonas sp. SIMBA_162. The sequence continues at coordinate 16,988 of NZ_JAWJBQ010000037.1, read as the reverse complement.
TGAATGTCAGCTTTTAGGTGTACCATTTGACAGCAAGCCAACGATTTACCGTGCAATAGGCTGTGAAGAATGTAACTTTAATGGTTACAAAGGTCGTACTGGTATACACGAGTTACTTGTTGTAGATGAAACAATACGAGAAATGATCCACAACGGTAAAGGTGAGCAAAGTGTAGAAAAATACATCCGCACTCATAGCCCAAGTATTCGCCAAGATGGTTGCAGCCGTGTGCTTGCAGGAAAAACCACGCTTGAAGAAGTGCTGCGTGTTACCCGTGAGGAAGGCTAATAATGGCTGCGTTTGAATATCGGGCATTAGATGGCCGCGGCAAAGAAAAAAAAGGCATTTTAGAGGCCGACACCGCCAAGCAAGTTCGTCAGCTTCTGCGCGATAAAAGCCTAACCCCTTTAGAGGTTGTGCCTGCGGCTCAGAGTGATAAACAGGTAAAGGGTGAGAAAGCGCCTTTATTTGGTAGCCTTTTTAAACCAAGTATTTCTACATCTGAACTTGCGCTCATCACACGCCAGTTAGCAACGTTAATTCAGTCAGCATTACCAGTTGAAGGGGCGGTTATGGCGGTGGCTGAGCAGTGTGAAAAACCACGTTTAAAACGTATGTTAATGTCGGTTCGTTCAAAAGTTGTTGAAGGCTATACCCTTGCTGATGGTATGAGTGAGTTTCCTCATGTGTTTGACGACTTATATCGTTCAATGGTGGCTGCGGGTGAAAAGTCAGGGCATCTTGACCAAGTACTTAATCGCTTAGCCGATTACACCGAGCAGCGTCAGCATATGCGTAGTCAAATAACACAGGCTATGGTTTACCCAACTATTCTAGTTATTTTTGCCATTGGTATAGTGTCGGTTTTATTAGGTACTGTTGTTCCTAAAATACTAAAAACCTTTGAAAAAACTAAACAAGTATTACCTTGGACCACCGAGTGGGTAATGGCTGGGAGTCATTTTGTACAAAATTACTGGTTTATTAGCCTACTAGCCATCACCGGCATTGCGATTGGCATTAAGTACGCATTAAAAAAACCACAAGTGCGCTTTTGGTGGGACGACCGTGTGCTGCATATGCCGGGTATTGGTAAGGTGGCTCGTGGTATTAATACCGCTCGCTTTGCTCGTACGTTAAGTATTTTATCTTCAAGCTCTGTGCCACTACTTGAAGGAATGCGGATTTCTGGCGATGTACTCGTAAACGAAAAAATCAAGAAGTCGGTAGCCGACGCAGCTGACAGAGTAAGCGAAGGTGCAAGCCTTAGAGCGGCTTTGCAGCAAACTAAATTGTTCCCGCCGATGATGCTACATATGATCGCCAGTGGTGAAAAATCAGGTGAGCTAGAGCAAATGCTAGAGCGTGCAGCGAATAACCAGGACCGTGAATTTGAAAGCATGGTAAACGTATCGCTTAAGTTATTAGAGCCTGCAATGATTGCTTCTATGGCTGTTATCGTTTTATTTATTGTTATGGCCATTTTGCAGCCTATTATGGCAATGAACAAAGCAGTTGGGCTCTAAATTTAAATAGTTTTTATATATTAATGGTTTTACCTAAACCATTTTTGCTTAGTGTTTTTAGAATAATGAGGTAATTACGTGAACAAACAATCAGGTTTTTCTTTACTAGAAGTAATGGTGGTACTGGTTATCATCGGGATGATTATGTCTATTGTTGCGCCAAATATTATGGGCCAACAAGAAGAGGCCGCTATTGATAAAGCGCATTTAGATATTCAGCAGCTTGAAGATGCGATGAGCTTATACAAGCTTAAAAATAAAAGTTATCCAAGCACAGAGCAAGGTCTTGAAGCGTTAGTGACTAAAACGTCTATTGAGCCTGTTCCAAAACGTTTTCCTGATGGCGGCTTTATCAGCGAATTACCAGAAGATCCATGGGGTAATACATACTTATTAATAAGCCCAGGTGAAATTGGTAAATTTGATATTTTCTCTATGGGACCAGACGGTGAAGTCGGTACCGACGACGACATTGGTAACTGGGATGAAGAAAAGCAGTAATGAGTCAGTCTACTGAGCTTAAACTAAATGTACTTTTTGAAGACTTACTATGAACGTAGGTCTTCAACTAATGCACAAGAAAAAGGGTTTTAGCTTAATCGAGATTTTAGTTGTATTAGTGGTTATCGCTTTTGCAACAAAAATGGTGGTATACAGCTTAGACGGCGGCGCTGAAGATGAGTTAGATGCTCAAGCGCTTAGGTTGCATACCACCATTAATATGGCATCAGAATTTGCAATTTTAAATCAGGTAGAGCTTGGCTTACTCGTTGAAAAAAATACCCTAGAATACTTGGTATTTGATGGGGAAAAATGGGCAACCTTTGACAGAGAAGAGTTATTTAAACCCATAGAGTTGGAGCCACGCCTAAAGCTTACCCTCAACTTAGAAGACCTTGCATGGGCTCAAGATAATCTACTTGAACAGTCTAATTGGCGAGAGCTTATGAGTGGTGGTGAAGACGATAGTTTGCTCGAACTTAAAAAGCTTAAAATACCTCAAGTACTTATTTTATCGTCGGGCGAAGTAAGCGCATTCCAGTTAATTCTTGAGCTAAAAGATCAAAGTGACCCTGTTTACTTTATTGAGGGTGAATTTACAGCACCAGTAAATTTAAGAAGAGAGCCAGAGTAATGACATTAAGTAAAGGCTTTACCTTGTTAGAAGTACTTGTTGCTTTGAGTATTTGTGCAATGGCGGGTATTGCAGCAATGCAAGCCACAGGCGAGCATATTCATCACTTAACAACAATTGAAGAACAAACATATGCCTCCTGGGTTGCTGAAAATGTCATTATTGAACAACGGGTAAAAGGCGAGCAATGGCAAGGTAAAAATAACTTACGTGGTAGTGAGGTTATGGGTGGTGTTGAATGGTTTTGGCAGCAAGAGGTTGTGCCCACTGCAGATAAAAGCTTTGTTAAATTAACCATAAATGTATTTATCGATGAAAAGTACGAACAGTCAGTCTATGAGCTTTCAACGTATTTAAATAAAGGTAAAAAGTAAGTGAAGCAGCGCGGATTTACATTGCTTGAAGTAATGGTTGCTTTGGGGATTTTAGCTTTTGTTGTTATTTCTACGCACCAAATACTAGATAGCACAACTAAAGCAAAAGACGCATCGGACGAAAAAATAGCGGAACTTAATGGTTTACAAACAACGTTTAGACTTATGGACCAAGACTTTAGCCAAATGACTAAACGTGCAGTTAGAAACGAGTCTGGTGACGTACAAGAATATTATTTATTAGCAGGGCGTTATGTGCTTGAAAGCCAATATGACGGCATTGCATTTGTAAGAGACGGTTGGATAAACCCAATAAATTTATTACCTAGGTCAGAGCTGCAGGCTGTTGGATATAGGGTCATAGATGATAATCTTGAGCGTGTGTATCGCGTGTACGTTGATCAGCTTGATAATATGGAGCCACGTGTACAGCAGGTATTAGAAAACGTCGAAGAGCTTAAGTTTGAATTTTTAGACAGTGACAATAAGTGGCAAGAACAATGGGAAGTAAAAGCATTGCCTAAAGCGGTTGCGGTTACTTTACAACAAATAGAGGCCGAACCTATTCGTCGTGTATTTTTAGTTCCTGGGCAAGGAAGTAGAAGTAATGGGTAGGCAGTCTTCGCGCGGAGCAGCGCTGGTTATTGTGTTATTTATTGTTGCATTAGCTGCTATTTTAGCCGTAGAAATGAGTGCTAATTTAATGGTGCAAGTGCAAAAAAGTACTAATTTACAAGGTCACCAACAAGCAAAATGGTATGCTTACGGTGCTGAAGAGTTAGCTATTAAAGGGCTCATTCAAAGCAAGAAAGATGACCCAGATAAAACAACGCTTGATCAAGTATGGGCAACACAAGGGAACGCAGCATACCCAGTTGATAACGGCACATTAAGTGGTTCAATTACTGACTTGCAATCATGTTTAAATTTAAACGCCATAGCGATTGAACCCGATACAAATAGCGCTGATAAAACAAACCCTGCACACAAAGCACTGTTTGCCTTACTTGAAAATATAGAAGATTTACCAGCGGATGAATCGGAAGAAGCAATGGCTGATAGCGTGTTCGACTGGCTGGATGAAAATAGCATAACCTATCGCTCAGGTGCTGAAGAGGGAGAGTACTTATCTCGTAAATTTCCGTATATGACTGCTAATAGTTTATTTGCATCTCCATCGGAACTTCGCTTGGTAAAAGGCTTTAACCCGCTAGTAATGGAAAAAGTACTGCCTTATGTGTGTGTTATTCCGGGGAGCACTCAGCTTTTAATTAACATTAATACAATAGCACCAGAACAGGCTTTACTACTAAGCGCGCTGATGGATAATTTAAGTTTGTCGGCTGCAGAGGCTGTCATTGCCGCAAGACCACAAACAGGTTTTGATTCTTTAGAAGAATTTTTTGAACAGGTACAGCAACAAGGCGGTACAAACACTGAATCAGTGAAAGACTTATTTAGTATTAAAAGCGAATATTTTAAATTACAAACGCAGGCAAACTTTGTAGATCTGCGTTTTTCGATGACCACCTTACTGCACGCCAAAGACGGCGAAGTAACGATACTGGCGCGAAAATTTGGAGGCGTACAGTGACAGAAATATTGTTGATCCGTACGGGTCAAACCCAACAAGAACGATTAAATTGGCTTGTATATTCACCACAAGAACAAGAAATAATAGCCAGTGGTGAGCTATCAAGCGCAGGCAATTTGAATGAATTAAGTGAAAAAGCAGCCAACAGGGAAGTGGTTGTTTTATTGCCAAGCGATCAAGTGCAATTAAAAACGGTAACACTACCCACAAAGTGGAATCGCAAATTAGAGCAAGCACTCCCTTACATGCTTGAAGAAGATATAGCCTGCGATGTAGACGATTTGTATATAGCTATAGGCGAAGCAACTATGGTTGGTGAGCAGCATGCTATTCAGGTTGCTATGACTGACCGCGAATGGTTTGAGCAATGGCTCGCGTTGTTTGTGGAACATGAGCTGCCTGTTTATAAAATATTACCTGATGCACTGTTGTTACCCTCTGTAGGTGAAGGAGAGGCTAGTGCTATAGAGCTCAATCAGCAGTGGCTGTTTAAGCAAGGGGCATGGCATATTAGTGCGGTTGAATTAAGCTGGTTGTCAGGTTACTTGACTGCGTTAGGTAACCCTGAGGTTAAACACTTTAGCCCAGCGGAGGACTTCCCTGAGGGGACTAATTTACAAGCGCAAACAAGTCAGTACGATCTCCCGTTAGCTTTATTTGCTAAGCAATTAAATAACGTTAAATTCAACCTTCGCCAAGGTGTTTACCAGCTTAAAAAGAAGAGCGCGCTCTGGTGGGGTTACTGGAAAGGCGCTGCAATTTTTACAGCCGTCGCATTGGGCTCTACTTTAGTTATAAAGGCAATTGAGTTGCAACAGCTTAATTCTCAAGTCGATATAGTAAAAAACCAAGTAGTTGAGCGATACCAGGCAGCATTCCCCGGATCTAAAGTGCATCCTAATTTGATAAAAAATCAGATTAAAGGCGCATTAGATAGGATAGAAGGCTCTGATGAATCCGGTTTTTTAGAGCTGACGACTAATTTGGTTGATGTATTTTCACAAGTGAATGAGTTCACACCAGAAACGTTACGTTACGACAAACGAAGAAACGAATTACGTATTCGCGCGCGTGCTAAAGACTTTCAAACCTTTGGTAAAGTAAAAACCATACTCGAAAAGCAAGGCTTAACGGTAGAGCAAGGGTCTTTAAATAACGATGGTGATTTTGTGGTAGGTGAGATTAAATTGCGAGGTGCTGCATGAAAGCACAAGCGATAAAATACTGGCGTTCTTTAAAAGAACAAGAGCAGCAACTTATTATGGTTGCTGGTGGTATATTTGTTATTTTTATTCTTGTGATGGGGATATTCAGGCCGTTAAATAACGCCATAACAAAAGCGGAACAATCGAAAATTAAGCAACAGGCTTTGCTCGTGTGGGTTGACGAAAGCATAGTAAAGCTAAAAGCAGCGGGTAATACGCGTGTTGCGAGTAGTCAAAATCTAAGCCAAGTGGTTAACTCTACCCGAAGCCGTTATCAAATCAATATTAGTAAAATGCAGCCTAGTGATGGTTCGCTGCGTTTAACGCTCGACTCAGTAGAGTTTAATAAACTAGTAGAATGGCTCGATGAATTAGTGAATCAACATGGTTTAAAAATCGAAAACTTAGATTTAAGTCGCGACGATAAATCGGGTTATGTAAGAGTAAGCCGTTTGGTATTAGAGAATTAATAAATGAAAAGAATAATTATATTATCGGCTGTCTTTTTAATTAGTTTTATTGTGTTTTGTATTATTAAATTACCCGCTGCTATCGCGCTTGATTTAGCAAAACCCCATTTCCCTAAGCAGTTAGAAGTAGGGCAGGCTGTAGGCACTGTATGGCAAGGCCAATTAATGCAAGTTCGTTTTGATGGCGAGCAGTTAAACAATGTGCGCTGGGATATCGCCGGTTGGGCATTATTTTCTGGCAATTTAAATACTAATATAAAGTTTGGAAATGCTCGCGAACGCACCGATATATCGGGATATGCAACCGTCAGTTATGGATTGTTTAATCATACTTTAAAAGTAACAGATGGTTTAGTTCGCTCAACGGTAGAGCGAGCTATGCAACGAGTTCAGTTACCATTACCTGTTACAGCAAAGGGGCGTGTAATACTTGAGCTAGATGAATACACCTCAGGTGCTCCTTACTGTGAGTCATTAAAGGGTGAAATAGCGAGCCCAAATATCGACGTGCAAGGCTTAAATGGTTGGTTTAATATAGGACCTCTGGCTGGCAAGTTAAGCTGTAAGTCGGGTGATGTGGCAATATTAATCGACCCTGATAACACCCTCGGGCTTGAAGCCGATGCCACTCTTAAAGCTAACTTTGACTTTAGCGTAGCAGGGTATGTAAAACCAGATGCTAGCTTACCAAAAGATGTTCACGATGCGGTTAAGTTTTTAGGCCGACCAGATAGCCAAGGTCGTTACCCGCTCAATTTTTAATGTTTTGATATAAAGAGTTTTAATGCAACTACCGCAATTCACTGAGCTGCATGCTAAGCAGCTCAGCACATTTCTAAATACCCAACCTCAAGCCATGACCTTTGAACAAAGCCAAGGTTATTTGTTTGGCGTTATATGTTCACCCGACCCTCTTGATGTGCACGAATGGGTTGATGTGATACTCAATAATTCAGCAAACGAATTAGATGAAGAAACGCTATTTTTATTTATGGCGTTTTACCATCAAATAAGTGAACAGGTGTTTGAAGTAGGGTATAAACTGCCACCACAGTACGACAGTGCATTTTGCTCGCAGTGGAGCCAAGGCTTTTTAACAGCAAGTAATGCTTACACGCAAAAGCTATTAGCAGCAACGAAGTTAGATGCACAGTACAAAGAGGCCTTAGAAACCGCACAAGCAACCCTCAGCTTTTTTGCATTAGATACACAGCTTATCTCTCAAATAGCATCACAAAATTCAATGAATACATTGCAGTTGTGTGAGCAACAATATGACCTTATGGGGGATTTTGCACTTGGTTTTGCAGAGCTAGTAGAAATAGTGGCGCTCAATAGTGGTTTGTATAACGATGATGGCTGGGACGGGTAGTTAGCGTTAAACTTTTTAATAATGGCGCTTTAATTAATATCAAGCGCCAAGATCTAAAATAATATCCGTGCAGCCTTGCTTGCACTTCACTACGCCTTTTCCCACTTCGCTGGTGGCTAAATCGAGTGTGAGTACCGTATTACATTTTTCGCATTTTAGCGTTTTACCTTGTGCTAACTGTTTAAGCATATTACGTTGCTTGTGAAACGAATCACTGGTTTTTTTGTTTAAATTAGAAAAGTCCATTATTTAGCCCGTTTTTGCTCGAGTGATTCAGATACTATTTTACACACTTTATTTAAGCGCTCAGCGTAGAAGTAAAGGTTTAAGTCGCGTTCACGACAGTAGCGCAAATTAAATAGCTGAACTGCGTCATCAGTGGTGAATGTTTTTTCTACGTATTCTTTTTCTGAGCTTGAAAGTGTTAGCTCATGACTAATTCTGTTTTTTGCTAAATTAGCAGCAGGGCTTCTATTTACTTTACTTGCATCACTTAAAAAGCCAATACCTTCGCCTAATAGCTTTTCGCGTGGTTCTTTTACAAGTGGATGATCAATGGTAAAAAACGCAAGGATCACAATTATCAAAATAATAAACTTCTTCATGGATACGTAAACCTTGATCTAAATAGGGTTGAATTATCAAGCAGTGTAATAAACTGCCTTTTAAAAGCAAGTAACTGAGATGAATAAATTAGTTGTAATCTATACCAGTAATTTTAGCCAATATTGGTATAATAACTAACAAAAGTTAGATATTTCTGAAATATCTGAAAGTATTTAATTTATGATTCATTAAACAAGTCTTACTTAGCAAGTTACTTGCTACACTACGAGTATAGAGCATTTGATTAGTGCTCAGCTTTTATTTTCCAAGCGGTGTTGAGGAACTTCGATGGACAAACAGATTAAAGTAAAAAACATTCCTGTTGAGGTAAAAATTCAAAAGCCGGATTTAAGCCGTCAAGATGATAGATTTAACCCCCGTAACCGCATTTATGTGAGAGCCGTAAAAGGTCTTCACCAATTACTAAGACAGCGCATTGGTTTTTTAGGCATGCTCGCATTTATGGTTTTGCCATGGATAAACTTTAACGGTCAGCAAGCCGTGCTATTTGATTTAATAGCACAAAAATACAATATTTTTGGTCTTACTTTATGGCCTCAAGACTTCACCATACTGGCATTTATATTCATGCTGGCGGCTTTTGCGCTGTTTTTGGTAACTACATTTTATGGACGAGTCTGGTGCGGATATACCTGTCCTCAAACGGTATGGACCTTCATTTTCATCTGGTTTGAAGAAAAACTTGAAGGCACAGCAAATCAACGTAAAAAGCTCGATCAACGGCCTATGGACTTTGACAAGTTCTGGCGAAAAACAGCTAAGCATTCCAGCTGGGTGTTGTTTTCTTTGTATACTTCTATTTCGTTTGTTGGTTACTTCACACCGATAAGAGAGCTACTCCCTGATTTTATAACCTTTAATGTTGGCGGTTATGCACTAGTGAGCATTTTAGTATTTGCTGTGTGTACATATGGCAACGCAGGCTGGATGCGTGAAATTATGTGTTTGCATATCTGTCCCTACTCACGTTTTCAGTCGGCAATGTTTGACAAAGATACCTACACAGTAACCTATGATGAAAGCCGAGGTGAAAGCCGGGGCCCTCGCTCACGTAAGGTTGCCCACGTAGATTTAGAAATAGGTGACTGTATTGACTGTAACCTATGTGTACAAGTCTGCCCAACAGGCATTGATATAAGAAACGGTTTGCAGGCTGAGTGTATAAATTGTGGTGCGTGTATTGATGCATGTGACGGCGTAATGGATAAAATGGAGTACCCGCGAGGGTTAATTTCGTATACCACAGAACGTAATCTTGAGACGCCAGAAAATAAAACCAACCCTCTACGAGCCAAAATTATTGGGTATACGGTCATACTAGTGTTGCTAACAGGCGCGCTTGTTACAAATATTGCACTGCGTAAACCAATGGACTTTGATATTATTCGTGATCGAAATCAGCTATATCGTGTCGACTTTAATGGCTTGGTTGAAAACACATATACCTTAAAGGTCATCAATAAGGCGCAATATGAGCAAACCTTTAACATTAAAGTGGCAGGGCTAGAAAACTTTAAATACATAGGTAAACAAGTATTTACTGTTCAAGCAGGTCAATCGCATAATGTGCCATTATCACTCGTTATGGACCCTTATGACTTAAAAGCGCCTATAACAGAGTTTAATTTTGTATTGTCGCCAGTTAATGAACCGGATGAAACAATTTCGCAATCGAGCAACTTTTTTAGAGCGCGATAGCCGTACTTTCTAATTCGGTAAATATAGCAATAACAAAAGCGGGTTTAACCCGCTTTTCATTTATATAAGAAGAGCATGAGCAAATTTAGCTTTATAGATTTAACCCCAGATTTAATACTTGATGCGATAGAAACCATAGGTATTTATCCCGAGTCTGGGTTACTAGCGCTTAACAGTTATGAAAATAGAGTTTATCAATTTAAAGCCGAAGACGGTCTGCGTTACGTAGTAAAGTTTTATCGTCCCGAGCGTTGGAGTAAAGCACAAATTCAAGAGGAGCACGATTTTGCTTTTGAGCTTGCTGACGCTGAAGTACCCGTTGTAGCCCCTGTTTTACATAATGGACAAAGCTTGTTTGAACACCAGGGTTATATGTTTGTGGTATTCCCAAGTGTGGGTGGGCGATTATTTGAAGTAGATAATTTAGATCAGCTTGATGTTATGGGACGTTTAATTGGTCGAATGCACCAAGTAGCTAAAACCAAACCCTTTACTTACAGACCAACAATAAGCTGTGAAGAATATTTGCATACAGCTAAAGTTCATCTTCAAAAAAGTAACTTGGTGCCAATGGGATTAAGCACTGCTTTTTATACTATTTTAGATTTGGTAATTGAGCAGACACAAAAGCAGTATCAAGATACAAATAGTATTCGCTTACATGGCGATTGCCACGCAGGCAATATATTATGGGCTGGCGATGCGCTAATGTTCGTGGATTTAGACGATAGTCGTCAAGGGCCTGCTATTCAAGATCTATGGATGATGCTCAGTGGCGACAGACCAACGCAACTGTTACAGTTAGACACTTTGGTGGGAGCGTATGAAGAATTTTGTGATTTTGACCACGCTCAACTCAAATTAATTGAACCGCTGCGAGCAATGCGTATTATTCACTACATGGGATGGGTGGCAAAAAGGTGGAGCGATCCTGCTTTTGTGCGGAACTTTTCATGGTTTGCTGATGACAAATACTGGGAGCAACAAATTTTAGCGCTTAAAGAACAACTTGCTGCACTGCAAGAACCGCCGTTAAAGTTATTGCCGTAAATTATTATTTAATGACAAGTACAACGAGATACTAATGCTTAAAAAACTAAAACTGAGCCTACTTCTTTTATGTTTACCTTTTGCAGCCTTTGCTGCACAGTTTGAGGCAAATAACCAATACACGATTATTAAAACTGAAAAAAGCACAACACCACAGGTAACAGAGTTCTTTTCATTTTATTGTCCGCACTGTTTTAAATTTGAACCAGTGGCTAAAGCAATTGAAAAAAAACTGCCTGAAGGCACTGATTTTGTTAAAAGTCACGTCAACTTTTTACGTGGTGTATCTCCACAGGCACAAAGTAATTTAAGCTTTGCTTACTTAATCGCAAAACAACAAGGGCAAGCACAAAATATAGCTGACCAAATTTTTAGAAGTATCCATATTCAAGGTGCGCCTTTAACAGAAGTTAAAGACCTTAAAAAGCTATTGGAAGTAAATGGAATAGATAGCGACACATTTGACCAAGCGATTGCAAGCATGCCAATTATTGCCGAAGAGCAAGCAATGCAAGATAAGCAAAACAAATATTCAAAGTTAGGTGCGTTAACTGGTGTACCTACTTTTATTGTTAACGATAAATACAAAATCAATATTAACACCATAAAAAACCAACAAGAACTTGATGAGTTAATTGCGTTTTTATTAGCATTATAAATTTTGGAGCATAAGAATGATTAAACTACTTAAAGCAGGGTTACTTGCATTAGTATTACCGATGGCAGCAACAAGCTTTGCGGCAGACTACCAAGAAGGCGTTCATTACGATGTTATTGCTGAACGTGCCACTAAAAAGCCAGAAGTAAAAGAGTTTTTCTCTTTTTACTGCCCGGCGTGTAATAACTACGAGTCACTGATCAGCGAATTTAAGCCTAAACTAGATAAAAATGTTAAGTTTAAAAAGAGTCACGTTGACTTTGTGGGTGTTCGTAATCCAGAAAACCAACAAATGATGAGCCAAGCACTTGCAACTGCTGAAGTACTTCCTCAAAAAGAGAAACTTATCGCAGCTATTTTTAATCATATTCACACTAAGCGCGCTAAATTTAACGAATTAGCTGACGTGAAAGATGTGTTTGTTGCGCAAGGTGTTGATGGCGATAAGTTTGATAAGTTATTTAAAAGCTTTTCGGTTCGTACATTAAGTTCTAAGATGAAGCGCGATCAAGAATACTTTAAAGAAAAAGGTGCTCTTCGTGGTGTACCCACATTTATCGTAAACGGTAAGTATAAATTAAACTTAGGCCGTGAATCAGGTGTTACAGCACCTGAAGATATTAGTAAATTAATTAATTACTTAGCTAACAAGTAAGTTTAGCTAAAACCAAAAAAGCTCCTTAAGGAGCTTTTTTGCTTTATAAGGATGTAGCAATGAAAAAAATATTAGTATCGAGTTGCTTGCTAGGGCAGCCTGTTCGTTATGATGGGAAAGGACAAACATTACAGCATCCACAATTACGGGTATGGCAAAGTAATAAGAAAATAATATCCTTTTGTCCTGAAGTGGCTGGTGGGCTATCTACTCCTAGAGCTCCTGCTGAAATAATACAGGGGAAAGTAATTACTAATTCAGGCGAATATGTAACAGAGCAATTTCAAACTGGGGCTAATATAGCGCTAGAACTTTGTAAAAAAAATAAAGTTCGTTTTGCTTTACTTAAAGAATCGAGCCCTTCTTGCGGACGAAATACAATATATGATGGAAAGCATCGCGGAATAAAAATCGAAGGTCTAGGTTTAACTGCAGCATTATTAATAAAGAATGGAGTTCAAGTATTTAGTGAAGAGCAAATACCAGCACTTATAAAAGCACTGGCACTTTAATTTTGGTTGGTTATTTACGCTGTAAGAAAACACCCGACTCTATGTGATGTGTATAAGGGAACTGATCAAATATCGCAAAGCGCTTAACGTTATGCGAACGCGTTAAATGATCTAAATCGCGTTCCAGTGTGTCAGGATTACACGATATATAAATTATGTTTTCGTAATTAGCCACTAAATCACAGGTTAACTCATCCATACCAGCGCGTGGCGGGTCGACTAATATGGTTTGGCAGTCATAGCTTTTAAGGTCAATACCGTCTAAACGAGAAAAAGTACGTTCGCCATTCATTGCTTGAGTAAACTCTTCGCTCGACATACGAATAATATCTAGGTTGTCTACATTGTTTTTGGCAATGTTGTATTGAGCAGAGTGAACAGACGATTTAGATATTTCAGTTGCGAGTACTTTATTAAAAGACCCCGCTAGCGCAATAGAAAAGTTACCATTACCGCAGTAAAGCTCTAGTAAATCATTTTTAAGTGGTTTACATAAATCTTGTGCCCACTCAAGCATACTTATATTTACTTTTGCATTAGGTTGCGTAAAGCTATTTTCTACTTGTTGGTAAATTAGTTCTTGGCCATTTACAGTTAATTGCTCTGTTACAAAGTCATCACCTAGCACTTCTTTCTGCTTACGTGCTCGGCCAATAAAATCTATTTTATATTTTTCACTCAGTTTTGCCTTTAGTGACTTAATTTCACGTAGCCATTCATCATCAAGCGGCTTGTGATAAAGCAAGCTCACTAAAATTTCACCACTGAGTGTAGACAGGTAATCTATTTGAAATAGCTTTCGGCGTAAAACCTCGCATGGTTTAAGGTTTTCAATCATCACCTGCATGATTTCACCAACAAGCGGTGCCGCAGGGTCAAACATATCAACGCGTATTTTTTCTTTAGTTTGCTGATCAAACATTATATGAAACAGATCGTCTCCATCATGCCATACTCTAAATTCGGCACGTTGGCGGTAGTTAATTGGCTCCGAGCTAAATACTTCTAGCTGCTCCACACCAAAACGTTGAAACTGTGAAGTTATACGCTGTTCTTTTTCACTTAACTGCGCTTGGTACTGTGTGGTATCTATTTTAATAACTGCCATTCGCGTTACTACCTTATCTAAGATCTGTTTATCGGCGCTATTGTAGGGAGCGGTTCGCATTTGTCTAGTTTTGGCTAGAATAAATGATGTTTTTTTGCACGGTTTACTTTAGTTTTTTATGCCCTGGCCGATAATAAACTACGCACGCTCAGGAGACGATTCATGAAAATAGGCAATTATGGCTTTGTACCAAGCCAGAACATAAACAAATTCAACAACAAAGCTGATGTACAACAACCTACCATCGCGTCTCCGCAAGACAGCTATCAGCAACGAGGTAAAGAATTAGCTGCTAAAGTTTTAGGTGATAAAATGGCAGAGCAGCTTGGTTTGCCTGTTCAAGAAAAAAAAGCAGATAAGCCCCTTTTTGATTTTGAAGCAATAGTTAAAAATGTACTCGACTTTGTCACCGGCGCCGTTAATAAAGCAAAAGCTGATGGTGCCGATGACGATAAATTAAAAGGTATGCTAAGTGATGCCCGTAAGGGGGTTCAAATAGGTATTGATGACGCTGTTGATGAGTTAAAAGAATCCGGCGTTCTGAACGATGAAACCCAAGAGGGAATCAACAAATCAAAAGAAGGTATTTTTGATGGCCTTGATAAGTTTGAAGATAACTTGTTCAACCCAATGCCCGCTAGTGTGGGGGTAACTCAAGCACAATACGCAAGTTTAAGTAATAATGCTCAGTACAGTTTCACAACCGCAGAAGGTGATGAAGTAACAATAAGTTTTGCCGATGCGTTTAAATCTCAGTCTGCTAGTAGTTATCAGCGTGGTGAGGGAGGGGAGGCATTCGTAAGTGAATCATCACAATCGAGAGAACTTTCATTTTCAATGTCAGTTAACGGCGACCTTAATGATAAAGAGCAAGAAGCAATTAATGAATTAATGGAAAACCTACAAAACGTAAGTAAGACCTTTTTTAGCGGCGATTTAGAGCAGGCATTTGAAGAGGCGCAAGAGCTTAGTTTAGGCAATGAACAACTTGTCGCATTTTCAATGGATTTACGCCAAACCAAAACAGTTGCTGCAATAAAGGGTTACGAAGAAAATAAACCGGCTCCAGAAAAAGTAATTGCAGATAAAGTAGCGCCTTTTAATGATGACCTCCGAGAGGCTTTTTCTAAAGCAACCGAGCTAGGTATTCAAAATCAATTATCAGGTATTATGCAGTGGCTTAATGAAGATCAAAGTGAGATCGATAAACTGGTTGATTACACAAAAGCTATGTTTGAAAACCTTAATAAGATAAATAGCGCTACAAAGCAAACAGCAGAGGAAGTTTAACCTCAACATTAAACTACTTTCTTTTGCAAAAATCACATGGCAAACTGCCGTTCTAATCTAATAATAGGAACGGTCGTTTGTCAGCGCATATAATGGTTTTTGATTCAGGGATTGGTGGCACAACAGTACTTGATCATATAAAGCAACGTATCCCGAATGCTCAATATAGCTATTTTATGGATAATGCTTTCTTACCTTATGGAGCTCAAACACAACAAACAATTATTAATCGTTTGTGTTCGCTCATTCATTTCATTAAGTTAAACAAGCTAAACGTCGATTTAATTGTAATAGCATGCAACACGGCATCCACATCGGCATTAAGTGCTGTACGCAAAATTACAGATATACCCATAGTTGGTGTTGTACCAGCAATCAAGCCCGCCGCAGAATTAACATGTTCAAATCACATTGCTTTACTGGCAACACCTGCCACAATAGCGAGCTCATATACAAAAAAGTTAATAGCACAGCACGCTAGTAATGTAACTGTTAACTTATATAGCAGTGTTGAGTTGGTAAACGTTGCTGAATTACTTTTCTTTAATGGCTATTTAGATACAAATAAATTACATGCTGTACTTGAAGGCTTGAGTATTGAAAAGCAAACAGATGTGCTTGTATTGGGGTGTACTCACTTTCCAATACTTACAAAGCAGATTAGTGAGTACTTTAAAAATAGCATTCAGCTGGTGGATTCTGGTGCAGCAATAGCAAATAGGGTTATTTATCTATTAACTGAGTCAGGTTTATTAGCACAAAATATACCTGGCATAAAAAAGCCGTTGCAATACTATGCAACGGCTAATGTGATCAGCGATAAACTTGCGGTTAAGCTAGTTAAACTGATTGATCCGCCTGAGCTCGAAGCGTATTAGAATCATCTTCTTGTTTTTGTTTTGCTTCACGAACTTTTAAAGTGCGTTGTTGGAACTCACTATCGTTCAAGTTTGCAATAGCATTGTCTGCATCAGCTTGCGCCATTTCAACAAAACCAAAGCCACGACGTTTGCCTGTATTTTTATCCTTTAATAGACGAACGTTGAATACTTTACCTTGCTCTTCAAACAAAGCACGAACAACACCTTCGTTTGCACGGTAAGGAAGGTTACCAACGTAAAGTGTTTTAGTTTTTACTTCGGCCTCTTCTAAAACGTCAGAAGACATAGCAGCAATAACTAGCCCACCTATTAATAAGCCAACAGCAAATACAATTGCAGGGTCAAGTTCTAAGCTTCCAAGGGCGAACTTAACAATAACAAAACCAACTACAGCAATAACAACAGAAAAGATAAAAGATTTTTGATCGGGTAATTTCATTTTAGATCTACCAATAAACAGGAAATAAACATTAATTTAACATTGTGAACTTGCTATCTTAACGTCTTAAACGAACTTAGCAATGATATTTATATGAAATTATAAAAAGCAGTGTAAAAAAACATCAATTTAAGCGTGTTTTAACATGGTTTTTTGTGGTTTTGTTCTAATTTTGTTCGAACAGTAAAAAGATCTAAAAAAAGGGTTGATCTGTTTTCGGATCCCCCTATAATGCGACCCCACTGAGACGGGAAACGCCGAAGCATAGCAAAGTGTTAGCGGCTCAGAGAGTTAAGTAAAACTTCGGTTTTAAATTATCGTAAGAAAGTTTAAAACAAAGTATTGACTCGAAAAATAAAGGATGTATTATACGCATCCCTAGCGACAACGTCG
>NZ_JAWJBQ010000036.1:0-27005 GCF_046535955.1 Pseudoalteromonas sp. SIMBA_162 | reverse complement strand
AACAAAAACAGTTGGCTACGTTCCGCTTCGCTCCACATTATAGCCAACCATTTTTGTCCGCTTAAGTGGGCGTTATGCGTACTATGAAAACTCTGCTGATTATCATTACTATTGCTCTACTAACCGCATGCACATCTGTGCATGATGTATCGAATGTTTCACCTTTTCAAACGAAAATTGGTGCAAAAACACTTATTGTAAATGCTTTTATTTGTAAAGTTGATGAGCGAGGTTCGTTTGCAAAAGGCTTACCCAAGTATCGTATTATTAAAAATAATGGTTTTGAGAAATGTCCTTTAGGAGAGCACATCACTTCACTCCAAAAGGGTGAAGTAGTTCACATTACTTCTGCTTCACATCGTTCACATTGGGGATTATTCCATAGCGATCATTGGTATTTAGTTGGCTCGGCTATTGTAAATGGTAAAAAGCATAATTTTTACAATTACCTTGGTTTAACAACCAATGGTTTACCACCAGACCGAGTCGAAACAGTAGTGTTGTGGTAAATACGCATAACAGTTGGCTACGTTCCGCTCCGCTTCACATTTTAGCCAACTATTTTTGTCCGCTTAAGTGGGCGTTATGTTTTTCAGAGGTTGTTTTGAGTAAAAAAATAGACTATTCAAAATACTCCCTAAAAGAGCTATACGAAGCTTTGGACAGCATTGATAGTGAAAAATTTCCTGAGAACTACAGACAGCTTAAAGATGAGCTTTCTAAACCAGAAAGGTCTAATGATGAAGTTCTCAGCGAGTTAGAAGCTGAAATGGGCAACCAAGAAAGTGATTTCAAATCTTACTTCATAATTGCTGTCGGGGCGTTTTTTGTTCTTTGGGGCTTTTTGGCAGAAGAAAAAGGCATCATTCATAAACATAGAAGCAAAGAAGTATTAGTTACATTGGCAGATAACCCAGATAAATTTTATTTTCACGTTTATTTAGCTGCAGGAATTGGAATATGTTCAGTAATTTTTGGAGTGTATTTGCTAGTCAGAAACAGCAAAACATGACAAGGCGCTTAACTCGTTCCCTGCGGTCACTGGGGCAATAACACTGCGGTGCTGCGCACTTTACCGCAGTATTATTGTCCGTTAGGTTCAAGTTGTATTTACATGGAAGTTTATGCGTAAAATTCTCTTTCTATTAATTTTCGTTTTGTCTGGATGTTCAAACTACAAACTTGCTCCCATCAAATCCAATGACGACTTTTATGTTTTAATGCCTGAAGTAGTCGACTCGATTGTTTATCTCAATGTATGCGAAGCTCAATCTGAGAAATGTGATTTAATCAGAACTGGCGCATCCCATGTTCATTATTGGGGAGTTGATTGGTTTAAAGAGTCAAACATAATTATCCTATATTCTTCGGATATAGGCATTTATGCGTGGGCTGAATCAGATTCTTGGAACAAAGTTGAAGTTACTCAGGAAATGAATAATTACGCTAATAAAATTTACGAAGAGTTAAAAAGGTAAATATAACAAGCGCATTAAGAAATGGGACTGCTAACAGCTTGCTCAGTTCCGTTTCGCAACACATTTTAGCAAGTTATTATCAGCCCCTTATGCGGTTGTTGAGGCAGTAGGTTTACTCATTTTTTAAAAAATAGCCAGTTGGAGTTGTTCTACAGTCTCGTTATGTAAAATGAAGGATTGAGGAAATAGTATGACATTGGAAGAACTAAGAGCGGACTTTGAATGGTCTGCTAAACGATCATTATCTATGCCTATAGCGGGAGCTATTTATTGGCTTGTGGTGGCAATAGTATCAACTAAGGTTCCTGTTAGTGCGGGCCTGTTAGTGTTACTTTTTGGTTCAGGGTTAATTTTTCCAATTGCTTTATTGATATCAAAAATAACCAAAGAAGCTGTCTTCTCTTCAAAAAATCCTTTGGCAAAACTTATGGGCGCTTCTGTCTTAATGGTAAATTTGTTATGGGCAGTCCATATACCATTATTTTTATATGCTCCTGAGTTCCTAACTTTGAGTCTTGGTATTGGTTTAGGTTTGCATTGGGTAGTGTACTCGTGGATTATTCAACACCCTTTAGGGCTAATTCATGCGGGGTTACGTACTGCGTTAATTTTAGTTATGTGGTTTTCATTCCCAGAATCACGTATTTTGGCAGTAGGCGTTTCTATTGTTTTTGTATACTGTTTAAGTATTTGGCAAATGATAAGCAGACCATTACCACATAACAATTTAAGCCAGAAGGGCGGCGCAAGCGACGCCTCATCTTAAGGCATTATGTTTCATCGCAGGGTCGGTTTACACTCTGAATACTGTCAAGGAGAGACAAATGAATATTATTCCATTATTTGGCGGGGTTATTTTTAGCGCGCTAGGCATTTATGTATGCTACGACTACCGACGCTTCAACAAGAACGCACTTAAGATTAAAGGCAGAGTTCTTCGTTATGAGGAATACATTACTAAAGATACTGATAACATTAAGAGGAAAGCGTATAGGCCATTCTTTGAGTTTACAGTTAATGGCTCTACCTATGTTGTTAAATCTAAAACTTCATTTCATTCTAAAATCATTCCCGTAGGTCATTATGCAGATGTTTTATACCACAAAGGTGATGAAGAAAATGCTCGTCTAGCTGAAGGTAATGGTGCGGGGTTAGGTATTTTATTTATAGCCCTCTCCTTACCAGCATATTATTTTGGGTTGTATCATTAACATATATGTTGTTACTTTGAAAAGAATGAAGCATAACAATGCATTTAACAGAACAATCTCCCTCACCCGTTTTAGTGGACACCTCCTCATCAATTTCAGGAAAATAAAATGTTTAGATTTACTCACCTAGAAAAGGCCAATGGGGTCTGGGTCAATAGGTCAAATTTTAACTTTATATATTAATCCTCAGTTGTCCGCTCACAGAGAGAGCTTGGCTTGGAAGGGAGCTCAAGATTTTAAGCTAATGGAATAGGCAACAGCCTGATAGGTTACCTTTAGGGAACTTCTAGTGTTTATAAAAGCTCAATATAAATAAACTCTGTGGTAAACGTAAAAAGCAGATACTCGCACAAGTATCTGCTTTTTAAAGTTTTAGGCGTTAATTAAGCTTGAGGTTTAATTAAGTACTTCTCGCCGGTAGCTTGTTTAGAATAAGCGGCAATTGATTGTAAATGTAATACCTCAGCTAATGACACTTCGTGCGTGTAGTTGCTCGCAAAAGTAGTTGTTATTTCATCGGCAACGCGTTTGCGCATTTTTATTACAGTTTCAGTGCCTAACTTACCTAAGGCATTAAATAGTAAAAAGCCACTTACAGCCCATGCAAAACCGAAATTACGATTAAGTGTAATAGGGCCGCGATCTAATGCGCCGTAAATATAAGCTTGTTTAAATGTGTCTGAACCATACAGGCTGTGCTCTTTCATATCGCGTGCGGCCGCTACTTCCATACAGTTTAGTATATCGCTTGTTAATTGGCCGCCACCAATTGGGTCAAACGAGATAGTTGCACCGGTTTCGATTATTGCAGCTGTTAGGTCAGCAAGAAAAGTGTCGCTGCTTGAGTTTACAACGTATTTAGCACCCATATTACGCAGTAGGGTTTCTTGCTCTGTTTTGCGTACAATATTAATTAAATCAACGCCATCGGCAATACAAATACGGTTTAACATTTGCCCTAAATTAGAAGCCGCAGCTGCATGAATAATTGCTTTATGGCCCCCGGCGCGCATGGTTTCTACCATGGCTAGTGCAGTAAGTGGGTTTACAAAAGATGATGCCCCCTCTTTAGCGGTAGTGCCTTTTTTTAGTTCTAAACAGCTTTGTACCTTGGTGCATAAATACTGACGATAAGTACCACCACCAATAACAGCCACTGTTTTACCCATTAATGCTTGTGCCGCAGGCGACGTACCCGTTGCGACTACAGTGCCTGCACCTTCATTACCAACAGGAATGGCTTTACCTACGCGTTTTTCAAGCGACGGCATAAATTGCGCGGGTACGTTGGCTGTTATAACAGGGTTTTGATCAGTACCGGTTTGTTTTGCTGCGCCCATATCGGCTGCGCTAAATAGCACACCTAAATCAGACGGGTTTAGCGGTGCGGCTTCTATACGTACAACTACTTCGTCGGCCTGTGGTGTTGGCATATCAATATTTTTTAAAGCAAGCGTTAGGGTGTTGTCGTTGTTAATTGTTGAAGTAAGTTGTGTATTTGTATCTGTCATAATACTGTTCCTATAAATTGAGAATGGGTAGCGTATAGCGTAATTACTTGCTTTGAGCTGCCTGTATTTGTGCTGTTACCTTTTGCATAAACTCAGGCATATTTGCTTGGCGATCTGCCTCTATTTGCTGTGCAATAGTCGACTGGCTCATTTTTGCTTGCCATTCTTTCATACCAGGGATTTCGGCCAGTACATCCCAATTAAGCTCTTTTGGAGCAAACGCGTTCACAACGGAATTTACGTAGTAAACGTAAATATCTGCCATGGTGAATTGTTCGCCAGCTATCCACGGCGAAAAATGCGTTAATTCGCAAAACGCATTTACGCCACGCTCTAATAGTTGGCGTACTTCGTTTTTAATTTGCTCTGGAGTAGGTGAGCCTGAAAATACATATGGGATTAAGCGCCTGCTTGGTAATTCAAAGTAAAGCTCACTTATTTTCATTATTTGGCGAACAAAAGCGCGCTCGGTTGAATCTTCAGAGTATAGCGCCTTGCTTGGGTAGGTTTCCTCAAGGTAGTCGCAAATAACACTCGACTCTGCAATATTTAGCCCATCTGTTGTAGTAATGGCGGGCACTTTACCCATTGGGTTAATTGCTAAAAATGGCTCATCGTTGTTGTATATAAGGTGCTCATTAAATGGCAGTGCTTTGTGTAAAAGTACGTGCTTTATTAAGTTGTAATAGTTGCTTGACGCAAAGCCGTGCAAAGTAATCATAATTTAGTCCATGTTATTAGCTTTATTTTTGTGCCATAAGGCATTACTAAAGTGTGTAATACGTTAAATTTATTATTACTTGTTTTAATTGATGCATATATAGCAGAAAATGCGAATCAGCTTTGTCTTTTAGGCAATAATTGGTGTGTATGATGGAGGTGCAATGTGGATCAGCTTAAAGCTATACGGTATTTTATTAAGGTGGTTGATACAGGTAGCTTTACCAAAGCCGCAAAAGAGTTTGGTGTACCGCCCTCGTCGTTATCGCGCCGAGTGGCTGATTTAGAAAAAAGCTTAGGTGCCACGCTTTTAAAGCGCTCTACCCGTATTGTTAAACTCACAGAGGTTGGACGCATTTATTACAACGATGTGCAGCAAATATTGGGGCAGCTAGCACAAAGCCACGAAACAGTTAAAAGCTACCAAACAACGCCTATGGGTCGGTTATCTATAAGTTGCATGGTTGGGTTTGGCGACAAAATTTTAATGCCATTGCTTGATGAATTTAGTGCTTTGTATCCGCAAATTATATTAGATGTAAGCTTAAGCGATGAACTTTCAACCCTGGGGCGGGACGATGTTGATATAGCTATTCGCGGGGGATATGCACCTAACGAGCGTGTATTAGCAATTAAGCTAATGGATAATGAGTTTATACCTGTTGCGTCGCCAAGTTATTTAAAAGAGTACGGGGAGCCTACTCATGTTTTAGAATTAAAAGACCATGTTGGGCTTTATTATAAAACGCCATCGGGCCCTACGCCGTGGTTGTGTAAAATAAACGAGCAGTGGCACGACGTATCTGCACCTGCTATCGCTATTTCAAATAATGGGCCTTGGCTTGCTAAAAAAGCGTGTAATGGTGAGGGTATTTTAATGTCGACCCGATGGGCGCTTGAATCGTATTTGGGGTCGGGTGAGTTAAAAGAGCTTAAATTTGAGCATACGTTAGCTATCACCCAAAATACAAAAATGGCGGTTTATTTACTGTATCAAAAACAACGCTATTTAGTGCCTAAAGTTAAAGCTGCTGTGGATTTTTTAGTACAAAAATTACAAGTTATTAATAATGAAGGGGGATAATAGGGAGTATAGAAGTAGCAACCGTATCACCGCATTTATATTTAAAGTTGCATTTAAAATCACTCTTATTCACTCCGCACTCCACATTGGGTATAGTTAAACAAATTTTTTTATAAAGTATCCTTATGATTAAAAAATTAATTTTATTATGCGCCTTAAGCATGCCATTGGCAGCGTGTGCTGACGATGTTGCGCCATTTTCAGGTGAGATAAGCGCGCAGGCTTTAATAAACGATTACGATAAATTTAGCGAATATTACACAACGTTTACCCCTACCTCTAAAGATATTGCGTTAATGCAAAAGCTTAAAGGTAAAGAGCTAGTTGTTTTATTTGGCACTTGGTGTCACGACAGCCACCGCGAAGTACCTAAACTCATTAAACTTCTTGAACAGTCAAAAGTTGAACTGGCAAGTGTTAACTATGTGGCAGTGGGTTACAACAAACGAGACGATGCAGGTATTGCACAGGCTCATGATTTAAAATACACCCCTACATTTATTGTTAAACAAAATGGTAAAGAGTTGGTGCGTGTGATTGAAAAACCCACGGGGTCATTGGCAGAAGATTTAACACAGGGTCTGTAAGGGTTATGTGAGCATTAACCAACAATTTTATTTATAGTTAAAATGGATATTTATGAAGTGTAAAAAGTGTAAAGCAGGGATTACTTCACCTGTAGTTAAAACGACAAATCTTAACGGGACTCCAATCGCGTCATCATCTTGCCCTGTGTGCGGTGAAAATTTAGATGGTTCAAAAAAATATTGGGTTTTATTAATTATTTTAATTATTGGTATTGGTTTAGCATCAAAGTATTTGTCTTAACCTTAGTTATATTATCCACACATGTGAATGAATAATACTGTGGTATTGATTATTAGTCTTTTACTTAAAAGTTATGTGACTTTCGAAATTAATGCGATCTGGAAAAGTTCAATTGTGGTTTTTGATAAATGCCAACAAATTGTATTTAGCTAAAGTTTTTTCGCTTATAGGTGACTTACAATCTAATCATAGTTTTACACGCATAACTTCTATTCACTAAACAGGCTTTTTTCGAACACTTGCGCAGCATGCGAGGACGGTCTGTCTTTATAATGCAGTTGATAAAGCGGCCGAGAGAGTTGCTCGTTATTTTTTTGGCTCAGGCGTGTTAATTTACCTAGCTGCACTAAGTCTTCTGTGACTACGTTTGGCAATAAAGCGACCCCCATACCTTGAGCGACGGCCCTAGCTATGGCTTCGTTGCTGCCTAATTGCATACTTTGCTCTGCTTGTACGCCATGCTCTGCTAATAACTTTACAGACATTTCTAACGTGCCCGAGCCTGGCTCGCGCAGTAGCCAAAACTGCTCGTTTAACCATGCTTTTAAGTCTTTAGTGGGCTTAAAGTTGCTCGGTATAACCACACTCATTAAATCGTTTTGCCAGTGCTTACTTATTATATGTTGCTCGGTAGGTGTGCCTTCAACAAGGGCTAAATCTATAGTGCATTCTAGCAATGCGTGCTCAATTTGAGCGGTATTAGCCACTTGTACTTCTACTTTTATGTGTGGGTACTGCGCACAAAATTTGGCTAAATAAGGCGGTAGCCAATAGCTGGCAATGGTGGTGCTGGTGCCTATAACTAATGTCCCGCGTTTGAGCCCCGTGCGCGATTTTATATCGTCTAGGGCGGCTTTTTCGATAGCAAAAATACTACGGGCGTGATCATACAAGGCTTGGCCGCCTTAGCTTAAGGTGAGCTTTTTACCCTTAGATGCACGTTCAATAAGTTGAATATTTAACTGATGCTCTAGCTCTTTTAGCGCTTTAGAAACAGCGGGCTGGCTTATAAAAAGCGCTTCGGCTGCGCCTGAAAAGCTACCCAATTTAGCCACTGTATAAAACACCCTAAGTGCATGTAAGTTCATTGAACAACCTTAAATTGTATAACCTTAAGTTATCAAATCATGATTTTAATATATTGGAGTTATATTTTGACCTTTCTTACAATTAAGTCAACACATCAACATGGTTTAAGTGAGGGAATATTATGCTTAGCGCTATTAAAAATAGTTTTCAGCCTCTAGGTATTAATACTAAGCAATACGGCGATACGCGCTGGTGGTTAGGCATGCTGCTGGTGATTGTGTTAGCGGGGGCATCTGTTGCATTAAGTAAGTTACCTATAATGCAAAGTGCGCAATTTAGCTCACTCACTATTGGCATTGTGCTTGGTATTGTTGTGGGCAACAGCGTGTTTTCGCGCATTGCTACGCGTACCGATGCAGGCGTTGATTTCGCCAAAAGTATATTACTTAAAGCGGGCGTTATTTTATTTGGGTTTAGAATTACTTTTGCGCAAGTAGCGGGCGTGGGTTGGCATGGCCTATTAACCGATGTGGTAATGCTGTTAGGTACATTTATTTTGGCAGTGCAGCTAGGCAAGCGCGTTTTTAAGCTTGATGAACAAACAACCATACTAATAGGTGCGGGTAGCTCTATTTGTGGCGCCGCAGCGGTAATGGCAACCGAGCCAGTTATAAAAGCACAAGCGCATAAAGTATCTGTAGCAGTGGCAACGGTTGTGGTGTTTGGCACGTTAAGTATGTTTGCCTACCCAATACTGTTTGAGTACATGGGGCTGAGTGAACACGCATACGGTATTTTTGTGGGTTCAACTATTCACGAAGTCGCGCAAGTGGTTGCAGCGGGCACAGCGGTAAGTGCCAATGCAGCCGACACCGCCGTGATAGAAAAAATGCTACGCGTAATGATGCTTGCGCCATTTTTAGTAGGCTTATCGTTTTGGCAAAGTAAAAAGCATGCACACATAAACGCACAGGGCGGCGAGCAAAACTCGGGTATTACAATCCCTTGGTTTGCGGTTTTGTTTATAGTGGCAAGCGGGATACATTCGTTATCGGTTATCCCTCAAGGTGCTACAAACGCCATTGTATGGTTTGACAATATACTACTTACCATTGCCATGGTCGCACTTGGGCTGCGTACACATGTTGGCGCTATTCGCCAAGCCGGTATAAAACCGCTGTTATTAGCTGGCTGTTTATTTTTGTTTTTAACCTTAGGTGGCTTTTCCATTAATGTAGGCATTGCTCAGCTGTTTTAAATATAACTAGGTGGAGGTAGATTGGCTTAAATAGGCCAATCTACTTCGTTTAAGTGATCGAGCTGTGCATCTGGGCTTTGATTGCCTCCCCATTTTTTGGTGTAAATGGATTTAGGGTCAAACTGCTGTGTTTGCTTTTCAATATTGAAGTGCCGCCCGCCACGTGGGTCAACGCCTACTCCCGCTATGTACTGCCAGTTGCCCCAATTGGCTGCTACGTCATGATCAATTAGCTGCTGCTCAAAATAAGCTGCGCCGTAACGCCAATCAAGGCCTAACTCGTTTACTAAACAGCTTGCCACAATTTGCCTTGAGCGGTTTGTTATAAAACCGGTGGCATTGAGCTCTTTCATGATGGCATTAACCAAGGGGTAAGGCGTTGTGCCTTGGCACCAAGCAGCAAAACGATTTGGCATAAACGTAGTAAGTGGCTTAGTTTGCTTTTGCCCCTTAAAACTAAACAAGCTGCTTTGTACATTTAGCGCGTGCCATTTAAAGTATTCGCGCCACAGTAGTTCAAACTTAATCCAATAGGTTGAATCGTTAGCGGTATATGTTTGTTCGTATTGCTCAACCGCATTGTATATTTGTTTTGCGCTAATACACCCAAAAGCAAGCCATGGGCTAAATTTAGTGGTGTTGTCAAAGCCGTCAAGCGCGTTGCGAGTTATTTTGTACGTGCTGGGTAATTCGCCTGCAAAGTATTGTTCACAGTGTTTTTGTGCGCTTGTTAAGCCACCATGCATTGAGTTGTTAATTGTTTTTGGCAACTCAATTGGGTTTTTAGCGCACAGCGTAATAGGTTTAGGCAATAGCTCGGTTGTAATGTGCGACAGTGTGATTGGTATGTTGGCAGCTTCAACCTTCTTTTTAAATGGGGTAAAGCTTTTGGGTAAATCTGTTAAGTTAAATGGCAGGTCGTTTTGCTGATACAAGGTATCCTGCAGGGTACCGGTAAACTGGACTTCAGGACAATGAGCTTTTAATAAATTAATTTCGCGTTGTTCGTACACACCAAATTGCTCACTGTAAACCACTTCATCAATGTGTTGCTCTTTAATACGTTGCTTTAAAACACTAACTGGTTCGCCTTCTAGCACGTGCAGAGTTTGGCCACGCGCAATTAATGCTTGCTGTAACTCATAAAGGCTTTGCATTAAAAAGGTGTACTTGTTTTCACCATACTGCTTTTGCTGATAATTTGTGTTTTTAAACCAGTTGGGGTTAATTACAAACACCACGTCTAGTGCGCATTGCTGTAGTGCAAGTTTGCTAAAAATTGGGTTGTCGTTTAGGCGTAAATCGTTTTGTAGCCAATATAAAATGCGTTTTCTCATACTTTTACTCTGGTTTTGTAGATGTTGTATTTACGAAACAAAGGTAGCTGAGGATTAGTTAATCGTGTTTTTAATCGAGTAAATTTATCAATACGTGCAAGGTTGCGATTTGAGAAGAGGCGATAGAGTAACCGCCTCTTATTTTATTGAAGTATGGTTTTACTTTGTCTTTTTTTGTTTTGCTATCCAATCGTTTATTACATCTTCAAGTACAGCCATTGGCAGGGAGCCTTGACCTATAACTGTGTCGTGAAAGCTGCGTATATCAAATTGTGGGCCTAGTTCTTTTTCGGCTTTTGCACGTAGCTCTCGTATTTTTATTTCGCCCATTTTGTACGAAAGTGCTTGGCCTGGCCATGAAATATAGCGGTCTATTTGATCTTCCACGGCGCTTTGTGGCAACGCGGTGTGGCTTGCTAGGTAGTCGATTGCTTTTTGGCGGCTCCAGCCGAACGCATGAATACCGGTATCAACCACTAAGCGCACTGCACGCCACATTTCGTAACCTAAACGGCCAAAATCGCTGTACGGGCTTTGATAAAAGCCCGCTTCTTTACCTAAACGTTCTGTATAAAGAGCCCAACCTTCGCCAAATGCAGAGTGGCTGAGTGTGCGTCTAAATTCAGGTACATTTAACTCCATAGCAATGGCGTTTTGTAGGTGGTGCCCTGGTATGGCTTCGTGCAGGCTGAGTGCTTCTAAATTATATAAAGGCTGCAGTTTAGGTGTTGAGGCTAAAAAATAAGTACCTGGTGAGCGGTTATCTGGCGGTGGCATATAAAACGCGCCACGACTTGCTGAGCCTTTAATAGTAAAGGTGTTACGCGGTAAGTGGCCAAAGTAAGTGGGCAATTTGCCATACATTTTTTGCGTGATATAAGCGGTTTTTTCAAGTAGGTCTTGCGCGTCTTTTGCGTAAAATTGCTCATCGGTTGCTAAAAATTCTAAAAACTCACTATAGGTGCCATCAAAGCCTACTTCATCAATAATGGCTTGCATTTGCGCTTTAATACGCGCGACTTCTTTTAGGCCCAGCTCATGTATTTGTTTAGGCGTGGCGTTGGTTGTGGTGTAGTAATTAACGGTGTATTTGTAATAATCAAGCCCGCCTTCAACGCTTGCAATGCCCGGCTGCTCTCTACAGTGTGACATGTAATCATTTTTAAAAAAGTCATAAAAATGCTGATAGGCAGGAATTACTTTTTCTTCAATTAACGCTTGTGCTTTTTGTTTTAAACTCGCTTTTTGCGCTGCACTAAATGTATTAGGCATACGCGTAAAGGGCTCGTAAAGGGCGCTTTTTTCGGGGTTTTTAACTAAATGCGCGCTTATGCTTTGGCTGTAATTTTCAAAGGTTTTACAGTAATGAGTAAAGCCTGTTTTTATACCTTCTTTCATTAAATCAATATTTTGCTGATTAAAGCGTGGGTAGTCGGCAAGGCTGATTAAAAATGCGTTGTAATCATCTGCTGTTAAAAAAGCCATGTTAGCGGGTGCTTCTGCAAAGTAAGTATGCCAGCCACTTAAAAAGTTAACCGGAAAATACTTATCTTGATAAAGGTAGCTTTGCTGCTCGGTTTCGCGCTCATATTTAAATAAGCGATAGTTCATTAGCTGCTCGTTATTGAGCGTTTTTGGGTCAATGTTGGCTAAGCTTTTTAGTACGCTGTTGTTATACGCTTGGCGCTTAGCAATGGCTTGCTCGCTCCAATTTGGTAATGTGCCGTTTGGTTTCCAACCGTCAGGGTCGGTTCGAAAGAATATTTTTTCAGCTTTGGCATTTTGCCAGTGGTTATCAATAATGGTTTTTAAATCGCTGTTGCTGTCGGCAAGGCTTGGTAGCGAAGTGGCTGCTAAGCAAATAGCTAAAATACGTTTTTTAAACATAGTGATCCGTTATTGGCGAGTTAGTCGCGCTTTTTTATTTTAATTTGTGCTTAATATAGTACCAAGTTAACTTAATCAATGCGCTTACTTTTACCCTTATGTATTTATCGGTTGTATTTTAAGATTGAGCAAATTTCACTACATAACTTACAGCAGCTCTAGTTTATTGTTTTATCAGCGTTTAGAATGATTAGAACTTATTATAAAAAATGACTGTCATGTTTAATAAAGTAATCGCCTTGATTGATGAAGCAAACAACCAAGACCCAAATAGTGAGCAATTTAATGGGCAAAGCGTGCCCAAAGAAAGCCTTTATGCTACTCGAATGAGCGACATGCTTAGCCGTTTTAACCCCGATGCTGGCGAGCTTATGCAAATTGCAGTGCGTGGGCAGCATATACAACGTTGGAAGTCGCCGCGTAGTGACTTTGAAATGAACAAGCAAGGTTATCATCAATGGCGCAGTGCACTTTATATATTTCATGCAAGTAGTGTTGTTGCGCTCATGAAGCAAGCTGGTTACGGCGAAGCTGAGCAAAACAGAGTGTACGATGCGGTAGCTAAAAAAAATATTAAACGTAACCCAGACAGCCAATTAGTAGAAGACGTAGCAAGCCTCGTATTTATTGAGCATTACATGTTGGGGTTTGCTAATAGTAAGCCTGATTACGATGAGCAAAAATGGATAGGGATTATTCGCCGTACATGGCAAAAAATGTCAGGTGACGCGCATGAGTTTGTACTTGCAGGTAATATTACATTGCCAGCGCCGCTTGTTGGGCTTATTCATAAAGCGCTTGAGTAAAAGAACATAAATGAAAAGGAATTTTAAATGTATTGCCCTAGAACTAATACGCCACTTGAACCTTTACTCGTTGGCGGCATTACTGTTTTTACGTCAGCGCAAGGCGGCGTGTTTTTTGATAACAGCCAAATTTTTAAGTTTAGCTCGCCTGAGTTAAAGCATGGTCAGGTTTTACTTAAACACTTAAGTAACTATACCGAAAATGAAGGCGATGTTTCAATGCGAGTAAATTGCCCAAAGTGCGCAAGCATAGTGATGATGCGCCGGTATTTTTCACCGCTCAAAGTGGTTGAGATAGACGAGTGCCCGGGTTGTGCAGGAATATGGCTTGATAGTGGTGAGCTTGCAAAAATACACGAAAACCATTTAACACCCAAAGAGCGAAAACTGCTAGCGCACGAAATGTCCACCAATCATGGGTTTATAACTATTAAGCCGCCTGCTTCTAGGTTTATACCAACTAATAAAAATAAAAGTGCGCACGAAACCACGGTTGAGAACTTAGTGCGCTTAGCTTTACTTAGCTTGTAACGTTTAATAATGTATTAAAACAAAAACGGCGTACTAAAAAGTACGCCGTTTTTTGTAATAAATTAACGCTTATGCCGTTTATTTATTACGGTTTTCTTTTGCAAAAGCACGTATTTTACGTTTTTGCGAAAGCGTTACTTTATTAGTACGCCCTGCAAATGGGTTATCACCTTCTCTAAATTCAATTTTGATTGGGGTGCCCATAATTTTAAGTGCTTTACGGTAGTAGTTCATTAGGTAGCGTTTGTAGCTATCTGGTAAATCGTGAACTTGGTTACCGTGAATTACAATACGCGGCGGGTTATAACCACCGGCATGCGCGTATTTAAGCTTAACACGACGACCACGAACAAGTGGCGGCTGGTGATCGGCCTGTGCCATGTCCATAATACGGCGTAGCATTGCAGTACTTATACGTTTAGTTGCTGACTCGTACGCTTCATCAACCGATTCAAATAAGTGGCCAACACCTGTGCCATGAAGTGCTGATATAAAGTGCAAGCGTGCAAAGTCAATAAAGCCTAAACGACGGTCAAGCTCGGTTTTAATACGATCTTTAACGTAGTCATCAAGCCCATCCCATTTGTTCACGGCAATAACCAATGAACGACCTGAGTTAAGCGCAAAACCTAATAAACTTAAGTCTTGATCAGAAATACCATCGCGCGCATCTACAACTAGTAAAACAACATTACAATCTTCAATAGCCTGCAGTGTTTTAATAACTGAAAACTTTTCTACTACGTCGCTTACTTTTTTACGTTTACGTACACCGGCTGTATCGATTAACACGTACTCTTTTTCGTTTCGTGTCATAGGGATATAGATAGAATCGCGCGTTGTACCTGGCATATCGTACACAATTACACGCTCTTCACCGAGTATACGGTTTGTAAGTGTTGACTTACCAACATTAGGACGGCCAATAATAGCAAGCTTTACCGGCTTATCTGCAAATGCTTGGTGGTCGGTATCATCGCCTTCACCTTCTTCGTAAAGGTCTATTAGCTCTTCATCGTCATCGGCAACGTCTTCATCTTGTGCTGCTAGTTCGGCAATCACAGGCTGAAGTGTGTGCTCAAGTAAAAGTGTAATACCACGACCATGCGCTGCTGCTATGTGATGAATTTCACCCAGTGATAGCTGGTAAAATTCAGCACAGTTTGAATCAGCGTCTATGCCATCGGTTTTATTGGCAACAACAAAACATTTTTTGTCTTGCTTGCGAAGATGATTGGCAATAGCTTGGTCGGCAACGGTCATACCTACGCGTGCGTCTACTAAAAACAGTACGATGTCGGCTTCTTCAATAGCAAGTAGCGATTGGTCAGCCATTTCGATCTCGATGCCTTCTTCTGTGCCATCAATACCGCCCGTGTCCACCACGATAAATTCATAGCCATCGTAATTAGCTTGGCCATATTTTCTATCTCGTGTTAAACCTGGAAAATCGGCTACGAGTGCATCACGAGTACGTGTTAAACGGTTAAATAATGTGGATTTGCCCACATTGGGTCGCCCAACTAGAGCGATCACGGGAAGCATAAACTACCTCTTTAAAAAACAACAAAAGGCTTCGCAGAGCGAAGCCTTACAAAAAACCTTTAAGTGTTAGCTAGTTAGTTTGGTATTGTTACCGCACTTACTTCACCGTCACGGGTGTATAATATCAGTTTGTCGTCGGCAACAACAGGTTCAACAAAGAAGCCTGAGCTGTCAAAGTCTTCACGAGATACAAGCTCACCAGTGTCTTTGTTTAGCCAATGTAGGTTACCTTCCTGGTCGCCTAAGGCTAAATAGTTACCTGTAACAGCAGGACCTGTTAAGTACCAACCACGAAGTGCGGGTTGGCTCCAACGTTCAATACCTGAATTTTTATCTAATGCATAAACAACGCCGTTGCTGTCTACTACATAAATACTTTGCGCATCCATCGAAATTTCGCGATAGCTACTGTATTCGCGCTTCCAAACAACATTACCAGAGCGAATATCTACTGCAGCTAAGTTGCCGTTATATGCAATTGCATAAGCGTATGGGCCGCTAATAAGTGGCTGCGTGTCTACATCAACTAGGCGTTCAAATTCTGAGGCACCCTTTGCAGCTGCAATTTCTGCACTCCAAGCTGAGTAACCACTTTCTGAAATTAATACGCTTAATTTACCTGTTTCAAGGCCAACTAAAACACCACCATTGGCAACCGTGGGTGCACTTTGTCCGCGTAATGTAAGCGCAGGCACTTCTTGCTCAAAGCTCCAACGCTCTTCACCAGTATCTGGATGAAGGGCCAGTAATTTACCCGAGCCTAAGTTTACAAATATTAAGCCGTCGCCAGCTGCTGCTTTAGAAAGTGATTCACCAGGTACGTTTTTACGCCATACCTCTTCGCCGGTTTCGCGGTCAAGTGCTACAATAAAGCCATGTTCAGAACCGATATACAGTTTACCATAAGCTTGTAATATACCGCCTGATAATTTTGCTGAACCGTCGTCGCTCCAAGGCCAAAAAGAAGTGTCTTGGCGTACGTCGGTGTCCCACTGTACATTGCCGTTAGTAAGCGATAACGCTTCTACTTGACCTTCGCGGTTAGCAACATAAACAGTGTCTTTGTAAACAGCAGGTGTTAAGCGAGAAAAATAATGCTCTACGCCGCTACCTACAGACTCTTGCCAAACCACATCAGTTTCAAACTGATTGACGATTTCTGGAAGGACTAGTTCGTCTTCTTCATCACTTGATGAACAACCCATTAGCGTTGCCATACATAGGGCAAGGGTTGCGGTCGTTAATTTTTTCATACCTAAAACCTTATGCCGCTGGGCTAGTTACTGCTAGGTCATCTAACTTAACTTGTAAGAGTGGGTTGCCTGTTAACCCACCTGCATCTACCGCGGCTTGGTAAGCAGTACGTGCTTGTTCTTTATTACCTTGCTGAGCGTAAATATCGCCTTTAAGTTCTGCTACGTTTGCATTAAATGCTTCAGGTAATGGTGCATTTAGTGTGTTTAAAGCATCGTCAAAATTAGTTTGTGCAATTTGAATACGCGCTAAACGTGTAATTGCAATTGCTTTTAATTCTGCATTATCAACGTTTGATACAATCCAGCTTAGCTTTTCACTAGCGACATCTAATTTTTGTGCTTCTACCGCATCTTTAGCGGCAACAAAAGCCGCAAGTGCAGCATAGTTTGTGTCTTTATTTTCACTGATAAAAGCATCAGCTGACGATAAAACATCATCGCCTTCAACTAATTTAGTGTAAGAATCTGACGCTTGCTCAGCGGTTGTAATTTGGTTTTGGTTGTAAGCTTTCCAACCGTATAAGCCACCTAAGCCGACAATTACACCAAGTGCCAGTGAAAGACCGTTTTCACGGAAAAAGCGTTTAATTGCTTCTGCTTGTTCTTCTTCTGTTGAATGTATATCCATGATTACCTCTAATATCTGCTTAGCCGTTTATAAGCTCAGCTAGTAGCGCTTTAGCTTGTTCTAATTTTAATGTGACTTGTTCTTTACGCTCGCGTAAATACTTTATGGTCACAACGCCTTGCTCTAATTCATCTTCACCAATAATTACGGCAACAAGTGCATCGCTTTTATCGGCACGTTTTAATTGTTTTTTAAAGTTTCCGCCACCCGCGTGAACCATCACACGAAGGCCAGCCACATCACGGCGTAGTTCTGACGCAATAATTGGGGCTTGAATACTTGCTTTATCGCCCATTGCCGCTAAATATACATCAGCATTACGACGTATGTCACCAACACATTCAAGTGCTTGTAGTAGCAATACTAAGCGCTCTAGGCCCATTGCAAAGCCAACTGCAGGGGTTGCCTTTCCACCAAGTTGCTCTACTAAGCCGTCGTAACGTCCACCTGCACACACAGTGCCTTGCGCGCCAAGACTGTCGGTTACCCATTCAAATACTGTGCGGTTGTAATAGTCTAAACCGCGCACTAATTTTTCGTTAACCGTGTATGAGACGCCAGCTGCGTCTAAACGTTCACATAAATTTTCAAAATGTTCTTTTGATTCAGCATCTAAATGCTCAGACAATTTAGGCGCATCAACTAATATTGCTTGTACGTCAGGGTTTTTGCTATCAAGTACACGTAACGGGTTTGAATACATGCGGCGCTTTGAGTCTTCATCAAGCACGTCGGTATGTTGTTCAAGGTAAGCAACAAGCGCATCTCGGTAATCGGCGCGCGCTTCGTTAGAACCTAAAGAGTTAAGCTCTAATCGTACATGCTCAGTAATACCAAATGCTTCCCACAGCTGTGCTGTTAATAAAATAACTTCAGCATCTATATCGGCTGTGGCAATACCAAAGGTTTCTAAACCAAATTGGTGAAATTGACGATAACGCCCTTTTTGCGGGCGTTCATGGCGAAACATTGGGCCCATGTACCAAAGTCGTTGTTCTTGATTGTACAGTAAGCCATTTTGGTTGCCAGCACGTACACACACTGCGGTGCCTTCTGGGCGAAGTGTTAGTAAGTCGCCATTGCGATCGGCAAAGGTGTACATTTCTTTTTCTACTATATCGGTTACTTCACCAATAGAGCGTTTAAATAGATCGGTTGATTCTACAATAGGAAAACGAATTTCTTGATAACCGAACGATGCTACAGTCTCGCGTAAAATGTTTTCTACTTTCTGCCAAATTTGTGTATCGCCCGGCAGACAATCGTTCATACCGCGAACTGCCTGAATTTGTTTTGCCACTGATAAATCCTAATTACTGTTTATGTGTAATAAAAAAATGCTTACACAACGAGAATGCTTAAAATTGACCCGACATTATATACCCAAACCAACTAAAGATGCGAGCGTCGTTGGAATTAAAAGAAATTACCATTGTTAAAAGTAATACTTTGATATAAAGCCTGATGAAGCGTTGAGCTCTGTATTTTTGAATGCTTGGGTAAATCTATTATAAAGGTCAACGCCAAACACAAATGCTTGGCGGTTTATACGTTATTTATTCGACTATTTTTACATCGATAGGGGTTTGGCTTTGTTTTTTATCTATGAAATCGCGAACGTAGCCCTCTAATTGCTCAACAATATTGTTATTGTCGATACGGGCTTTTTGACGTTCACCATTTATATACAAACCAGAACGGCGATTTGCACCTGCAAGGCCAATATCACTGACGAGTGCTTCACCAGGGCCATTTACTACACAACCAATAACCGATACAGAAACCGGTTCGATTATATCTTCAAGGCGTTCTTCTAATTGGTTCATAGTGCTTACTACATCAAATTCTTGGCGTGAGCAACTAGGGCAGGCAATAAAGTTAATACCACGAGAGCGAATACGCAGTGATTTTAATATATCAAAGCCTACTTTTATTTCTTGTACCGGGTCGGCGGCGAGTGATACACGTAATGTATCGCCTATGCCTTCAGCTAGTAACATGCCTAAGCCAACAGCCGATTTCACTGAACCTGAACGCATGCCGCCAGCTTCAGTGATACCCAAATGCAAAGGTTGGTCTATTTCTTTTGCAAGCAAGCGGTATGCGCCAACAGCTAAAAATACGTCTGATGCTTTTACCGATATTTTAAATTGATCAAAATCAAGGCGACGTAATATATCAACATGGCGCATTGCTGATTCTAATAACGCCTCAGGTGTTGGTTCACCATATTTTTCCTGTAAATCGCGCTCAAGTGAGCCGCCATTAACGCCAATACGAATAGGGATATTGTGCTCTCGAGCTGAATCAACAACAGCTCTAATGCGCTCTTCGCTTCCGATATTACCAGGGTTTATACGTAAGCAATCTACGCCATACTTTGCCACTTTTAGGGCTATGCGGTAATCAAAATGAATGTCGGCAACAAGCGGAATACTTACTTGCTCTTTTATACTTTTAAACGCTTCAGCTGCGTCCATAGTCGGTACCGATACTCGTACTATGTCGGCGCCAGCATCTTGTATGGCTTGAATTTGTGCAACGGTTGCATCAACGTCCATGGTGTCGGTATTAGTCATCGACTGGACGGCAATTGGAGCGCCGTCGCCAATAGGCACATTGCCTACATTAATACGGGTGGATTTTCTGCGTTTAATTGGTGATTCTGAAAACATAGCGACTACTCTGCTAATGGTAATGTAAATTTGGCTAAACGGTTCTTAGGAAAAGCCGAAATATCTATTGGCTCACCGTTTAAGGTAATGTTAACTACATTGTGCTTACCAAGCACAACAGCAAAAGGAGGTGTACCAGAAACAGTCATTCTGTAACCTGCTTTTTTAACGCCAAAGGCTATTTTTTCGCCTTCGCCGTCGTGAATTTCGACCCAGCTTTCGTCATTAAATAGCATTTCTATTGTGCTGATGTCGGCTTTATCGGTATCTGACTCTGAAGTTTGTTCGTTAACTGCTTGTGTTATTTCGTTATTTGTTAAATCTGTACTTTGCTCAACAGGCTCTTGGCGTAACTCATCAACATCGTTTGCTGTTTTCTGCTGTTCAATATTAGTTGATTGAATGGCTTGGCGTTCACTCATTATGGTGTTGCCAATATTTATATTTGTGGTTTGTTCTTCAATTGGGGTGGCGTTTTGCCAAAACCATAAAGCAGACGAGCCAATAACAATGGCTATAATAATGTAAGTTACCAACATTAAACGGCTATCGCTTGCTTCTTTTTCTGTACGACGAGAAAAGCTTTGCATGTTAGCTGGTTTTGCTGGCTCAGGTGGTGCTGGCAACATGGCTAATATAGGTGCGCTATCTACTTTTAATTCACGGCAATAGTTCTTTATATAACCTTTAACAAAAGTAATAGGTCCTAACGCTTGAAAATCGTCATTTTCAAGGTGTTTAATTTGAAACTCAGATAGCTTTAGTGGTTTAGCGATGGTTTCAATGCTTACCTTGGCTTGCTCTCTGTGTGCTTTTAAAATTTGGCCTACTGTAGGCTGCTCGCTTTGCGTATTTTCTTCATTCATAATAGGTATGAGTCTGGATCCACTAGTAAAAGTCTATGTCCTGGTTTTAGCTCTATATCAGGACTTAATTTATTCCATCGCATTAATTCATCAATTAATACTTGCTTCTGGGTAGCAATATCGTAAAGGGAGTCGCCAGATTTAATTTCGTAATAAATATTAGGATCGTTTAAGTAAATTTTGCTGCCATTCATTACCCGATCCGACTCTTTTAGTCCATTCCATTGCAGGAGTTTTTGTAGTTTAACATTGTATCGCACCGAAATGCTAAATAGGTTTTCACCAAACTCAATGATATGAAAAGGCACTCGTAATGTAGCGACTTTAGGATTTAACATAGGTAACGCTGTTTGCTTATTTGATGATAAGTTTGTAAAAGTAACGTCACTACCGCTTTGGTAACCACTCGTTTCAAAAATATCTTCATTTTTAGTGGCTTCGTAAAAAACAACATTTGAGTCGTTACTGGCAGCTGTCGTGTTCGTCGTGACTGCTGGCTGATTTATTTGAGGAGAATTAAAGTTAGCCGTTTTAGGCGCCCCAAAAGAAATAATTTTCACCTCTTCTTTTGGTGCTGCTGTTACTATTTTAGCTGTAACTGTTGAAGCTGCTGTGCTTGAATTAGTAGCTGGCTCTTCAATAACTGACTCAGGCATATTTGTTGTTTTTGGTTGGGCTGTTAATGCAAGTAATACTGCCGACGTATCTGTTGATGGCCCAGTAGGTGTAACTTGCTTTATTTCAACTTGTTCTGGCTGTTCGACAATTGCTGTTGCTGTTGCTTTAGTTGTTTTTTTGGGAGCAATTTGTTGTGGTGCTGAAACTGCAGCAACGGTGTTTTCAATGCTTGTGTTTGTATCATTTCTAGCAATGACTGGATTCGCGTCTTGCGTGTTTTGCTCAGGCTCTGCAGATCTAACTTGCGCTGGTTGTTTAATAACCAGGCTTTTTGTGCTGTCTTGATTAGGCGCTTTTTTTCTGACTATTTTTATTTTTGGTTTTGCACTTATATATGTGCTGTCTGCATCAGCTTTTAACTCATTTAGTTTTGCTTTACGGTATTTTTCACGCAGTATTTCAAATTCGTTAAAACGTGTTCGTTGCTCTCTGATTGCATACGCTTCGTTACTAGTAGAGTAGGTTTGTAAAAGGGTGCTTGCTACTTTTTCGGCTTCTTCTATTCGCCCCATACGATTTTTTACTAAATAGCTAAGCATTAAAGCACGCGACGAAACCCGACCTGTGTCGTCATGTTTTTTAAGAATGTCGTTTGCTTTGTATAAATCACTTTTTGCATAAAACAAAGCCGCTAAACTTATAAGAGTTGAGGTTCGTTGAGAGCTGTGATTAAGCGCTTGCTTGAAGTAAGTTTCTGCGTTTTCAAAATCGTCAAATTCAATAGCGCACAATGCTAGATTTTCGTAGCTCTCGGCAACACGAATATACGTTGGAATTTCAATGGCTTTTAAAAATTGATCAGTGGCGCGGTCGTATTCATCAATACCACATAAAAATACACCGTAGTTGTTGAGCGTATTAGGATCATCAGGCTTTATATCTAATGCTTTTTGATAGGCTCTGTCGGCTAATGGGTTTTCACCTACTTGCTGGTAGTAATAGGCCATAGAGTAATGAACTTCAGGTAAGTTGGGAGCGAATTCAGCAGCGCGTTCTAGGTTGTATTTTGCTTGTGAATTGTTACCTGTTTTTAGGTACTGTAAGGCTAAAGCTATTCGAGTGCGTGCTGCCCCGGCGTTATTGATTTTATTTTTGACAACGGGCTTATTACTGCCGTTATAACTACTTTCGGTAACACAGCCACTTAAAGCCAGTGCCGATAGTGTTATAGCAAGTATAGATCGCATTACCTTATCTCTTTATTTTTGTCCATATTGCCTATATTACCTAAAAGCCCTCATGTTGCATCAATTATTTAATAATAAACGATTTAACAGGAGGGCTTTTAGTAATTTAACTAAATTTAGGCTTGCTGGATGTTAACTGAGATTTTGTTATCGTCACGCATTTTCTTTTTCGCCATACGTTTAGTGCGGTCAACTACATCGCCAGCTAATTGCCCACATGCCGCATCAATATCATCCCCGCGAGTACGACGCACAATACATGTAATGCCAGCAGCTTGTAAAACCTTAGAAAAGCGGTCTATTCGGCTATTGCTCGAGCGTGTGTATTCGTTACCCGGAAATGGATTAAACGGAATAAGGTTTACCTTAGAAGGCGTGCCTTTTAACGTTTTAACTAATTCGTGAGCTTGATCAGTGCTGTCGTTTACGCCGTTAAGCATTACGTATTCAATTGTTACGTCTTTATTGGCTTTAGAGCCATCAATGTAACGACGACATGCCGCTAAAAACTCTTCAATAGGGTACTTTTTATTAATAGGCACTAAAATATCACGCAGTGCGTTATCTGGCGCGTGAAGTGAAATGGCAAGCGCTACGTCAATCTTCTCTTTTAATAAATCAAGTGCCGGTACCACGCCCGATGTACTTAATGTTACGCGGCGCTTAGATAAACCAAAGCCCCAGTCGTCCATCATTAATTCCATAGCAGGTACTACGTTTTTAACGTTAAGCAATGGCTCGCCCATACCCATCATTACTACGTTAGTAACCGGGCGCTTTTCGCTGTTGCCATCAAGGCCAATATCTTTAGCTACACGCCATACTTGGCCAATAATTTCAGACACTTTTAAGTTACGGTTAAAGCCTTGTTGTGCGGTAGAGCAAAACGTACATTCTAAAGCACAGCCAACTTGCGAAGATACACATAACGTTGCACGTTCTTTTTCTGGTATCCACACGGCTTCAACTTCTTGGCCGCCTTCAAGTACTAATGCGTATTTGATTGTGCCGTCGCTCGCTTGTTGGCGAACTGATATTTCAGGGGCGACAATTTCGCATTCAGCTTTGAGCTTTTCTTTAAGTTTTTTATTTACATTGCTCATTTCGTCGAAGTTATCTACGCCAAAATGATAAATCCATTTCATCACCTGATCGCCACGAAACGGCTTTTCACCGAACGATACAAATAGCTCACGCATTGCATCTCGGTTTAAATCTAATAAGTTAATCTTTTTTTGCGCAGTGGTCATGAAACAACCTTAATCAGTAACGGTGGTGATAAAATTTACAAGGGCGAATTGTACACAATTCACTCACTTTAATCATTAAGTAAAACATCAAATATGCCAGTGTAATACTTTAATTAATGACTAAAAAAGGGCTCGAAAGCCCTTTTCATTCTTTGCATCACAGGGTTAACTGTGAAACTCAAATTAACGAGTACGTGGGCAAAGCTCTTCGTCAGCGAAGAAGTACGCGATTTCGCGAGCAGCAGATTCAACAGCGTCAGAACCGTGAACAGCGTTTTCGTCGATGCTGTCAGCGTAGTCTGCACGTAAAGTACCAGCTAGTGCTTCAGCAGGGTTAGTAGCACCCATGATTTCACGGTTTTTAAGAACAGCGTTTTCGCCTTCAAGAACGGTAACCATTACTGGGCCAGAAGTCATGAAAGATACTAAAGCGCCAAAGAAAGGACGCTCGCTGTGCTCAGCGTAGAAGCCTTCAGCTTTCTCTTGTGAAAGGTGAACCATTTTAGCTGCAACGATTTTAAGGCCAGCAGTTTCGAAACGGTTGTAGATAGCGCCGATGTGGTTTTTAGCTACTGCATCAGGTTTTACGATTGAGAAAGTACGCTCTAAAGCCATCTTTATGCTCCAATAATTTATAAGTAAAAGTGTGAATATTAACGGGCGCGAATTATACGCGCTTTAGCTGAAAAATCCTAATTTTATTAAAAACCAGTTCAATTACAATTTTATGATCTTGATCAAGGGGAAATTTTTAGAGCTATTTATACTGCCGCGCTTTGATTTTATATTTAAATTTATGACGCACACAATTGGCTTAATGCCCTTTGTTGTAGGGAGCGCAAATGTCACCTGTTTCTTCAAGCCCTTTTATACCTGAACTATTGTGCCCTGCAGGCAGTTTAAAAAATATGCGTTACGCCTTTGCATATGGGGCCGATGCCGTTTACGCCGGCCAGCCTCGCTACAGTTTGCGTGTGCGTAATAATGAGTTTGACTTGGAGACCTTACAAATAGGTATTAATGAAGCTCACGCATTAAATAAAAAGTTTTATGTGGTATCAAATATTGCCCCGCATAATGCTAAGGTTAAATCGTATTTACGTGATATTGAGCCCGTAATAGCAATGGGGCCCGATGCGCTGATTATGTCCGATCCGGGTTTAATTATGCTTGTTCGTGAAAAGTGGCCAGCCAGGCCTATTCACCTATCGGTGCAAGCAAATGCCGTTAATTACGCTAGTGTGCGGTTTTGGGCAAAACAAGGTATTGAGCGTGTTATTTTATCTCGTGAGCTATCGCTTGAAGAAATAAAGGAAATACGCACACAGTGTCCAGAAACTGAGTTAGAAGTATTTGTGCATGGTGCATTATGTATGGCTTATTCTGGACGATGTTTACTCTCGGGTTATATAAATAAGCGCGATCCAAATCAAGGTACGTGTACGAATGCATGCCGTTGGGAATACGATGTAAAACCTGGGGTTGAAAACGAGACGGGCGAAATGGTGCATAAGTTTGATCCGAAACAGGTAATTCCTACTCTCGGCGAAGGCGCACCAAGCAATGATGTATTTATGCTTGAAGAGCAAGGTCGCCCAGGTGAATACATGCCTGCGTTTGAGGATGAGCATGGCACTTATATTATGAATTCAAAAGATTTGCGTGCCGTGCAGTATGTTGAACAACTTACAAAAATGGGCGTACATAGCTTAAAAATAGAAGGGCGTACTAAATCGTTTTATTACGTTGCGCGCACCGCTCAGGTATACCGTAAAG
The DNA here is from genome assembly GCF_046535955.1 of Pseudoalteromonas sp. SIMBA_162. Classification (NCBI taxonomy): domain Bacteria; kingdom Pseudomonadati; phylum Pseudomonadota; class Gammaproteobacteria; order Alteromonadales; family Pseudoalteromonadaceae; genus Pseudoalteromonas; species Pseudoalteromonas sp. SIMBA_162. Next base: position 1,464 of record NZ_JAWJBQ010000036.1, on the reverse strand, counting down.
CAATAGATGATGCGGTTGCGGGTAAACCATTCGATACAAACTTATTTAAGACGCTTGAGAACTTAGCACATAGAGGCTATACCGAAGGTTTTTTAAAGCGCCATGCTCACCAAGAATATCAAAACTACGAATACGGTCATTCTGTGTCTACTAAGCAGCAATTTGTGGGTGAAGTACTAGGGCGCAGCGAAAATGGACTAGTTGAAATAGACGTTAAAAATAAATTTTGTGTTGGGAATTCTTTAGAGCTGATGACACCGCAAGGAAACATTACGTTTGAGCTTGAATACATGCAAAACAAAAAGGGCGAAAGTATTAGCGATGCCAAAGGCTCAGGGCATATTGTAAAAGTTCCGTTAGATGAAGGTATTAATTTAGAGCACGCTATATTGATGCGTAATTTAGATGAGCACCAAGATACACGTAACCCACATAAGCATGCAGTAGCGAATTAACGATTAAACTTAGTAATGAAGGTATCTGTATATCACTGTGAACTTTATTGCTTAAATAAAACGAAAAAGTTTATTCATAATAAAAGCTACTTATTAAAGAAATGAACTAATTTACATGCAGTCTGTTAAATCAAGACTCTTCTTTCTTAGTGTTTATATGAGTTATAACCAGTTTAACCAAAATGATAGTAAGTACAACTGCGGGGAATATCCATACATAATCAGCCATTGTTTTTAACTCCAAAACTTAATTAATGACATTAAGATTAATGTTTTCTTAGTGGTTTGCAATAAAAAGTTAATGGGTGCTCGGTGTATTTTTTAGAGATGAAAAGCGTTAAGTAACTTATAAACTATATAAAGCAAGTGCGATTCAGTATTCGCACTTTATTCAAGGTCAACGAAGGAGGTAATAGTGGCACTACTAATAAATAATAAATGCATTAACTGTGATATGTGCGACCCAGAGTGCCCAAATGAAGCTATATATATGGGGGCTAAAATTTATCAGATAGATTCTGAAAGGTGCACCGAGTGTGTAGGGCATTATGAAAAGCCAACCTGTATAAGTGTATGTCCAATAGATTGCATTAAACCAGATCCAAATTGCCGAGAAACTATAGATGAGTTAGCCGATAAATATATACGTATTAATGGTCAGTAATAGTACCTAACAATTTTACTCATACAGCTATATATAAAAGCAGTTTGTGTGAGTGCTAAAGATGAATAATTATAAGGAGGCTCAAAGTTATTATTTTCGTAAGAGTGAAATTAGTTCAAAGTAAATAACCTCATCCTTTGTATAAACTGATTGAAAGGTCTTTTTATATGCAAATTATACCCCCTCAAACCGCAGTTTGTATATATTTTGTACTAAAACCAAATTCTTTTGAATAAGCGTGAAATAAACGTTGACCATCATTCGAATATCCCTATAATGCGACCCCACTGAGACGGCAGAGCAGGCAACGCTTAGCGAGGCAAGCAAACCACTTAGTGAGTCGAG
>NZ_JAWJBQ010000035.1:0-31113 GCF_046535955.1 Pseudoalteromonas sp. SIMBA_162 | reverse complement strand
TGAGTGGATTCGAACCACCGACCCTTGGACCGGGTTATTAAGAGTGGGTAGTGCTTTTTCTTGCATTTATATTTTTTAAATTGGTACGACTGAGTGGATTCGAACCACCGACCCTTGGACCGGGTTATTCAGAGTGGGTAGTGCTTTTTCTTGCATTTATATTTTTTGAATTGGTACGACTGAGTGGATTCGAACCACCGACCCTTGGACCGGGTTATTAAGAGTGGGTAGTGCTTTTTCTTGCATTTATATTTTTTGAATTGGTACGACTGAGTGGATTCGAACCACCGACCCCTACCATGTCAAGGTAGTGCTCTAACCAACTGAGCTACAGTCGTACAATTTTTGAGGTTTTACTTAAATATTGGTACGACTGAGGAGATTTGAGTTACTGACCCTTGGACCGGGTGGTCAAGAGTAGGTAGTGCTCTTTCCTTCAATTATACATTTCATTAATATTGGTACGACTGAGTGGATTTGAGTCACTGACCCTTGGACCGGGTGGTCAAGAGTAGGTAGTGCTCTTTCCTTCAATTGTATTTTTCATCAATGTTGGTACGACTGAGTGGATTCGAACCACCGACCCCTACCATGTCAAGGTAGTGCTCTAACCAACTGAGCTACAGTCGTATTACTATATTTAAGTGAGTGTTAATTGCTTAACAATGGCCGCTAATATATAGCGTGGCGGTTGGTGAATCAAGCACGTTTCGTGTTTTTAGGTTTATTTGCCGTTTTTTTATTCATATTGGGCTGATTTCACACGTTTTATAAAACTCTTGCCACCAAATGACATGCTGTTTAGCTGAGCTTTTCAATTGATTTAATAAATTGGTATTTGAGTTTGCTTTAATCAGCTGATTAATTTCATTAGTTGTTACACGTTCTTGGTACCACAGTTGATTTAATAAAGGCTGAAGCACTTCAAGAAAACCAATGAGTTGTGCTTGGTAAGGCTGAATTTGTGAAAGATAGAACTTTTGAAATATATTATTCATTATTTTAGCTTTATCTTTGTTTTTACCCACTGGGCATAGGGTGCTTAAATTGATGTTATGCACCAACCCCGAGGCAATTTTATTTAGCCTAATTTGTTGCCTGACAGATTTAATTAATGATTGATTAAACCTATATTTATTAAGCGTTTCGAGTGCTTGGTATATTGCATCTGTGTTTATTTTGTCAAATTGAGCCTGAGCTAATTGCGCTTTAATAGCAGTAAGTTTACGCATTGCCTCAATTGTGTCGCTAAAGCCTGCGGGTTCTTTACTTAATTCTGAAGCGGTTAGTGACCACGTGCGGTTGAGCTCTGGTTCCTCGATAAGGGCTGCATTAAAGTAATGTAGTAAATCAGCTTGTTTTTGATTTTTAGCTTCACTAATTTTTTTATACGTTACTGAGGTTTTATCGAGCGAGGCTAAGCAGCTGTTGGCGTGTTGAATAAAGTCTATTTGATATTTTAAACGCCCTGCAGCGGTTGCTGTTTTACCCAGTTGGTTGTTGTGCTCACTTATTACCACATTTAAGTTACAACTGCTTATTCCCGCAAGCTCTACTATACCCAGTGTTATTTTACTGTTTTTGAGTTTGGTTAACGGGTTTAATTTGAGTGAATTTAGTGATGGCAGGTCTTCAGATTTTTTATCGGTTATATTTTCAAGGCGTTCTATGTAAGTGTTGTTTATACTACTGGGAGCTTCTGTACAAGCTGTAAGCACAGTAGTGGCTAGTATCAGTAATATGCATACTGATACTAACTGCTTTGTATAATGTAAATTAAGTGTGTTAGCTAATAAATGGTTCATGTTTAAAGCGCTTACTAACAGTTAACATTAAGAGTATGGCTGCGACGGTGAGCCCGACAATTATACCAATCCAAAACCCGTGCGGCCCCATTGCTGGTGCTATGATGTCCGTTCTTGCCAATACGTAGCCTAAGCTAAAGCCGATTAACCAATATGAAATAAACGTGATGTAAGAAATAGGGGCCGTGTGTTTTAACCCTCTTAATATGCCATTTGCTGCAACTTGTAGGGCATCGGGTAGTTGGTAAATACAGGCTAAAACCATAATTGAAGTGGCAAGGGTAATAACAGCAGGGCTGTCTGTGTATAGCTGGCTGATCACATCACGGCCTATAAACGTTATAAACGCCAAAAACAGTGCGATTAATATAGCCAGTAAATAACTTGTTGATACGGCTATTTTTAACTGTTCAAACTTGTTTTGGCCATACAAGTTACCAATCCGAATACTAATAGCAATAGAGAGGCTCAGCGGCATCATAAACAGTAACGCGGTAACACTCGCTGCAATTTGATGCCCTGAAACAGCAACCGCGCCTAAATGGGCAATAAAGAGTGGAATACATGCAAAAAGTGTTACTTCAAAAAAAGTAGCCAAAGAGATAGGAATACCTAATTTTGTAATAGTGGCGATAGTCGTTATATTTGGTTTTTCAAAAGGTGTGAGCAGCCCTTTGGCATCTATCTTTTTACTCATTTGGCAATAAGTGACCTGTGCTAATGCCATCACTGTTAAAACAATAGCTGTTGCTATACCACAGCCAGCTCCGCCATAGGCGGGAAGGCCAAATAAACCATTTATGAAAATGTAGTTAGCAGGAATATTAACGGCTAATCCGAGTAAGCTAATATAAAGAGCCGGTTTTGTCATGCCCATGCCTTCGGTCATGTTTCGGTAAGTTGTAAAAAATAAAAATCCAAATACTCCCCATTTAACAAATTGGATATAGTCGAAAGCGAGGCTCGCAATAGCCGGGCTTGTATCTAGCTGTAATATAATAATGTTGGCCAAGTAGGCAATACTAAAGCCTGTAATACACAGTAAAACGGTTAAATATAAAGCTTGTTGAAAATAGTGGCTTATGCCTTTTTTATCATTCGCACCGGCAAATTGTGCAATTATGCCAGTTAATGCTAACAAAATACCTTGCAACGCTAAAAGTAGTGGGTTCCAAATACCAGTAGCAATAGATAGCGCAGCTAGGTCGGTAGGGCTGACCTGACCTGCCATTATGGTGTCGACCACCGACATTAATATAAGGGTAACTTGTGCTAAAAAAACAGGCAGCGCGAGAGAAAGTAAACGCTTAGCTTCCCAATTACAAAAGGTCATAAAAACAGTTATTTAATGAGTAAGGCTGTAATTGTAATCTATTGTCTTTGAAATAAAAATCTAAGGAGTGAATGATTTTATAATTCGATACGTTAAACTATTACTTTGTCATAACTTAACGAGATTTTATGTTTACAGGTATAGTGCAAACTCAGGCTACTGTGGTGTCTAAAACCCATAATGAGGGTGTTTTACGTTTAGTGGTGTCGGTGAGCGATGACTACGTTAAACACCTAGATTTAGGAGCCAGTATTGCGATTAATGGATGTTGTTTAACGGTAGTAAAAGTTGAGCTAAGTAACCAAGACGTAGTCGCGCAAGTTCACTTTGACGTGATTGACGAAACACTTAAATTAACTAATCTAGGGCTTCTTGAGCTGGGCAGTTTAGTAAATTACGAGCGCTCTGTTACTTTTGGCACTGAACTGGGTGGACATATTGTATCGGGACACATTCACTGTGCGGCTAAAATAAATCAAATAATTAATACCCAAAGCAACTGCAAAATTCAGGTAAGCTTACCGGTAAAGTGGCAAAAATATGTATTGTACAAAGGCTTTGTCGCCATTAATGGTGCTAGTTTGACAGTAGGCGAGATTGACGAGCAGGGCTTTTGGCTGCATTTGATCCCAGAAACATTAGCAATTACAAACCTAGGTAAAGCGCAAGTGGGTGATGAGCTAAATATAGAGGTTGATCAGCAAACTTACACTATTGTTAACACAGTAGAAAACTACCTGCGTCATCAAAATTAAAAAATTTGTTCGTCGTCACTGTCTACGTGTAGCTCTAGTTTATTGTTTGCATGGTCAATGTGCATATTTAAATGGATTGGGTTGCAACAGGCAGTGCAGTCTTCAATGTAGTCCTGATCGCCCATGCTGGCATCTAAATCTAAATGAATATGGTGTCCGCAAAACGGGCAGCTAATACGTTGTGATAAAAAGTCTTTCATAATCACTCCAAATACAAATAACTTAAGCAGAGCTTGGAATGTTTTTATTCTAACCACGGCTTAATGACGTAAAACTGAACTCCTTAGAACCCTTTAAATATAGTCTGTTTAGCGTGTTATGACAGTTTATTTACACTTATTGCATAAGCTTATCTATATGTTGTTTAGCTTCAGTAAGATAGTGCCCAGCAAAAATATTTGCATGATTTAAAATAGGGTATAGTTGGTAAATATGTTTACGTTTTTGATAGCTTGATAGAAGAGGATATTGCTTATTATAGGCAACATAAAATTCATCGGGTAGTGGCGCAAATAGCTCGCTCATTGCTATATCAACTTCCCGATCACCATAATAACAAGCGGGATTGAATACGGTCGGTACTTCTTTTAAAAAGCCCAAGTTGCCTCGCCAAAAATCACCATGTAACAAAGATGGGCTCACAACATGACTATGTAGTTGTGCTTTAACTTCATTAATTATGTGCTCGGGATTGGCAAATTTAATGCCTTTTTCGGCTAATAGTTGTAATTGCCACCCTATGCGTTCTTCGGCAAAGAATACATCCCACTTTTTGTGCCAACGATTTGGTTGAACGGTGGTAGCTAAGTGATTATCTATATCAAAGCCAAACATTGCCTGGTCATGCTTTTGGTGCATTTGCGCTAGTTGAGTGCCCATTTTTTGCCATTGGCAATAGGGCTGCTCATCAAGATCTAACCACGTAAGTACGATAAATGAAAATTCAATGTTAGCACCTGATGTAATGCAGGTTGGAACATTAAAATAACTATTATTAGCAAGCATCTGTAAGCCCCTAGATTCACTTTCTAAACGCTCAAGTTCGGTTTTTAGCGCAATTTTAACAAAGTAGCTTTGTGTGCCATTGCTTATATGAAAATATTTATCGGTTGTTGTGCTTTGCAGTTGTCGCTTTTGTGTGTGTTTAAAGTCAGTATTTGTAGCTTGGCTAATGTGCTCGTTAATTGCTTTCCACATAATAGTTGCTCGTATTTTAAACAGACACTTAAACTATGGCAAAAAGGGATTAATTTAACAAACTAAACGTTGTAAAATTAGCGAATGTGTCGCACAAAGTGACGCTAACTGTAATGGAGTAAAAATGAACAAAAGTTTTATAACCAATTTACTAGCAAGTATTTGTGTAGCTGCAGGATTGATGTTTGATCAGCCAGTAGTTTTGTCGGTGGGGTTATTTGCACTTTCTGGCGCAGTGACCAATTTATTGGCTATTCATATGCTATTTGAAAAGGTGCCGTTTTTATATGGGTCTGGTGTTATTGCGCTCAAGTTTGAGAGCTTTAAAATTGCTATACGAAACCTAATACTCACTGAGTTTTTCTCCGAACAAAAAATTAATAATTTACTCAACAAGGCGCAGCCTAATATCGACTTTGAACCGATCATTAGTAATGTTGATTTAAATCCAGCTTTCGATAATTTACTAGAGGTTATAGAACAATCACAATTTGGTAGCATGTTGGGTATGTTTGGAGGCACTGCTGCAATAGAGCCAATGCGTGAAAAATTTATTGAAAAAATGCAACTTTCGTTGGCACAAATTTCTCAAACAGAGGACTTTAAAGCGTTAGTAACGCAAACGCTTTCACAAGGAAATAGCGCTCAAGGGTTGCACAGCACAGTACTTAAACTTGTTGATGAACGCCTTGATGAATTAACCCCTAAAATGGTGAAAGAAATTATTCAAACAATGATACGCGAGCACTTAGGTTGGTTAGTTGTTTGGGGCGGAGTATTTGGCGGTTTATTTGGTTTAATTGCGGGTGTTCTTTAAGCGATAAAGTTAAAAATAAAACTAAGCAGGTTATAGTTATGCCTGCTTAGCTATAACGTTTAAACATATTATTGCGGAGACGAAATAACAATGATTTCAGGTGACGACACCTTTGCTAAATCTTTAATTGAAGTGCGAGTGCTGCTTTCAATATTTAAGTAATTAGCACTTTTATCTAAATTATAATGCGCTACAAAATCACCCATAGGTAAGTTATTACACGTTAGTTTATTGCTAATAATGCTTTTTTTAACGTTCAATGACTGCTGTGTTTTGCGAAGTACATATGCTTTATTAGACGCAACAGCCATACAAATTTGAGTGCCTGGCGTTGAGTCGGCTGCTACAAATTGTGTTGCTGATACAGGTGCTGCTAATGCCGCACTACCAATTACAAGTGTTGTACATAATGCTGTTTTAAATGTATTCATTTTACTTTTCCTCGTTGTTTGCGGTTGCAAGCTAATTATTAAACTAATTAATTAAAAAAGCTGTTAACCAAACGCAACAAGCTGTAAGCAAGTATGTTTAATGTACACACTTACTTATAGGCTTATGAAAAAGCATATTTTTAAGTGTGTTTTTTGACACACTTTCACAAAAATAATTTATTGATACTGACATATTTTTTTAGGCTGGTATTATCGCCCCTTAAATTGATGTGTAGATTTTTAGGATAAACAGTGAGTAAAGCGTTAGCCAGTTATTACCAACAAGCCTATGCCTGCGAACAACAACATTTTAATCAGTGTTTTTATTGTGGCTGCGAAGCAACTGAACGCGATCATTGCCCACCTCTTCATATGCTGCAAAGTATTATTGATTTAGGCGAGGATGCCGATTTTATTTCAATTCCTGCTTGTTATGAATGTTATGCGTTATTACATAACGAACGACTAATGACTATTGACGAGCGCTTTACCAAAATTAAAAAGAAGCTGTCTAATAAATACGCTAAAGCACTGCGTGTCTATAATATGTGGGAAGAAAACGAACTAAGTGACATGAGTGATGAGTTTGCCCACAGTATTCAGGCCGGTATGAAATTAGGAAAAGAAGCCGCGGAGCGATTGGCATTTACTGGTTTTAGCTACGCCACCGAAGAGGCACGTGTCACAGTACGTGAAAAAACCAAAGAATTTGATGTAGAAGGTAACGTGTTTACCGATTTTAAAGACGCACTGAATTACTGTATTACCTCTTTAAATGTGCAAAAAAGTGACTTTTATAAAATTTTAGTTGAAGACTACAACGGCGATTTTAACAAAGCCCTTAGTCAGTACCGTCATCGCCACGATAAGGTAACAGCGGCTAAAGATGGTAATACTCTTATTAAAGATTTTTCTAAATTACATAAGCAGAATTCAGATTTTGTAACCCGCACAGTCAAACATTTTATCAGCAAAGAGCCGTCACTCACCACAGAGGGCGCACTAGAAAAGCTGTATAACAATTATATAAAAAAATAATCACGTAAATTCATCTTAATTTACCGCGTTTTCACCTGTTTTTTTAGCTTTATACCCAAGCTTTCGCTAAAGTATTAAAAAAACAGGAGAACCCAACAACATGAATAAATTTGCTCCCTCTTTATTAGCAGTTGGCTTAGCCGCTGCACTTGTAGGTTGCCAAGAAAATGGCCCGCAAGATGATAAAATTACTATTAACAAAAACCCATACCCAAGCACTTACACGCCAATCTCTACAACAAGTACACTCATCAAAAATGCGACTGTTCTTACAGGGACTGGCGAACGCCTAGATGACGCTGATGTACTATTGGTAGATGGTAAAGTACAGCAAGTGGGTAAAGACTTAACTGTAAAAGCAGACACAACTATCGATGCACAAGGTAAATGGGTAACACCAGGTATTATTGATGTTCATTCACATTTGGGTGCCTATCCAAACCCATCGGTAGAATCACATCAAGATGGTAACGAAATGACCAGCCCAAATACCGCTGAAGTGTGGGTAGAACATTCTGTGTGGCCACAAGATCCAGGATTTAACCGTGCGCGCGAAGGCGGTATTACGTCACTTCAAATTTTACCAGGCTCTGCTAATTTATTTGGCGGACGTGGTGTAACACTTAAAAACGTGCCTGCGCATACAATGCAAGGGATGAAATTTCCTGATGCACCGTATGGTCTTAAAATGGCGTGTGGTGAAAACCCAAAACGCGTATATGGTCGTAAAGGTGTATTGCCTTCAACACGTATGGGTAATATGGCTGGTTACCGCACTGCGTGGATTGGCGCGCAAGAATATAAGCGAGCATGGGATAAGTATGATGCAGAATACGCAGAAGGTAAAAACCCTGAAGCCCCTAATCGCGATATAAAGTACGATACGTTACGTGGCGTTCTTGAAGGCGAAGTAATGATCCACAATCATTGTTATAAAGCCGAAGAAATGGCGATGATGATTGATCTTTCTAAAGAATTTAATTATCACGCAGGTACCTTCCATCACGGTATTGAAGCATACAAAATTGCAGATTTGTTAGCCGACAATGGCTCGTGTGCTGCATTATGGCCAGACTGGTGGGGCTTTAAAATGGAAGCCTACGACATGGTTCAAGAAAACGTTGCCATTGTTGATGCGGTTAAAAACTCGTGTGCCGTTGTTCACTCAGATTCAGACACAACCATTCAACGCTTAAACCAAGAAGCGGCTAAAGTAATGTACCGTGCTAATGAAAATGGCTTTGATATCTCAGAAGAGCATGCAATTAAGTGGATCACCACTAACGCAGCAAAATCATTAGGTATTGACGATAAAACAGGCTCGCTAGAGGCAGGTAAACAAGGCGATGTGGTTATTTGGAACCAAAGCCCGTTTAGCGTTTACGCAAAAGCTGAGCAAGTGTTTGTTGATGGTGCAAAAGTTTACGATAGAAACGATAGTACTTATCAGGCAACCAGTGATTTTATGTTAGGTCAAAAATAAGGAGCACCCAGAATGAAAAATTTATCACGTTCGTTTTCGCTATCTCTGGTTGCTGCCGGATTACTAGCCTCTGGTGCTGTAGACGCACAGTCATTGGCTATTATTAATGCAACTATCCATACATCAACAGAGCAAGGCGTATTAAAAGGCGCAAGCATTGTTATGGATAACGGGAAAATTACAGCGATTAACCCGGCAGAAGTAAGTGCTGATGAAATTATTGATGCCAATGGTAAAATTGTTACCCCTGGTTTTATTGCAAGCAATAACCAACTTGGTTTAGTTGAAGTGGGTGCGGTTGCAGGCTCTCGCGATGCGGGTGACGACAAAGCGGGTATAGATTTTGATGTGAGCCTTGCATATAACGCACATTCAAGCTTAATACCCTATGCACGTAAAGGCGGCGTTACACGAGATGTAATTACCCCTTATGGCGGCGATAGTATTTTTGCAGGTTTGGCTAGTGTGGTTGATTTAAGTGGCAGCCTTGACAGTGACGTTCAAAAACAAGCAGCGTTAGTTGTGCATTTAGGTGAGCGAAGAAAAGGCTCGCGCGCTTTTACACTACAAACATTAATTAATAAGCTAGATGCCCATCAAACTAAATTGAGCAAAAAAGATAAAAAAGACGACGATAAACCAAGTACTGAAGACAAAGTAATGGCTAAAGTACTTTCTGGCGACATGCCATTGGTTATAAGCGTATCGCGTGCTGCTGATATTATTGAGCTTATTAAAGTGAAAGAGCAATTTGGTGTTAACTTAGTACTAAGTGGAGCACAGGATGCTGTTGTTGTTAAAGAGCATATTGCTAAAGCTAATATCCCAGTAATTATTAGCGCTATGGACAACTTACCAGGAAGCTTCGATTCTTTACACGCTAACTTAAATAATGCAGGTTTACTTGAAAAAGCCGGTGTTAAAGTACTTTTAACAGTTGGTGGAGATGCAAGTCACAATATTTATCAGCTTCGCTATGACGCAGGTAACGCTGTATCTTATGGCATGAGCCAACAAGGTGCACTGAAAGCTGTTACATCAAATGTTGCTGACGTATTCGGTATTAATGCGGGCAGTATTGAGGTGGGTAAAGCCGCTGATGTAGTGATGTGGACTAATGATCCGTTTGAAATAAGCAGTAACGTAAGTCGTATGTTTATTAATGGCACTGAGGTGTCTACACAGTCTCGCCAAGATAAATTACGTGACCGTTATACTACTGATTCAAACATGCCAAGAGCTTACACTAAGTAAATAGTAAGCGTTATATCAACCCGACAATTGGGATTTCATTAAGCGAGTTGATATTAACTTTAAAAGGTCGCATTAAGCGGCCTTTTTCATAGACATAAAAAAACCGCTTACTTTTAAAAGTAAGCGGTTTTTTTTTACTATTTATTACACTAATTTAGCAAGGATATCGTTAAATGTAGTGCTTGGACGCATTGCTTCAAAAGCGGCTGCGTCGTTAGGTTGGAAGTAACCACCTAATTCAATTGCAGGGCCTTGAGCATCGTTTAATTCGTTTACGATCGCGTCTTTATTTGCCTCTAAATCGCTCGCAATTTGAGTGAACTGTGCTTTGAGTTCGCTATCATCATTTTGCTTAGCAAGTTCTTGAGCCCAAAATAAAGATAAGAAGAAATGAGAACCACGGTTATCAATTTCTTTAACTTTACGTGAAGGCGATTTGTTTTCAGCAAGGAAAGTACCCGTCGCTTTATCAAGCGTATCTGCAAGTACTTGAGCCTTGTTGTTACCTGTAGTTACACTTAAATGCTCTAGTGATGCTGCAAGTGCTAAAAACTCACCTAAAGAATCCCAACGTAAGTGGTTTTCTTTTTCAAACTGCTGAAGGTGCTTAGGTGCAGAACCACCTGCGCCAGTTTCAAATAAGCCACCACCGTTCATAAGTGGAACAATTGAAAGCATTTTAGCACTTGTGCCCAGCTCTAAAATTGGGAACAAATCTGTTAGGTAATCACGTAGTACGTTACCTGTTACAGAAATAGTATCTTTACCTTCTTTAATGCGACCTAAAGAGAATAAAGTGGCTTCAAGTGGGGCTAAAATTTGAATATCTAGGCCAGCTGTGTCGTGATCAGGTAGGTATTTATTTACTTTTTTGATTAGCTGAGCATCGTGTGCACGATTTTCGTCTAACCAAAAAATAGCAGGAACGCCAGTAGCACGTGCACGATTAACAGCAAGTTTAACCCAATCTTGGATTGGTGCATCTTTAACCTGGCACATACGCCAGATATCACCTTGCTCAACACTGTGCTCAAGTAGTGTATTACCCGCGGTATCTACTACACGAATAGTACCCGCTGCTTTTACTTCAAACGTTTTGTCGTGTGAACCGTACTCTTCTGCTTTTTGAGCCATAAGGCCAACGTTTGGAACGCTACCCATTGTCGTTGGATCAAACGCACCGTGTTCTTTACAAAAATCAATAGTTGCTTGATAAACGCCAGAGTAACAACGATCAGGAATTACAAAACTTGTGTCTTGTAATTTACCGTCGTTGTTCCACATTTGACCGCTTGAACGAATTGCAGCAGGCATAGATGCATCAATGATCACATCACTTGGCACGTGTAAGTTTGTGATACCACGGTCAGAATCAACCATAGCAATAGCTGGGCGGTCAGCATATACAGCTTGAATATCGGCTTCGATTTCAGCGCGTTTAGCATCATCTAACGTTTGAATTTTAGAGTAAACATCGCCTAAACCGTTATTAACATCAACACCAAGCTCTTCAAAAAGTTCACCGTGTTTTGCAAATACGTCTTTATAGAATACTTTAACAGCGTGACCAAATATGATTGGATCAGACACTTTCATCATTGTCGCTTTCATGTGAAGCGAGAATAAAACGCCTTTTTCTTTAGCAGCATCAATTTCAGCAGCTAAAAAAGCCTGTAGCTTAGCAGCACTAATGCGTGAAGCATCAATTACCTCACCAGCTAGTAGTGGTGTGCTTTGCTTAAGAACAGTTATATCCCCGTTTGTAGCAACATGCTCAATGCGCACGTCAGTTGCTTCTTCAATAGTTGTTGATTGCTCTGAACCAAAGAAATCGCCTTCGCTCATGCTTGCAACGTAAGAGGCAGAGTCTTTGCTCCACGCGCCCATTGAATGTGGGTTATTGCGTGCGTACTCTTTTACAGAACCAGGTGCACGACGGTCAGAATTACCTTCGCGTAATACAGGGTTTACCGCACTACCTTTAACTTTGTCGTATGCAGCTTGGATTGCTTTTTCTTCGTCGTTTTTAGGCTCAACAGGGTAATCTGGAAGGGCATAACCTTTTGCTTGAAGCTCTTTTATCACAGCGCGTAACTGTGGAACTGAAGCACTAATGTTTGGAAGTTTGATGATATTAGCTTCAGGTGTTTTTGCAAGCTCACCTAGTTCAGCAAGTGCATCACCAATACGTTGTTCTTCTGTTAAATAATCAGGGAAGCTAGCAATTACACGACCTGCTAATGAGATATCGCGAGTTTCAACTTCAACACCTGCTGCATTTGTATATGCTTGGATGATCGGTAGCAACGAGTAAGTTGCTAGTGCCGGAGCTTCGTCCGTTTTTGTATAGATAATTTTTGATGTCATCATCATTCCTAGATAGTCGGCCAATTGGCCTTATTCAACAATGCAAAGAAATCATTAAAGCTGAGAGAGTACATATCATAGTGTTTTAATATATACGTTCAGATAATGAATAGTTTGTTAGGTGTTGGTACTCGTGTAGCTTTACAGTTAAAGCAGAATAGTCACACCTGACGAACTGTGGTCATATTTATAGCTAAAAATATAATAAAAATACATTAGCCTTTAGACTAGTATATTTTGTGTGCTCAGCAAGTTGAGCTAGTTGCTATATTTTGCGTAAATTTTTAGCATCAAGAGTGTAACAAGCTTGAATACAAAGGGCTAGAGTTTGAGCCTGCTCACAAGCAGTTAAACGGTCAACTCTTAGAATATTGGGGTATATGAAATAAAATCAAGGATGAGGGTTGAAAATAAAGAAAAAGAAACAATTTATATCGGTGTGGGTAAATAGAAGTGTGAGGAATTAAGCGAGGAGCCTAATAGGTCGCTCGCTTTAGTCGAATAAACAATCGTCACTCTAAAATGTCGCCGTCTAAGGCAATATTTTTAGCGTGCAAGCCTTTGGGGCCTTGTTCTAATTCGAATGTTACATCTTGTCCAGCTTTGAGTGTTTTATAACCGTCCATTACAATTGTAGAGTAATGGGCGAAAATATCATTCTCGCAGCCGTCTTCAACGATGAAACCAAAACCTTTAGCATTGTTAAACCATTTAACTTTACCACAAGCCATACTTCTACGTCCTTCAATAAGTTGACTAATTTAGTTATTCTAAATCGTATTATTTGCTAGACTGATTAAGGATTAATCAATCTATGTTTGACTGTAGTTTATTTAATCAATCAGTCAAGCTTTTTGAGCTATTTTTTAATATTTTATTTATTTTTTATTCAAGTTTGCTTGAGTTCCTAAGACAAGACTATATTTAATTATGAGTGGTATGAAAGATTCAGGTGTTATCGATATAGTTCGCGACAGCGAAAAGCAAAAGCTACAGCCGCCGCGGAAATACAAAGTTGTTTTAAATAATGACGATTACACGCCGATGGACTTTGTAATAGAAGTTTTAACGACGTTTTTTAACATGGATAGCGATAGAGCAACCGATGTGATGCTTCAAGTTCACGAAAAAGGTAAAGGTATTTGTGGTGTTTACAGCGCTGATGTAGCTTATACCAAAGTTGAACAAGTTAACCGCTACTCGCGTGATAACGAGCATCCGCTGCTTTGTAGTTGTGAGCAGGAATAAATCCCAACTAGGGTGATCACACACCTGTTTGTTGTGGTATACATTATTATCTCAGTAAGGGGTTGCCAATGCTAAACAAAGACTTAGAACTTACATTAAATGCCGCGTTTCGTGAAGCGCGCACTCGCCGTCATGAGTTTATGACTGTCGAGCACCTTTTACTTGCGCTATTAGATAACCCTTCTGCTTCAGAAGCACTAAATGCGTGTGGTGTTAACATTTCAGGCTTGAAATACGAATTGCTTGAATTTATTGATGAAACAACACCGGTCATCCCCGATTTAGAAGAAGAGCGTGAAACACAACCTACGCTTGGTTTTCAACGAGTATTACAGCGTGCGGTGTTTCATGTTCAATCATCAGGTAAAAACGAAGTTACCGGCGTAAATGTGTTGGTTGCTATTTTTTCTGAGCAAGAAAGCCAAGCCGTTTATCTGCTAAAGAAAAATGATGTTTCGCGTTTAGACATTGTTAATTTTATTTCTCATGGGATTTCAAAAACCGATGATGATTTAGGAGACGACACGGACGACATAAACGAAGAAGTGCAAGAAGTTCAAAATGAAGAGGCCAGCAAGCTAGACAGCTTCACTACAAACTTAAATGCGCAAGCACGCGATGGCAATATTGATCCATTGATTGGCCGTGACAGTGAAGTTGAACGTGCGGTACAAGTGTTGTGTCGTCGTAAAAAGAATAACCCATTGCTTGTAGGTGAAGCGGGAGTGGGTAAAACAGCGATTGCTGAAGGGTTAGCTTATCGTATTGTAAACGAGCAAGTTCCTGAAGTGATTGCAGATGCAGTCGTTTACTCTTTAGACATGGGTGCATTACTTGCTGGTACAAAATACCGTGGCGATTTTGAAAAACGTTTTAAAAGTTTATTAAAAGAGCTACAAGCAAAACCTGGCTCTATTTTGTTCATTGATGAAATTCATACCATCATTGGGGCAGGCGCTGCATCAGGTGGGGTTATGGATGCCTCTAACTTGCTTAAGCCATTACTTTCAAGTGGTAAGCTTCGTTGTATGGGGTCAACAACTTACAACGAGTATAAAAATATTTTTGAGAAAGACCGTGCATTAGTTCGTCGTTTTCAAAAAATTGATGTACTTGAGCCAAGTGTTGCCGATACCACTAAAATCCTGAATGGCCTGAAAGATCGTTATGAAGAACACCATGGTATTCGTTACACACAAAAAGCGTTAAAAGCTGCGGCTGAGCTGAGTGCTAAATACATTAACGAGCGTCACTTACCTGATAAAGCCATTGACGTAATAGATGAAGCCGGTGCAAACCAGCGTTTGCAGCCAAGCTCTAAACGTAAAAAAACCATTGGTGTGTCAGACATTGAAATGATCATATCCAAAATGGCGCGCATTCCACCACAAAATGTATCGTCATCGGACAAAGAAACGCTTAAAAATATTGATCGTAATCTTAAAATGTTGGTGTTTGGTCAAGATCAGTCAATTGATGCACTTACATCGGCAATCCGTTTGTCACGTTCAGGGCTAACAAGTGAAGAAAAACCAGTGGGTTCTTTCTTATTCGCTGGTCCAACCGGTGTTGGTAAAACAGAGGTAACTAAGCAGCTTGCAAAGTGCATGGGTGTTGAGTTTATTCGTTTTGATATGTCGGAATATGTTGAGCGTCATGCAATTAGCCGCTTAATTGGTGCACCGCCAGGTTATGTTGGTTTTGAGCAGGGCGGTTTGCTAACCGAGGCTGTTATTAAGAACCCTCATGCGGTGGTTTTACTCGATGAGATTGAAAAAGCGCATCCAGATATTTACAACATTTTATTGCAGGTAATGGATCACGGTACATTAACTGACAACAATGGCCGTAAAGCTGACTTTAGAAATGTTGTGCTGGTAATGACCACTAATGCCGGCGTGCAAGAAACAACTCGCAAGTCAATTGGCTTTAGTGAGCAGGATCATACACACGATGCAATGGGTGAAATTAACAAAACATTTTCACCAGAGTTTAGAAACCGCTTAGATAACATTATTTGGTTTAACCATCTTGAACGTGAAGTTATTTTGTTGGTGGTTGATAAATTTATTGTTGAACTGCAGGCACAGCTTGATAAGAAGTCGGTTAATTTTGAATTGACCTCTAAGGCACGTGAATGGTTAGCTGAAAAAGGCTACGATAAAGCGATGGGTGCACGCCCAATGGCGCGTGTTATTCAAGAAGAGCTCAAAAAGCCACTCGCAAACGAAATACTGTTTGGTAAGTTGGCTGATGGCGGCACAGTGAAGGTGTCGGTAAAAGACAAGAAAATCCGTTTTGATTACGAAAGTAGTTTAACACCAGCATAAACGGCATAAGACTCTAAATGGCTCGCTTGTAATACCGGGCCATTTTTTATTTTAGGCAACAAAAAACCCAGCAAAAGCTGGGTTTTTTGTTTATTAAATGTAATTGCTAGTCAAAGTCCATCAAT
Organism: Pseudoalteromonas sp. SIMBA_162; assembly: GCF_046535955.1. Classification (NCBI taxonomy): domain Bacteria; kingdom Pseudomonadati; phylum Pseudomonadota; class Gammaproteobacteria; order Alteromonadales; family Pseudoalteromonadaceae; genus Pseudoalteromonas; species Pseudoalteromonas sp. SIMBA_162. Next base: position 14,930 of record NZ_JAWJBQ010000035.1, on the reverse strand, counting down.
TACATTTAATAAACGCTTAAAGCTAGTTATACACTAGCCAAAAACTAAATCTCGTTTACGCACTTACTTAGCGAGCACGGAATACGATACGACCTTTCGATAAATCGTAAGGAGTCATTTCTACCGTTACTTTATCGCCGGTTAAAATACGGATATAGTTTTTGCGCATTTTACCTGAAATATGAGCCACAACTACGTGACCATTTTCTAGCTCAACTCGGAACATTGTATTTGGTAAAGTATCAAGGACAGTCCCTTGCATTTCGATTACGTCTTCTTTCGCCATGTTTAGCGTAACACCTCTTTAATAGTTAAACGCTGCAGATTTTGCCCAAAATACACCAATAAGTAAAGGCGCAGGGGCTATATTTGCAAATTAAATAGCCACCCACTCATCATTAAGCTGTTTTTGTGCGGGTAAAAACTGAGTTTTATACTTCATTTTGGTGCACTCATCAATTTGATAGCCCAAATACACAAATTGTTTATTTTGCGCTTTAGCAAATTTTAGCTGCTCTAATATCATAATTGACCCTAGGCTATAGTGCTCAAAGTCAGGGTCAAAAAACGTGTAAATAGCAGAAATAGCGTTGTCCATACAATCGGTTACAGCTACACCTACTAAAGTGTCTTGATGCCAAAGTTCGATAAATGTGATTTCAAGCCAACTGCAAAATAAAAAGCTTTGAAATTGTTCAGGCTGCGGTGGGTACATGCTGCCGTCTTGATGGCGCATAGTTATATATTTACTGTACAGCGGATAATACTCTGATCGTTCGCGAGTAGAGTAAGTGACCGTAAACTGTGTTTTTGCTTTGTTTAGTTTACGTTTTTGTGATTTTGATGGCATAAATTCTTGCGCTAAAACACGAACAGAGTTACATGCACTGCAAACGGGGCAGTGAGGGCGGTATATTTGGTTACCACTGCGCCTAAAGCCGACTGCTAACAAAGATTCGAACTTTTCTGAGCAATAATAAGTGGGATCTAATATGACTAATAGTTGCTCGCGCCTGTTGGGCAGATAACTACACGCAAATTCTTGGCTTAAACCAACACGGGCTGTTAGGTTTTCATTCATAGATTGCAATAAGTTCCTGTGGTTCCCACATAGTAGGATTAACTTTATAGGTAAGTGCAGTATTAAGTTTAGCTAAAAAATCAGTTCGAGGAATAACTTTTGCTCCCAAACTCATCAAATATGGGTTTTCGAGTTGGCAATCAATAAAATGAGCGTCATGGTTTTTTAACCAATTCACAAGCGCCCACATAGCTAATTTAGAACAATTAGTTTGATGATGAAACATCGATTCGCCACAAAACACACCATTTTGCATAATTCCATACAGTCCACCTGCAAGCTCTCCGTTGCGCCACACCTCTAAGCTATGCGCTACGCCTGCATGATGAGCATTTATGTAAGCACTAAGCATATCATTAGTGATCCAAGTACCGTCGGTATCAATGCGTTGGTCGCGGCATGCTTCAATGACTTCAACAAAGGCGTTATTAACTGTCACTGTTACGGGGTATTTTTTTAGGTGTTTACGTAAACTTTTACTAACATGAAACTCATTTAACTCCACAATGCCACGCTCACTTGGTGACCACCACATAATGGGTTCGTTATCGCTAAACCAAGGAAATATACCATTACTATAAGCATTGCAAAGGCGAGGTATGCTCAAGTCACCACCCACAGCTAGTAGGCCGTCTGGAGAAACTAATGCATATTCTGGATTGGGAAATGCTATATCTGTATCACTTAGTTGGTATAGCTGGTTTGTCATAACGTGTTTACTTTTTATAATTTGTTTTAAAAGTGTAACTATATTTTAGGCGTAAAAAAAGGGGCTGATTGTTCAGCCCCTTTTATAAAAAATAAACGTTATAGGTTGTCTAAATAGCGCTCTGCATCAAGGGCTGCCATACAGCCTGTTCCAGCAGATGTAATCGCTTGACGGTAAATATGGTCAGACACATCACCTGCAGCAAAAACACCTGGTACGCTTGTTTGCGTTGCGTTACCGTTAAGACCTGACTCAACAACTAGGTAGCCGTCTTTCATTTCTAGCTGGCCTTCAAACATATCTGTGTTTGGTTTGTGGCCAATTGCTATAAATACACCCGCCAAATCTAAATCTTCAGTAGCATCAGATGCTACATCTTTAATGCGAATGCCTGTTACACCCATTTGGTCGCCCAAAACTTCGTCTAGTGTACGGTTGTAGTGCATTACCACGTTGCCGTTTGCCGCTTTTTCAGTAAGACGATCAGCAAGAATTTTTTCACTACGGAAACTATCGCGACGGTGAATTACATGGACTTCATCAGCAATGTTAGATAAGTATAGTGCTTCTTCAACAGCGGTATTACCACCACCAACTACTGCTACTTTTTGACCTTTATAGAAAAAGCCATCACACGTTGCACACGCCGATACACCACGACCTTGGAAGTTTGTTTCAGACTCTAAACCTAAGTATTTTGCAGATGCGCCTGTAGCAATAATAAGTGCATCGCATGTGTATGTACCTTGATCGCCAGTAAGTGTGAAAGGGCGTTTAGAAACATCAACTTTGTTTATGTGGTCAAACACAATTTCGGTTTCAAAGCGTTCAGCATGCTCTTTCATGCGGTCCATAAGTGCAGGGCCTGTTAAACCGTGTGCATCACCCGGCCAGTTTTCAACTTCAGTGGTAGTAGTTAATTGACCACCTTGTTGCATACCTGTAATTAAAACAGGGTTTAAATTTGCACGGGCTGCATACACTGCAGCTGTGTAACCAGCTGGGCCAGAGCCTAAAATTAGTAGCTTACTATGTTTTGCTTCAGTCATGATATTTTCCTAAACGATTCTATACGGTCATTAATGCGCTCGATTCTAAGAAAAACAAGGCAGAAGTAAACAAAATCTGAGATTATTTTTTTTAGTAAATCGAAAACCTGTTCATTTTTATGTACTAAACAAACATACTTTTATGCCTTGCAGGGTAAACTAGCTCAATAAATAGACTAACAAGCAACAAAACGTCGTTAATTCATGACCACTTTGATTTTTTTTGTTATGTTTTACCTAATTTTGATTTGTCACTGATAGATTATGTGACCTAAATGAATAGGCAACTATGTTATTTTGGCAGGAAAAACCCGCATTTGGGTTGACTTCAAAAGACGTTAACGTCTTAACCAATGCGCAAGATTACCGCACACAATTACTTAATTTAATCGCTAACGCAAAAAAGCGCATTTATATTACTGCGCTTTATTTGCAAGATGATGAAGCAGGCCGCGAAGTTTTAGAGGCATTACACAATGCGTCTTTAGCCAACCCTGCACTTGAAGTAAAAGTACTGGTCGATTTTCATCGTGCCCAGCGTGGGCTTATTGGTGCTGAGAAATCAGACGGGAACGCAAGTTTATACTGTGACTATCTAGAAAAATTTAAATCAAATGTACAAGTATTTGGTGTACCGGTAAAAGCGAAAGAGCTGTTTGGTGTATTACACCTAAAAGGTTTTGTAATAGACGACACGTTGCTTTACAGCGGTGCTAGCTTAAATAATGTGTATTTACAGCACAGTGACCGCTACAGGCTTGACCGTTACTTTTTAATTACGCAAAAAGGCCTGTGTGACTCTGTAATAGACTTTATTGAAACAAAGCTATTGAGTTCAGTGGCAGTGCCTCGTATCGACACGCGTCCGCTCAAGCGATTAATTGACTTTAAACTTGAACAAAAGCAATTAATGCGTGATCTAAAAGCAGCAAGTTATAAGTCGGCTGAGCAAGCAAGCAATAATGCGTTAAATATTCGCTTGTTTTTAGGGCTTGGGCGTCGCCATAACGAACTTAATCGTATGATCAAAGCCCTTTTTGATACAACTGAACGCGAACTGGTACTTTATACACCGTACTTCAATTTTCCTGCGCCGCTTATGCGTTCGTTACGCAGGCTTTTGAAACAAGGCAAACATATTACAATTGTTGTGGGTGATAAAACCGCTAATGATTTTTATATGCCACCTAGTGAGCCGTTTAGTAAAATTGGTGCGTTGCCTTATTTATACGAAACTATTTTGCATAAATTTGTTAAAACACAAAAACGCCATATAGATAACGGTAACTTAAATGTATACCTTTGGAAACACGACAATAACTCTTTCCATTTAAAAGGAATATGTGCAGATAGATCAAAGCATTTATTGAGTGGGCATAACCTAAACCCACGAGCATGGGGCTTAGACATAGAAAACGGGATATTAATTGAAGATCCTGAGCAAACTATTATGCAAGCAATTGATAACGAAAAGCATGAAATTCTTAAGCACTGTCGCCGACTAACAGGGCCAGACGATTTAGAAACCATGGAAGATTACCCTCAGCCAGTTAAAAAGTTACTTGGCCAAGCAAAACGGGTAAAAGTAGACTTTATTATTAAACGGTTTATTTAGATTGAATTTAAATTAGACATAAAAAAAAGCAGCTTTATAGCTGCTTTTTTTATTGGTACAAACGCTTAATTAAGCGTTTTCAACCGCTGTACGTGGGTCAACGTAATCCATGTTAAATGCTTCAGCAACTTCTTTGTACGTTACTTGGCCTTTAATTACATTTAAGCCTTTTAGGAAGTTAGCGTCGTCTAGCAATGCCTTTTTGTAACCTTTGTTTGCAAGGTTAATGATAAACGGCAATGTTGCATTGTTAAGTGCAAATGTAGACGTACGAGGAACAGCACCCGGCATGTTAGCAACACAGTAGTGAACAACTTCATCAACGATGAAAGTAGGATCAGCATGCGTTGTTGCTTTAGATGTTGCAATACAACCGCCTTGGTCAATAGCAACGTCAACAATAGCAGCGCCAGGCTTCATTGCTTTGATGTGCTCTGCTGTTACAAGCTTAGGAGCAGCAGCGCCAGGGATTAGTACGCCACCAATTACTAGGTCTGCTTCTAGTACGTGTTTTTCAAGTGCATCAGCAGTTGAGTAAATAGCTTTTACTTTATTACCAAATTGCGCGTCTAGTGCACGTAGTACATCAATGTTACGATCAAGTACTACAACATCAGCACCTAGGCCTACAGCCATTTGTGCAGCGCTACGACCAACCATGCCGCCACCGATAACAACAACTTTAGCCGGCTCAACACCAGGTACACCGCCTAGTAACATACCACGACCGTGGTTAGATTTTTCAAGGGCTTGTGCACCAGCTTGAATAGACATACGGCCAGCTACTTCACTCATTGGCGCTAAAAGTGGTAAACCACCACGAGAGTCAGTCACTGTTTCATAAGCAATACAAATCGCTTTGCTCTTAACAAGGTCTTCAGTTTGTGGAAGATCCGGTGCAAGGTGAAGGTAAGTGAAAAGAATTTGGTCTTCACGAAGCATTGCACGTTCAACTGCTTGTGGTTCTTTTACTTTTACAATCATGTCTGCGTTTGCAAAAACGTCAGCCGCAGTTGCTAAAATGTCTGCACCTGCTTGGGTGTAATCTTCATCTGTAAAACCAATACCCATACCTGCATTCGTTTCTACAACCACTTGGTGGCCGTGATTAACTAATTCACGAACACTAGCAGGAACCATACCTACGCGGTATTCATGGTTTTTGATTTCTTTAGGTACACCAATAATCATAACATTTGCCTTATTAAGAACGGATTGAAATTTTTCACTATTATATTCATGACAAGCCAGTGTGTCTCACCTTTTTTAAATGCCAAGCTAGTGTTATTATCTAAATAATAAAAATAAACAGAATAAAAAACTAGTGAGCCTTATGCATCAGTTATTAGACAGAATAGACCGTAAAATTTTGATGGAATTACAACATGATGGGCGTCTTTCAAATGTTGAACTGGCCCGACGAGTTGGCCTGAGCGCCACGCCCTGCCTAGAGCGCGTAAAAAAGCTTGAGCGAGAAGGTTACATACTCGGATACAAAGCGGTGGTCGATCCGGCTAAGTTAGGGCAGGGGTTATCGGTGTATGTAGAAGTTACGATTACCAAAACCTCGCCAGACGTATTTGACGAGTTTAGTGCAGCCGTGAAAAAGCACGAAGAGATAATAGAATGTCACCTAGTGTCGGGTAATTTTGATTTTTTACTTAAAACGCGTGTTAATGATATGTCAGAATACCGTGGTGTATTAGGAGACATTCTTTTAAAGTTGCCAAACGTCAGTGAAAGTCGCACCTATGTAGTTATGGAAGAAGTTAAAGGTGAAGACGGCGTAATTATTCGCCCTTACATTGCATAAGTTTAACTGTTAAAGGTAAACAGGCTCAAATTTATAAAAACGTGTTCATAATCAGGCCATACACATTAAGATAAAGTGCATCAAATTGCATTTCCTGCTAAGGTATTTGACTGCTGTTGAAGTGTAATAAATAGAATAATAAGAGGGATAGGAAGTTATGCGCCTAAACGGTGTGCAAAGACTATTAGAAACAGGGCTGATTATCAGTACCTTTGCTGCAATATTTATTTTATGTGCCTTAATCAGTTTTGATCCGGCAGATCCTTCGTGGTCACAAACCGGCGAATTTAGAAACGTAAAAAATATTACAGGCACAGCCGGTGCGTGGGTTGCCGATATACTGCTGCTTACTTTTGGATGGCTTGCGTATTTAGTTCCGGCGGCGATTCAGTTATTCGGCTATTTATTGTTTAAACAGCCGCACCGTATTTTACAGCTTGATTACACAACATTAGCCCTTCGCATTATAGGCTTAGCCCTGTTTGTGACCTCAGCTACGGCAATTAGCAGTATTAACTTCGACGATATTTATAATTTTTCATCAGGCGGGGTAGTGGGAGATGTCATTGCGACTGCCATGATGCCGGCGTTTAATTTTACCGGCACATCAATTTTGCTATTGTGTTTCTTTTTTGCAGGATTAACCCTTTTAACGGGCGTGTCGTGGGTTGATTTTGTAGATTACCTAGGCGATTTAATGGTTAGGTTGTATCGCTTTATTACTTCGTACATAAAAGGTTGGATAAACAGAGAACGAATTGCTGCAAACACAAACAGTGACAATGCAGATGCTCAGTTTAACGACGATCTCACAGAGCAGCTTGAAGCGCCAGTAGAGGCAAAAAACGACGCACCTCAAAAAGCCATTAATAAACCGCAAACGCCTTTTACAGAGCCACAAATCAGCGACGACTACAGCCCATTTGATGAGCTTGACGATATACTCGATCAAGAAATTGGCTTTAGTGCAATAGATGATGAACCAATGGATACGGCAGCGGCACTAAACGCGCTTGATCAAAGCCAAGTTGTAGAACCTGAAAAACCAGTTACAACAGTGGTATCGCCAGCAAGGCCTATGCCTAAAGCAAAGCCTGCGTATCAGCCACCACCAACAGCAAAAGAAAAGTTTGAACAACTGCTTGACCAAGAGCCGCCACCAGGCCCATTACCGTCGCTTGATTTACTCGACAGACCCGATAAAGCTAAAAACCCAATTTCGCAAGAAGAGCTCGATGTTGTATCACGCCTTGTAGAGACAAAACTTCTCGACTTTAACGTACAAGCTACAGTAGTTGGTGTATATCCTGGGCCTGTTGTAACGCGATTTGAGCTTGATTTAGCACCGGGAATAAAGGTGTCTAAAATTACCGGTTTATCAAAAGATTTAGCCCGCTCGCTTTCAGCTATTAGTGTACGTGTTGTTGAAGTTATACCGGGTAAAACTTACATAGGCATAGAGCTGCCTAACAAACACCGTGAAATAGTTCGCTTGTCTGAAGTAATAAATGCGCCTAAATTTGAGCAAAATCCATCACCGCTTACCATGGTGTTAGGTAAAGACATTGCAGGACAACCTGTGTGTGCCGATTTAGGTAAAATGCCACATTTATTGGTAGCTGGTACAACGGGCTCGGGTAAGTCAGTGGGCGTTAATGTAATGATATTAAGCTTACTGTATAAATCGGGCCCAGATGATGTACGTATGATCATGATTGACCCTAAAATGCTTGAACTTTCGGTTTACGAGGGGATACCGCATTTATTATGTGAAGTTGTAACCGACATGAAAGAAGCGGCTAACGCGCTGCGTTGGTGTGTAGGTGAAATGGAACGTCGTTATAAATTGATGTCAGCGTTGGGTGTGCGTAATTTAAAAGGTTACAACCAAAAAGTACTTGATGCCAAAGAAGCGGGCTACCCCATTATGGACCCACTTTTTAAAGACACAGACGGTATGAAGGACGGCCCCGACGAGCTTGAAAAACTACCAAGCATTGTTGTGGTAATTGATGAGTTTGCCGACATGATGATGATTGTTGGTAAAAAAGTAGAAGAACTTATTGCACGTATAGCGCAAAAAGCACGTGCAGCAGGGATTCACTTAGTACTTGCCACTCAGCGTCCATCGGTTGATGTAATTACAGGCTTAATTAAAGCCAATATACCAACGCGTATGGCGTTTCAGGTATCAAGTAAAATAGATTCGCGCACCATACTTGACCAGCAAGGAGCCGAAAACTTACTAGGTATGGGTGACATGCTTTATTTACCGCCAGGCACAAGCGTGCCAGAGCGTGTGCATGGCGCATTTGTAGATGACCACGAAGTACACGCAGTCGTTAACGATTGGAAAGCGCGTGCTAAACCTAATTACATAGATGAAATTCTTAATGGCGATGCCACTGAAGATATTTTACTACCCGGTGAAGCAAGTGAAAGTGCAGATGAAGAGTCAGACCCACTTTACGACGAAGCGGTCGCATTTGTAATTGAGACAGGCAAGGTATCGGTTTCATCTGTACAACGTAAGTTACGCGTAGGCTATAACCGTGCAGCACGCTTAGTAGAACAAATGGAAACATCAGGTATCGTAAGTTCACCAGGTCATAATGGTGCTCGCGATGTATTAGTACCTAATGGAGCAAACCAATGAAAAAATTAAACAGTTTATTATTAGTATTAAGTGGCTTAATTGCCGCACCGAGTTTTGCAGACGACAGCCAAGCACTGCAAGACAAACTGGCAACACTTAAGAGCTTTAAAGCGCAGTTTGCACAAAAAGTAACAGACAAAGAAGGCCAAGCCGTAATGCAAGGCGAGGGTACAATCGCCCTTAAACAACCTATGATGATACGCTGGGAACAAACCAACCCAGACGATACCTTATTTGTATCTAATGGTGATAAAACCTATTACTTCGACAGTTTTGCTGAGCAAGTAACCATAATGAATACTCACAGCTTAATAGACTCAACGCCGTTTGTATTACTTACCTCAAAAGACCCTGCACAATGGGAAAAATACAGTGTTCAAGCAACAGAGTCTGGCTATAGTGTTACGCCAAATAAAGGCGTAGAAAGCCAAGTAGAGCAGTTAGATATTACGTTTGTGGATAACCAAGCAGGCCTTGCAACATTAGTAGTGACAGATAACTCGGGCCAACTTTCATCGTTCACTTTTAACGATGCTAAAGTAAACACCGAGCTTGATGCCACAGTATTTGAATTTACACCGCCAGAAGGTGTTGAAATAGACGATCAGAGCCACGGTGAGTAATTTAGGCTTTAACTTTGGACCCGATGTACGCCCACTTGCGGCGCGAATGCGCCCTACAACGCTTGAAGAATACATAGGTCAGCAGCATTTACTTAGTAGTGACAAACCTTTGCATCAAGCCATTGTTGCAGGGCGCTGCCATAGCTTAATTTTGTGGGGGCCGCCTGGGGTGGGCAAAACAACCTTGGCGCAAATTATTGCAAACCACGCCGATGCCGAGCTTATACAAATGTCGGCTGTGACCGCAGGCGTAAAAGATATTCGCGACAGCGTAACGCAAGCACATGATAACCTACAAAGCCGCGGGCAACGCACCTTAATGTTTGTGGATGAAGTACACCGTTTTAATAAATCGCAGCAAGATGCATTTTTACCTCACATAGAAGACGGCACGTTTATATTTGTAGGCGCGACAACCGAAAACCCCTCATTTGCACTTAATAATGCGATTTTATCGCGTGCCCGTGTGTATGTTTTAAAGTCATTACAAGAGAGCGACCTATACACAGTGATAGAGCGCGCACTTAAGCAAGATGAGCAACTAAACCAAAAAAACATAGTTATTGCTAATAACGCCAAAAAGGCGCTTTGCCAAGCAAGCGGCGGCGATGCCCGTAAAGTATTAAACCTACTTGAGCAAGCGGTTGATTTAACCACCGAGCATAACGGCACATACAACGTAGATGAGCACGTACTTAGCCAAGTACTGCCTACGCATTTGGCTAAATACGATAAAGGCGGCGATGAATTTTACGATTTAATCTCGGCTTTTCATAAATCGGTACGAGGCAGTTCACCCGATGGTGCGGTGTATTGGTATTGCCGTATTTTAGCCGGTGGCGGCGACCCACTTTATGTAGCAAGACGTTTACTTGCCATTGCCACAGAAGACATAGGTAACGCCGACCCACGGGCTATGGAAGTGGCATTAAACGCATGGGATATATTTCAGCGTGTAGGCCCAAGTGAGGGCGAACGCGCCATTGCACAAGCCACCTTATATTTGGCCAGCGCACCCAAAAGTAATGCGGTTTATATAGCGTTTAATCAAGCAAAAGCTGATGCCAAAAACGAGCCAAGTTACCCAGTGCCTGAGCATTTACGAAACGCACCAACCAACTTAATGAAAGACTTAGGCTATGGTGCTGAATACCGCTATGCGCATAACGAAGAGGGCGCCTTTGCCGCCGGTGAAAAATACTTACCCCCAGAAATGGACGGCAAGGAATATTACCTACCGAGCGATCGCGGCCTTGAGCAAAAAATTAAACAAAAACTCGATTACCTAAAAGAGCGCGATGCGCAAAGCCCACTTAAACGATACGAAAATGATTAAACTTTATATGATGATCGCCCTTGGCGGGGCTTCAGGTGCTTGTTTTCGATTTTTTATTAGCGAAACCATGCTAAAACTCCTTGGTAGGGGATTCCCTTTTGGTACGTTGGCGGTTAATATTCTGGGTTCATTGTTAATGGGCGTTTTATACGGTTTGATAGATAAACAAATTATCACTGTAAGCCCCGCTAAAACCCTTATCGGTATTGGCTTTTTAGGTGCATTAACCACCTTTTCAACATTCTCAATGGACTCGTTGTTGTTGTTACAACAAGGTCACTTTATTAAAATGGCCCTCAATATCATCTTAAATGTGATGGTCTGTATTTTTATGGCTTGGCTGGGCCTTCAGCTGGTAATGCAAAAAGGTTAAAAAACTAACATGTTAGATTCTAAATATTTACGACAAGACGTTGAGCAAACTGCAGCACGCTTAGCGGCTCGTGGCTACGAGCTTGATGTTGCAAAAGTGACAGAACTTGAAGAGCAACGCAAAACATTACAAGTAAAAACGCAAGAGCTTCAAAGTCAACGTAACGCCAGTGCTAAAGCCATTGGCCAAGCAAAAGCGAAAGGCGAAGACGCACAGCCGCTATTAGACGCAGTGGCAAACTTAGGCAGCGAATTAGACGCAACTAAAAAAGCGCAAGACGAAGTACTCAACGCCATTAACGACATTGCTTTAGCAATTCCAAATTTACCAGACGAATCAGTACCAGAAGGCGCTGATGAAGACGACAACGTTGAAATACTTACCTGGGGCACGCCTAAAAAGTACGACTTTGAAGTAAAAGATCACGTAGATGTAGGGCAAGACCTAAACGGCCTAGATTTTGAAATGGGCGTTAAAATTAGTGGCGCACGTTTTACAGTAATGCGCGGCCAAGTAGCACGTATGCACCGTGCACTAACGCAATACATGCTAGACACCCACACAGACACAAACGGCTATACAGAAATGTATGTACCGTACTTAGTAAACAGCGCAAGCCTATACGGCACAAGCCAATTACCTAAGTTTGCAGGCGACTTATTCCATACATTAGGCCTAGTAAACGACGATGGTGAACAACAAGCTGGCTTTAGCTTAATCCCTACAGCAGAAGTACCGCTGACTAACAGCGCACGCGACGAGATTTACGACGAAAGTGATTTACCGATTCGTTTAACTGCGCACACACCGTGTTTTAGAAGTGAAGCGGGCAGTTATGGGCGCGATACACGCGGCTTAATCCGTCAGCACCAGTTTGATAAAGTTGAACTAGTACAACTAGTAAAACCAGAAGATTCAATGCAAGCGCTTGAAGAGCTAACAGGCCATGCTGAGCAAATTTTACAAGCACTAGAGCTACCATACCGCAAAGTGATTTTATGTATGGGCGACATGGGCTTTGGCGCAGCTAAAACATACGACTTAGAAGTATGGTTACCGGCGCAAGATACCTACCGCGAAATTTCGTCTTGTTCAAATATGGTCGATTTCCAAGCGCGCCGTATGCAGGCTCGTTTTCGCCGTGAAGGTGCTAAAAAGCCAGAGTTACTACATACACTAAATGGCTCAGGTTTAGCCGTTGGCCGTACACTAGTTGCCATACTAGAAAACTACCAACAAGCCGATGGTTCAGTAGTCGTGCCAGAAGTATTACGCCCATACATGGGTGGACTTGAAGTGATTGGTAAAGCTTAAAGTACTAGCTGTAAGCTATCAGTTTTTAGCTAAAAGCTTTAGAAAGCCGCTGTTTTAACGAACAGCGGCTTTTTTGTGGGTAAAAGGTTAAAGGTAAAAGCTGAGATATTAATTCGCAGTGAAATTCATTGTGTAAGGATCGGCTTCATACATTATCGACGCTATTTTTGTATAAGGCGTACTTTAACGCGTGACACACAATTAAAAGCTTTTGCTGGTTTTATAATCTCGAAAATGGGCTTACAACACCATTGGCTCCTTGTTGTAAAACATGAGTATATATTTGGGTTGTTCGCACATCACTATGGCCTAATTGTGCCTGAACCGTACGAATATCAGCGCCACTTTGTAATATACCCAAACTACCTCAAGATGCAGAATTCAGCGTTTCACAGGGGCTTAATATCAAGGCGTTACTTTGCAATAATGGCATTCCCTTTTAAGAAGTTACAACGATGAGAGTAAGTACCTGTGAAGCGCCCAACGGGTTGGTTTAAATGCGATTTATACTGCGTTATTGATTTTAACAATAGAACCACTATTACTTACAATCAATGCCTTGCCTAAATCGCTTTTAATTCCAACTGAAGCTCGCATCTTAAGGCGGTTTGGGTATAGTTTCGTTGCAAATGAATGGCGTAAGGTATGTGGTGTAACGTGTTTCCTAATTTTTGCATCGTCAGCAGCCTGTTTAACAGCGCGTTGTAATTGCTTTTCATCAATATGATGACGCCTCAGCTGCTTACTCTCAGGATCAATGCTTAATTTATGTGATGAAAATAAATATTGCCAACCTAATTGTCTGTTATGGTTTGGATATTTTTTACGTAACAAATGCGGCATGTAAGCGCCGCTATATAAGGGGTTTTTCAGATCTAATTGCAGGTAACTATCAACTAATTGTATTTGAGAACGTAATTGCGGTATGAGCTCTACTGCAAGCGTTACAACACGATTTTTACCTCCTTTGCCATCCCAAATTCGAATGCAGTTATAGTCAAAGTCAATATCGTGTACTCGTAAACGCAGTACCTCCATTAATCGCATACCACTGCCATAAAGTAGTCCACAGGGTAAATAATGCTTCGCAGAGCACACTTTAAAAAAATTATTTATTTCCTGCTGCGTTAAAACTATCGGTAGTTTAGTTGCTCGTTTGCTCTTAATAAAACCTAATGATAATGAGAGTGGCTTGTTAATCACTTTTTAAATAAAAAGCTCAACGCATTTAAGGCTTGTGTTTGAGTATTAGGAGCAACATTTTGTTGGTTGACTAAATGATTTAAAAAAAGTTCGACCTCATTATCTCCCATCGTTGTTGGGTGCCTCATAGAGTTAAAACGAATAAACGAAGCTATCCAGTATAAATACGCTTTAATGGTACTTTTAGCATAACGCTTTAGATACATTTGTTCGGCTATCATAGTTAAAAAAGGTGATTTCATGATATGAATCTCTAGCAAAATTTAACTGTATATATAGACAGTGCATATTGTTTTGTCCAATATTACTGATCTCCACCATTTCGGTGTATTTTCGCACTGATTAAAAATAATTATCAGTTAACTAATTGTTTACAGGTGTTTATTTGATGGTTAAGATAAATGCATTGTAATATATGGACATTTGTCGGTTTATAAAACGACAAATGTCGTAGACAAAATTGTTATATGCCAAGGATAGTATGTCGAAATACGGATTTTCAATTTACAATCTAGTCATTGCATTAATTCTGTTTGCAGGCACTTTTGCAAATTTGGAATATGACGATGGATCGATAGGTGCTTTATATTATCTAGTCATCTCTCCTGTATTTGGTTTTGTTTTTCATTTCTCTCATGAGTTACTGTTTTCGCTAAATAATGGTGAGAGTTTTTCGTATCAACCGTTGGTAGCTTTTATTGTAGGTATGTTGTTCAGTGCGTTAGTTGACTTTCTTCGGTATAAATACAAAAATCGAACATCAGTTAAAGTTGGCATATAACAAGCAAATTAACAGGACTAAAAACAGCGGGCTGTTCGCTTCGCTCCATTTTAGCCCACTATTTTTAGCCCATTATTTGGGCGTTGGTATGACTCCCATTGTCAAATTAAACGCACTGATCCTTGCCTAACTTTTTAAGCCATAATTATTTTAGCTCGAATTAGAGCGAGTTAATACATAGGATGAAGCAAGTAATGTCGTCGGTTATCTTGCTGATATTCGTTGGTTATTACTATTTCTAGTAACAGAGCAGACCTTACTTATTTCGTCGTGGCACCTGTCTTCAGTCTAAAAAATAAAGGGGTCACCCATTAGAAAGTTCCGGTCAAGCAGGCAGCTGTGTTTTCTTGATCTTTTTATTAAAAAAACCAAGTGTT
>NZ_JAWJBQ010000034.1:0-31620 GCF_046535955.1 Pseudoalteromonas sp. SIMBA_162 | reverse complement strand
CTATCAGCTATCAGCTATCAGCTATCAGCTATCAGCTATCAGCTATCAGCTATCAGCTATCAGCTATCAGCTATCAGGGTAACGCTGTTGTATTGCATTACGGTGTCAAATTCTAGGTTCTCGGTTAATCAGTTTTAAGGTGCAAGGTGAAAGGTCAAGGCCCCTTACAGCTAAAACCTGCACCTACAAAGTGCTTTTTACCACCGAGGGCACCGAGGCGCTTCGCTGCACCGAGAAAGAACAAAAATAAAATAAATCACTTTTGTTTCCTCTGTGAACTCTGTGCTCTCTGTGGTGAACCTTCTCTTCACTTTCGCGGTAGCTAGCTACTCGCCTACAATGAAGAAATAGGCTCTAGGTTTAGGTTTTATGTACTAAAATCTAGCTCCTAATACCTTTTATTTACTTATCACTCTTATATTCGTAGTTGTAGTAGCCGTAGTAACCATAAGCATTGCTTGCTTTTTTAACTACACCGTTAAATACTAGCCCTTTTACGTCTATTCCATTTTGTTCAAAACGGTTACGGGTTAGGTCTATTTCACGCAAGTGGTTTTGGCCAAAACGTGCTACTAATAAGGTAGTACCTGTATGGGCACTTACTATAGCCGGGTCGGTTACTGCAAGTATTGGTGGGGTATCTATAATTACTATGTCGTATGCTGCGCTTACTTCTTCAACCAGTTTGCTAAAGTTGCTATGCATTAGTAGCTCAGAAGGGTTTGGTGGTATTTGCCCACGGGTAATTACATTTAAGCCTTCAACCTTGGTAGGCTTAGTTACCTGCGCTAAGTTTAAACGACCTGAAAGGTAATCGCTAAGGCCATTGTCCCACTTTAAGCCAAATTGAGTTTGCAGGTAGCCTTTACGCATATCGGCATCAATAATTAGCACTTTTTTACCACTTTGTGCTAACACTGCCGCCAAGTTAACCGATATAAACGATTTACCCACACCTGGGCTTGGGCCCGATATAGCAATAATGTTGTTTTTAGCTTCCATCATCGCAAAGTGTAAGCTCGTACGTAAGCTACGCAGGGCCTCTATTGAAAGGTCGGCTGGGTTATCAAGCGCCAGTAAGCTTTTTGCTTTACCTGCTTTGTTTTTGCGCCCTGTAAAGCCGGTTAGTTTATCTTGATAGTCTGAGTGGGGTACGCTTGCGTATACAGGTATGCCTAGGCCTTCAATCTCGCTTGGGTCTTCAACCCCTTTATGCATGGCTTTTTGTATAAGTACAATAGCCACTGCAAGCATGCCACCTAGCATAGTTGCCATTACTACTATTAGCGCTTTTTTAGGTTTTACCGGCTTGCTGGTATTTACCTCGGCGTAGTCTATAACGCGTACATTACCTACTGTGCCAGCACGCACTATGTCTAATTCTTGGGTTTTACTTAATAGCAGTGTGTAAATTTGGTTGCTTACTTCAACATCGCGTTTTAAGCGTAGTAGCTCTTGTTGGGTTTCGGGTAGGTTACCTACCTCGCCTATTAGCTCATTTTTTTGGCTTTCTACTGCTTGTATTTGCTCAATAATACCTTGGTATGCTGGGTGGTCTTTTTTAAATTTACGGCCAAGCTCTAAGCGTTTTAGGTTTAGCTCTTGTAGCTTTGTTTCAAGCTTTACTACTTGCTCAAGCACGCCTTGAGTCTCAAGCGTTATGTTTATTGACTGGCGTTTTATTTGGTAGTCGTTAAAGCGTTGCTCTGCGTACTCTAGTTGTTTTTTAATTTCAGGTAATTGTACTTCTAAAAATTCAAGCGATTTTTGTGCCTCGGCGCTGTTACGCTCCACATTACGGCGCACATATATAGCGGCTACTTTATCAAGTACTTTTTCGGCGTAGCTTGGTTTTGTGCTTTGTAGGCTTAAATTAATAATGCCTGAGTCTTTACCTTTTTCACTGGCACCAATTGCTGCTTGTAAGTCAAGTATTGTGTTTAGGCGGTCTTTACGGGTAATTATAAATTCGGTACCTGGGCGCGCATTAAGCTCGCGCACTGTTAGGTTAAATTTACCATTTGTAAGTTCCTCGCCTACTTTACCCGCCAGTATTTGGTCGCCATCATCATTTAAAAGCGCAACACCGTTACCGTCTTGTGCTACAAGTACAAACTCTTGGTTTATAGCATTACGTGGTACGTCAAACCTAAATATGTTTATACTTTCGCCGCCCCATGCATAGCTACTAGCACCAAAGCTTGGCTCGGCTAAATCGCCATCGCTCATTGGGGTAAATTTACGGTACGCGCGATTACCTATAAATGGGAATAGTTTTGGCTCGGCTGTAATATCTAGCTTAAGTGAATCTACCGCCTCGCCAATGACACTGCGTGATTTAAGTAATTCTATTTCTGTTACTGCGGCCGATGTACTTTCGAACATGCCTGCCATGTCGTCAAACCCGGGGACAGATGCACTGCCGTCTTCAACTTGTATCATGGCTGTGGCTTGGTAAACCGGCGTGCTTAATACTGCATAAACCACACCTATAAACATAAACAGTGCCGTTATGCCTACTATAAAGTATTTGCGGTCGAGTAATGCGCCTAGCAGTGCCATTAAATCGATTTCTTGCGTGGGTTGTGCGGTGTTTTTGTTTTTACTTTCAGGCTGGGTATTCATTAAATTAGCCATTCCTTATAAATACTTTTGCCAAGCGCTGCATGCGCTATCGATTAATGTGTAAACGTGTTCAAATGCTTCTGTGCTTTGGCGGTAAGGGTCGGGTATTTCGGCGTTGTTAATCCACTTACCTAGTAAAAATGTTTTACCGCGTGCCTCTGGGTAGCGTGCGTGTACATCGTTTAAATGGCGTTCTTCCATAACCAATATTACGCTATTTTGCGCAACAAGTGCAGACGATAACTGCCGGCCTTGGTGCTCGTCCATGTTTACGCCATGTGCTTGGGCTATTTGTTTTGCTTTTGCATCGGCAGGTTTACCCTCAAGTGCGGTTAGCCCAGCTGACGACACTTTAATATTTTTACCTTTAAGCTTTTGCTTTAATACATATTCACCTGTCGGGCTGCGGCAAATATTACCGGCACATACAACTAATACAGAATCGAACATTGCTATGCGCCTTAGTTATTTATATCGTTCAGGTTATCAACCGTTGCTACCGACGGTAGTAATAAGCTTATTACGCGGTTCCAACGGGCTAATGGTGCCGATGTTACATATACAATGTCGTGCGGTTGCAGTTCAAACTGCTCGGCTAATACCATTGCTGTAATATTTTTAGCATGCAGCTGGTATACGTTTGCAATAACACCTGTTTGCTCTACGTTGCTTTTACGCAGTACAAACACGCCGTTGGCGTCGGCTGTGGTTTCGTTTAGGCCGCCGGTGTCGCTTAGTGCTTCGGCTAGGTTTAAGCCGTATCGGTTTAATACAATTGATCCTGCACGTTTTACGTCGCCCAGTACAAATACTTTTTGTGCGTCGTTACGCGTTACATGAATTATGTCGCCGTGTTGAAGTAAACGGTTTTGCGAAATATCACCATGTGAATAAAAGCTGTCGAGTTGTATGGTTTCTGTTTTGTTACCACGGGTAAACGTTACTGTGCGCCAATCGGCGGCTTCTGTTAAGCCACCCGCTTGGTTTAGCGCGTCAATTAGGGTGAGTGGTATTTCGGTAACTGGGTATACACCTGGTTTATTTACCTCCCCGGTCACGTAGGCTTTTTGGCTATTAAAACCTACTACTTTTATGTCTACCTGTGGGTTTTCAATTACGCGACTTAGGCGTTTAACTAGGTCTTCGCGCACTTCACTTATGGTACGCCCTGCTGCAGGGATGTTTGGCGCATAAGCATAGGTAATAGTGCCATCTTTTTGTACGCGAAAGCCATCAAACTCTGCGGTGCGCTGCACTGCTGCTGGTATTGTTAGCTCTGGGTGATCCCACACGCCAATTGTTAATGTATCGCCTACACCAATTTTGTATTCATAATTGCTTACGTTTACACCTGCGGTATTCGATATTGGCTTAGCTGATGCACGTGCTTGTTTTTGTTGCTTAATTAGCGACGAGTCGATAATTTGAATATTTACTTTTTCGAGATCTTGCTCAAGGTTTTGTGTTTGCTCGCCGGTTTCTATGCCTTCAAAATGGCTGCCTGGTATTATGGTACAACCGGTAACTGATAGTAATGCGAGTGAGGTGATGAGTGATTTACAGCTTAACGCCATTGTAGAATCCCAAAATTATTTTAAATATTTTGTTCCTCACCGACCTTGGTGAGTACTTGTATTTTTGTGCGGTAATTAAAGCATGAGAGGGCTATTCGCGCAAGCCGAAACGCGCTTTTACATTACTGCTTTCTTTTAAATAAGTATTTAAGCTTACTCAATGTTTTATAAAATAAAGGTAGCAAACAGGGCTGGTTTATTTTGTGATATATTAGTGTGTTATTTTTATTTTGCACTTTTATATTAAACGCTTATTCGCTTTATACCTTCAATGAGTTTTACTTGGTTAAAGTTTATGAGTAATCCTGTTTTTATGCCGCTTAACTTTAAGTATGTTATTAGTTGTGCTGTATGTATTGGCAATAGTTTATCAACTGTTTTTATTTCTATTATTAGTTGCTTTGGGATTAATATATCGAGCCTGTACCCTGCATCAATAGTTGTGTTTTTGTAGTTGATTGGTAATTTTATTTGGCTTTTTAATGATAAGCCGGTCTGCTGTAGTTCATATATTAGGCAGCTTTCGTAGGTTGATTCTAATAAGCCTGGCCCAAGGTTTTTATGTACTTCAATAGCGCAACCAATTATTTTTTGAGTTAGTAAGTCTTCCATGGCGATCCTTTGCAAATTTGTCATCTTGGAATATAGACTAATTATTTTAGTTACACATATTTTGTACGCCAGTTAGGCGTTTCGCGCTACACAGAGTAAATATACTATTTTCTAGTATCTTCTCCTGTACTTCTCATTATCTTCTCTGTGGTAATAATAATGTTTTATTCACTTTATCATTTAGGTTAAAAATATAACCGCAAGACAGTTTTGACCACCGGGAACACAGAGGCGCTTCGCGCTACACTGAGGGAACATACTATTTTTTAGTACCTTCTCCTGTGCTTCTCATTGTCTTCTCTGTGGTGGTAATAGTGTTTTATTGACTTTATCGTTTAGGTTAAAAATATAACCGCAAGACAATTTTGACCACCGAGAGCACTGAGGCGCTTTGCGCTACACAGAGAAGAGCGTAAAATAATGAATTAGTCTAAAACCAATTCTCCTTTACTTCTCCTTGTCTTCTCTGTGGTGATAATAGTGTTTTATTTATTTTATCAATTAGGTGAAAAGCCTGAGTTACAAAACAATTTAACCACCGAGAACACCGAGGTGCTTCGCGCTACACTGAGAAAACATACTATTTTTTAGTATCTTCTCCTGTACTTCTCATTATCTTCTCTGTGGTAATAATAGTGTTTCAGCTCGACTAGCCCTTCGGGCACGTTCCAGTTCGTTACAAAACTTACTCAATTAGGAGTACAGCTTCTTATGATTTTACAAAGCAATTAACAATGTAAAAGCGTTGCTTTTAAACGCCAGCAAGCTGCGCGTCTACGAATAGCCCTTCGGGCACGCTTCACGTTCCAGTTCGTCGCAGAGCTCCTCTCGCTCCAGCTTGAAAGCAAAACTATTTACTTGTCTAGCCCTTCGGGCACGCTCCACGTTCCAGTTCGTCGCAGAGCTCCTCTCGCTCCAGCTTGAAAGCAAAACTATTTGCTTGTCTAGCCCTTCGGGCACGCTTCCGCCCCTAGGTTGCAGTTCCTACTTACTGATGATTTATATATTTTTTAATAATTACCGAGTCAGTGGGCTAGGTGCCTACAAAACCTTTAACTAAATTCAATATCTGTATTATCTACGCTCATTTCTACCTGCTTATTAAGCAAGTTAATTAACAAAATGCTGCGCATGTCGCCGTCGGGCTCTTTGTATATTGCGTCTATATTTTTAAACGAATTATTATTTACACTTACTGCATCGCCCTGTTTAGGTAATTGCGATTCAACCGTATGCGACTTGTGATTATTTAAATGTTCGATTATTGCTAGCGGTACAACTTGGTAATTAGCCCCATATGTTACAAAGCAACCTATACCGCGAGTATTTTTTACAGCCGCAAAAGGCCCATTTTTTGAGTCTAGGCAAACAAATAAGTAATTTGGAAACAAGGCGACTTGTTTGACGGTACGACGACCTTTAACCAGCTTTTCAGTGGTTAATATAGGGTAAAAAGCTTCAATTCCTTGATTAGTCAAGTTGGCTTTTGCCCGCTCTTCTTGGCGCGGCTTACACATAACTAAATACCAACTTTCCATGGCAACCTTACTACCTACTAAATTGCAATAAACACAAGATTAAACTAAATCGAGCGCCATTATAGCCAGCGCATTATGCCTATGTAAATAAGCTTGATAAGTTATTGGTTACTTACATAAGCCATGTACATTGTTATTGTTTACGTAACAATTACTTAACCAAAGTGAATTTTATAACTCTCACATCGTCACCGCTCACTTTTTATTCGAACAATGTGTTGATTTTATATTTTGCAAATTACAAAAATGTTATCTACCTTTGGTAATTAACAAGTTTTTACGAGTAAATGTATATGGATATACTTCACCACGGGGCTGTAAACGGTGTTACAGGCTCATGCCATGAGCTTTTAATTGGTGATCAAACAAGTGTGCTTATTGATTGCGGATTATTTCAAGGGGAGGACTCAAAAGAAGACTTATCAATAGAATTTGATATTAGCCACGTTACCGCGCTTATTGTTACGCATTGCCATATTGATCATGTTGGCCGAATTCCTTACTTGTTGGCCGCGGGGTTTAAAGGGCCAATATTTACCTCACAAGCTTCAGCAAGTTTGTTGCCGCTAGTAATAGAAGATGCGCTAAAAGTGGGCGTAACACGCGACCCTAAAATTATAAATGCCTGCCTAAAACTACTAAAGCGCCGCACTGTACCTGTAGACTTTAAAACGTGGTTTGATTTGCCATGCAATGGACAGCAAAAGGCTAAAGCACGATTTCAGCGAGCTGGGCACATTTTAGGTTCAGCCTATGTTGAAATTGACATTAAAACTCATAAGCAAAGTACTAAACCAAATAGCACTCACCGCGTTGTATTTTCGGGTGACTTAGGCGCACCCTACACGCCCTTACTCCCCTCGCCTATAGCGCCTTATAAAGCCGACACTTTAGTGATTGAATCCACCTATGGTGATAAAAACCATCAAGGGCGTAAACAGCGTACCCAAACACTTAAAAAAGTAATAGAGCGCGCGGTTGCAGATAATGGTGTAGTGCTAGTGCCTGCATTTAGTATTGGCCGAACCCAAGAGCTCCTTTATGAACTAGAACAACTTATACATAGCTCTGGTAAGCATTCTAAATGGCGAGATATACATGTAATACTCGACTCCCCCATGGCAGCAAACTTTACTGCTCAATATAGAAAGTTTAAACACTTATGGGATAACGAAGCAAAACAAAAAGTAGCCAAAGGCCGGCACCCACTTGATTTTAAAAACCTAACCACGGTTGATACGCACAAAGAGCATATAGCCATTATTAATTACTTAAGTACGCGCCAAACGCCTGCCATTATTTTAGCCGCCAGCGGTATGTGCACCGGTGGACGAATAGTTAATTATCTAGAGCGATTTTTAACTGATGCAACCACCGATGTTTTATTTGTGGGCTACCAAGGGAGAGGTACGTTAGGCCGCGACATTCAACAATACGGCCCACGTAATGGTTATGTATTTATAAACAATACCCGCGTTACCATTAATGCCAAAGTACACACCATTAGCGGCTACAGTGCGCATGCCGATCAAAACGGGTTAATAAAATTTGTAACGGGTATGCGTAAAAAGCCAAACCATATAAAAATTGTGCATGGCGATGATGATGCAAAAGCTGCATTGGCAAATAAATACAAAGAGGCTTTGGGAAGTGAGGTGGCCGTTGAAATTGGGAAGTAACTAGGTAATTTTATACAACCCCATTAAATATTTTCGGGGTTGTATATTTTAATTTTTAAACAATAAAGTTTAGTTAATACTCTCTAACATTCTCTTTAAACCCGCTCTCCAATGTAACCTTTGCTCTAAACAACTTTGCTCCATTAAACTCAAAACGGGCCTTGTAGCAGGGGTTGGGTAATCCTTTGTAGGAATTGGTTTAATTGGTATTCTTTTATTGAGTATGCCTTTCTCTATGGCGCAATCTTGAATTGCCACTGCAAAGTCATACCAACTTGCTACACCTAAGTCACTGTAATGATAAATAGGCTCTAGTGCCTTCTGCTCTGCTAACTGCCATAGGAAGGTAGCTAAACCATTTGCGTTAGTAGGACATCCTATTTGATCGCTCACAACATTAAGCTCATCTTTTTCAGCCATTAAACGCAGCATAGTTTTCACAAAA
Source organism: Pseudoalteromonas sp. SIMBA_162 (assembly GCF_046535955.1). NCBI lineage: Bacteria > Pseudomonadati > Pseudomonadota > Gammaproteobacteria > Alteromonadales > Pseudoalteromonadaceae > Pseudoalteromonas > Pseudoalteromonas sp. SIMBA_162. The sequence continues at coordinate 23,147 of NZ_JAWJBQ010000034.1, read as the reverse complement.
TTATTACCATGACTTGAGTACACCCATGATGTTCGTACTATCGCAGAGTTATCGGGGCAATGTGTTTTTATTGCCAACTCACCGGCTAATTTTGATTCGCCATATACATTGATTGGGTTAGTTTGGTCATCAACTTTATAGGGGGTATTTTTTGCACCATCAAACACAAAGTCTGTCGATATATGTAATAATCGTATGTTGTGCTTAGTAGCCGCTTTAGCTAAGTACTCAACCGCTGTAGCATTTATTAAATGTGCTTCACCTTGCTCAGACTCAGCCTTATCAACGGCTGTGTATGCTGAAGCATTAATAATCACTGCTGGAGCTAATTGCGTAATAGCTTGCTCAATACTTTGAGGGTCGGTAATGTTAATTTCATTACGGCCATAAGCATGTGCTGTAATGTGACTTGGACAGGCTTTCTGTAACTCCCATGCCACCTGGCCATTTTTACCAATGATGAGCACATTCATGTTAGTTACTACCTAAACGTTCACGTTGGTAACTGCCATCTTGCACGTTTTTACACCATGCTTGGTTATCTAAATACCATTGAATGGTTTTTAAAATACCCGACTCAAACGTCTCTTCAGGATGCCAACCAAGCTCTTTATTAATTTTAGTTGCATCAATAGCATAACGTACATCATGTCCTGGGCGGTCAGTTACAAAGGTAATAAGCTCTTTAAAGTCAGTAAGGTTAGCTGGTTTATCTTTAATTAAGTCATTTAAATGATTACAAATGGTGGTAACAACTTCAATATTTTGTTTTTCATTAAAACCACCAATATTGTACGTATTACCAAGCTTGCCTTCACTGACAACTTTATACAGTGCACGTGCATGATCTTCTACAAACAGCCAGTCACGAACCTGTTTACCGTCGCCATATACTGGTAGCTGCTTACCTTCCAACGCATTTAAAATAATTAATGGAATCAGCTTTTCTGGGAAATGGTAAGGGCCATAGTTGTTTGAGCAGTTAGTTAACACGACAGGTAATTGATAAGTACGATGCCACGCTCGTACTAAATGGTCTGACGCAGCTTTTGACGCTGAATAAGGCGAGCTTGGCTCGTAAGAGGTGTCTTCTGTGAATAAACCAGTTTCACCTAAATCACCATAGACTTCATCTGTTGAAATATGATGGAAGCGAAAATCGGCTTTTTTGCTATCGACGAGGGTTGTATAGTAACTACGTGCGGCTTCTAACAGCTCGTATGTACCTACCACGTTTGTTTGAATAAACTCACCTGGGCCATCAATTGAGCGATCAACGTGACTCTCTGCAGCTAAATGCATGATAAAGTCCGGTTGATATTTTTCGAATACTGCAGATACTGCATTACGGTCGCAAATATCACCTTGCACAAAATGATAGCGCTCTGACTCTTCCACTGAACGCAGTGACTCTAGGTTACCTGCATATGTTAACTTATCAAAGTTAACTACGTTATGCTGTGTTTCATTAATTAAAAAACGCACCAAGGCCGAACCAATGAAGCCTGCGCCACCTGTTACAAATATTGTTTTAGTCATAATTTAACTCTCTTAAAAAGCGGGGGCGTCAACATGTAATAAACCGGCCTCATCTTTTACTGATAATAACGGTGCTTTACCATCAACAAGCGGCCATTGAATATTTAATACTGGGTCATTCCACAGTACGCTTTGTTCAAACTGCGGCGCATAATAGTCCGTACATTTATAAACAAACTCGGCACTATCACTGGTTACATAAAAACCATGGGCAAATCCTGCAGGAACCCACAATTGACGTTTATTCTCACCACTAAGCAATACACCTACATGCTGACCGAATGTAGGGCTGCTTTTACGCATATCAACTGCAACATCGTAAACTTCGCCTGCGGTTACACGCACCAGCTTTCCTTGAGTTTGCTGAGTTTGGTAATGGAGCCCACGCAGTATTCCCTGTCCTGATTTGCTGTGGTTATCTTGTAAAAAAGTTACATTTGCTACATTTTCACGAAACCAATCATCGCGAAAAGTTTCCATAAAAAAGCCGCGCTCATCACCAAAAACCGTTGGCTCAATAATTTTCACATCTGCAATGGCTGTGTTTATTATTTTCATGAAAACACCTTATGAGAAAGTAAGCTTAGTAGGTATTCACCATAACCACTTTTGCGCAGCGGCTCAGCTAAATCACGTAATTGTTGGTCATTAATATAACCCATACGGTACGCCACTTCTTCAGGGCAATTCACCTTGAGACCCTGACGTTTTTCGATGGTTTCGATAAATTGTGCTGCTTGCAGTAGGCTATCGTGTGTACCAGTATCTAACCAAGCGGTGCCTCGGCCCATTATTTCAACATTTAATGTTCCAGCATTTAGGTATCGCTCAATCACGTCGGTAATTTCTAACTCACCACGCGGCGATGGTTTTACACCTTTTGCGTATTCAACCACTTTATTATCAAAAAAGTATAAACCTGGTACAGCATAACTTGATTTTGGCTGAGATGGTTTTTCTTCTATTGAAATGGCTCTACCACTCTCATCAAATTCAACAACACCGTAGGCTGTTGGATTGGCTACATGGTAACCAAACACGGTACCACCTTGCTCTCGTGCAGCTGCATTTTTAAGAGACTTAACCAAGTCATGGCCATAAAATAAGTTATCGCCCAGTACTAAGGCAACGTTATCGTCACCTATAAATTCTTCACCTAATAAAAATGCTTGCGCTAAACCGTCAGGAGATGGCTGAGCAACGTATTGTATATTAATACCCCACTCTTTACCGTCACCGAGTAATTCTTGAAATTTACTTTGCTCTACAGGAGTTGTTATAACTAAGATATCTTTGATACCTGCGTTCATAAGTGTTGCTATCGGGTAATATACCATCGGTTTGTCGTAAACCGGCATTAACTGTTTGCTTACTACTTTTGTGAGTGGGTATAAGCGCGTACCACTGCCTCCTGCGAGGATTATTCCTTTAGTCATTAAATAAATTCTCGTATTGTTGTTTTACTATTGACCATGTATAGCGTCTTTTAGATACTTCTAACATTTGTTTAGCAATGGTCAAATCTTCATTCTTTGTATTAAGTAGCTCAACCAAGTGTTCACTACTAGAAAAATACATTGCTTTATCTTCTGTTGAAGCACGGTTGTAATTACAATCAAAGCAATAAATAGGTAGATCAAAAAACATCATTTCAACTAATGATGGGTTTGTTCCGCCTGCTGAATGACCATGAATATACCGAGCTGCTTTACTACGGAGCTTGAATAGTTGCTCTAAATCATATATTGGATCTATCAATTCAATATTATTAAATACACCAAAACGATTTTTAAGCTCTTTCCCAAACTCACTATTATTCCAGTTACCTATAAACTTTAAAGATTGGTTTGGTACTTGCGCGTATGCTTCTAAAATCATTTTTACATTGTTTTCGGGCTCTATTCTGCATAGTGCTAAGGAAAAAGCTTCTTTCTCTGCAGGTAAATGACCTTTAACAGCATGATCGCCACCATATGCAATAACTTCAGCTTGCTTGTTATATGCAGTAAGTACATGTTCGGCAATCGCTGCGTTATCAGCTATTACTTTATCTGAAAATTTTACAGCTACTTTTTCTGAAAATTTTAAAAACCATTTAGCTGTTTTTCCCCATTTAGCGCGCTTCCACTCAAGTCCATCAATATTTGTGACGACTTTTCTCTTTGAGAACAACTTGAAAAATGGTATAGCAATTGCCCCAGATACACCAAGCACTAATAAATCATTTTTGGTAAAGAGCAGAGAGTGAGCTATCGAGATTACATCGTATGGAATGCTTTGCACACCGTTTGCGTCTAACGACCAGTATTTTAAACGACTTCCTTTATATTCACTTAACTCGTTTTCATATGCTTTACGAGTACAATAAATCAGATCTATCTTTCTCGAAGGTAACAAATTTTCAACTAACGATTCAAAGCCGCCATAACATGCGGGCACCCCAACCGTTCCTATAACAGAGATCATTCTAACGTTCCCAGTTTTTCTATGGAAAAATAGGGCGAGACTCTACGTTGAAATTGTTTAGTCGTAAAGCCCTCAGCAACACTATTTGCACTATTAAACATATTTAACCAAATACTATAGTCACTAGTTACATACTTTACATGCATTAATAATTGCTGAAAGTCACGGCTATCAACTTTAATGGCATTACTTGAATCTGTAAATTCTGTTGGACCACCTACCGGCGGAATTATTGCAGGACAACCAAATGTAAACCCTTCGATGATTGTTAAGCCAAAGGTTTCTACCCATTCAGTAGGGATAGAAAGGTTAACAAGCAACATTGCATTTTTATATAACGTTTCTAAGCTATTAGGCCTGACATGCAGATCTAAATTACTTGGTATGTTGTTCAGTAAAGTCAACTCATCAGTATTGCAATTAAGTGCTGCAACAAATTTTAAGTGTGGTAAAGATTCAGCTAACTTAACAAAGCTATGTATGCCTTTATAGTTTTTCAAAGAGCCTACAAATAATATTGTTTTGTAGTTAAACTTTTGCTCAGGATCAATATCTACCTTTGAAGGGAAGTCGCCTCTTAAACCATTTAATATTACTGTTTTTTTACAAGATAGATTTTGATATTTTGCTTTAACATAATGTGAAACAAACAACACTTCATCGGCAGCAAAGCGTAAAACAGCTTTTAAGAGCATATCTAATGGTTTCGGGTCAACCGCCAACTCATGTACATACCAAACAACTTTCGTAGCAAAGAATTTACCAGCCAATCCAGCTCCAAATGGCAAGATTGTATTCACAACAACATGAGCCTCTTTGTTTTTTAGTTTTGCCTTTATCAAGTAAAACGAAAGTACAAAAAAGGTATAAAGTTGCGCAATTATAAAATGATAAAGTACATTAAACTTATTTGAAGAACGTTTGTAAGGTACTGTTTTTAAGTTACAAGAAGCCCCTGTCAAAAATCCCTCATGACCACTCGTGAATAAATACTTTTTATTGCTATGTTTAAGTTCACAATCAATTGCGTCTCTTAGCACTCTGGGGCTGCCACTATAATCATTGAAAAGGTGAACGAAATAGAGTTCCTTATTCGGCATTGACAGTAACTCTCTCTTTTAAAATTTTAGCTGGTACACCACCAATAATTACATTATCAGGGAAACTTCCACGCACAACGCTTCCAGCAGCAATAACACAACCTTTACCTACTACACTACCATCAAGCAATGTTACTTTTGCACCAATCCAGCAGTTTTCACCAACACTGATCCCTTTGCGATTAACGCCTTGCAACCTAATTAAAGTATCTAAATCTGATATATTGTGATTTTCTGGGTGAACGCTGAAAAAGCTACCAATAATTGTATCTTTACCTATGTGCACTCCACCTGCACCACCAATATGAGCATAATCACCGATGCCAACATTATCTCCGATTTCGATTCCCTTCCCTATATCTGAAAAAGAACCACTTACCGAAAGATTAGAAAAACGACCTACAGAGCAAGCATTACCAAACCTAATTCCAGTATCTCCTAATCCATCTAAGTATGTATAATCACCGATAACAAGAGAGCGACCTGAAACGATCTGCTTCTTAGAACTTAATTTTACCCCCTTCCCCAAAAAGGCAAGCCTACGTAAGAAAATAATTCCTCTTGCTAATTCAGTAAACTTTCTCATGCACAGGTAAAGTAAATCAAGTGAACTTATTTTTTCATCTAAAGTAAATTCTTTATTTTTAAAAGTTCGAACTAACTTTACCACTAACTGTTTAATCAATACTTTTCTCCATTGTAACCACAGCCCCATCAGTTTCTTTTGCTGTTATTTTCTTAGACATTAAAAAAAGCACAACGAGAGGAATTGAACTCATACCGTTAAATAGTACATGTCCTGCTAATATTGAATGTAAATACAACAAAGTAAAACAACACAATAAAAGCTTATGCTTTCTTAGCCCGATAACTCCAACAACAAAGAATAAAAAATATAAAAATGTAAATAAAAAGCCATACATGAAAAATAAATCAAAAAGATCCGTCTCTAACGTATCAAAAGCCATAACAAGCGAAGGATTTTGAAATGACGTAAATGCTCCCATACCAAACAACACTCGCCCTGGGGATGGGATTTGTGCCATAAATACATCATAGGCATGTACTATATATTCAATCCGACCGCTTCCCAAATACATCCAGATATTTTCAGCATTTTCAAACCTAGTAATTATTACATCAAAAAGTAGAGAAAACGCTTCCGAAAACTCGTTTTGCATATAGTAAATAAAAGCTAATACGCAACCCAAAAAAATATATCTATACCTTGATAAATAAACTATGAGAAACAAATTCAGAACACAAAGAAGTAATGCGGCCTTACTTCCAATTAATGCAATTGAACATGAAATAAAAGCTAACTTGTATACCTGTATTTTAATTATATTTATATGCTTCATCGCAATTAGGAAAAAAGTAAAAACCCCAAGGTAAAGGCCTAACCCATTTCCTGATGAAAAAAAACTTTTAGTACCAAAACCATGGCCATATGTACTATTTCCAAGCCCAGTAACACTAGAAAAAAATAAAAAAACAGCGATAATGAGAAGGTTGTAATATATATACTTACAAAGCATTGCGATATCTTGCTCATCATTCACCATAAAATTTAATGTTAGATATAATAATATTAAATAGGTGATTTTATAGCTGTATACAGCACCAAAAATGAAAGCCATCAAATTTAGGTGGAAAAAAGAAGCAACTACTTCAACTAGAAAAATATATAAAATAAAGAAGTAAAGCACCTTGCTGACATTTCTGTTGTATAAAAATACAACAAGATACAAAGAAAGTAACATTCTTGCTAACTGCGAGGGTGAGAAAACTCCTCCCTCAGGAATAAAGCCGTTAACAACTAAAAAACCATTCAAAGCATCTACAAAAGGCAGCACAACAAACAATATGCTCAAAAGTGTTTTTGTTTCCTTTTTAGGCTTTTTATGAATAGGTTTATGCAACTGCTTTATATCAACCATGGTTCAACCTAATTTGAATTACTATTAGTTAACGTTTTATATAAATTTAACCAGCTAAATTTTTCGATCGCTACTTGATGTATTATTTGTGGATTAATAGTCTGTAATTTATTTACTGCAGCTTCCATAGCAATAATAAGCTCATGAACAGTGTAATTCTCGGCATAGCTCACAAACTCGTCAATATCGAGTTCTTGGGTAGCAGTATCAACTTCAGAGCTCTTTTTAAAAGCAATCAGAGGGAGTCCACTTGACAGTGCTTCGAGTATGGTTTGCCCTAACGGTTCATAATTTGACGTCATCGCAAAAATATCTGCAAGTTTATAAAATTTTTCGACTTCTTTGGTTGGTGGAAATATTTTAACTCTATCTCCAAGCCCTAAATTAGCTACTAGCTCTAAGTACTTGTGATTTTCTTCTCCCTCACCAACCATTAATAGTTGGCAATCTGGTACTTTAGCTAATGCCTGAATCAATAAATCGGCACCTTTTGCTTTAACAAACCGACCAATAAATAAAATTATGGGTTTACTAGAGTCTAAATCTAATAGATCAATTTGTGGCTGTTTATCAGCAATACAAAGTGGAAAAAATCGACGTTCGTCTACACCTGGTTTAGTTATTTGGTAATCACTATCTGTATTATTTGCCAGCGCTTTGCATTGAGATAGCATGCTTTGGCTAAATACAAAATTTTTACAAACACGCAAAGCCTTACGTTGAATAATATCGTGTAAAAATACTTTAGCCTTAAGCACTAACTTACTAACCACTGTGTTTGCAGATTCAGCTTTTAACTGATTACGAACAATAGAAGGTACAACATAACGTACGTTCTTAAAGCCCACTTTCGTTGCTAATAGTGCTGCAAAATGAAAACGTGCAATTACCACTGTGTCGCTATTTTTTTCAAACTCACTTTCTAATAACTTAAACAACATGTAATTCGATAAAATCAAGTTTAAAAACTTACCAAACACGTTTTTTAAAGGCGCTATTTGATACCTTTGTACGATTACTCCATCGATTTCCTCAATCGCTTTTTTTGGGTAATCCTCAGGCACGCTAATATCACTAACAATTATCTTAACGTTGTCATTATTATTTTTAGCCTCTTCCGCTAGATGCCTTAGTGAATTTTCAATCCCCCCTATCGAAGGGTAATAGGCATTACTTAGAAGTAATATGTTTTTCTTCATCTAATATCTCTGTAATGACGCCCACTCAACAGCGCCTTAATGATTTGTGTAATTGAAAGTGGGGATTTATTTAAAATGCGTTTAAATAATAAAATAAATAAAACTCGTAGATAACTTAATTTTTTGTAGTAGCGAAGTGTTAGTCCAAAGCTATAACTTCTCTCTTTCTTTCTGAATTGGGTAAGAACACTACTCTCACTTTCAAGTCTGGATAGCGAATGTTGAAACCCTGAGATAACTTTACTGTTTGAAATTAAGTTTAGCCTCTCAAGTCGGTAGCAAAACGTTGAATCGATACCATAAAGATAAAAACGCTCATCAAAGACATTGCCATAGGCTGTTTTTATAACATTAATCATATTACTGCCAATGGCCACGCCTGAGCCAATAGCTAGTAGGGAGTCGTTATCAGTTAAACTGGTAGGCTCACTCACTGTTACACCATTAATTAGAGGACCAGTAGCTTTATCACCATTAAAAATAACAGGAAATGCACACTCCTCAGCCGTAATTGTGTTTAATGCTGCAATATATTGCGGGCTAACCTCTGAATCATGATCTAGAATCACATAAACACTAGCATGAACCCTCTCCATAAACTGATTATAAATCTTTGCTAGTGAATCATTATGTAGTGTTTCAACCACTTCAATATTTAAACCATTGAGTTCTTTTACGTCTAATGGCTGAGATACTGGGCCATTATTCCAAATTATAAATTTAGTATTACTTTTTACTGACCAAGACATTACTAGGCTTTTAATAGTTACTGAGTCTAACGGCTTGCAATTATATAGCACCACCAATACAGCAAAATCATACATTTTGATGCTTTCCTAAGTTTGAAAAATCATACGTGCGCGCTTTTAAGTAGCCTAAAGCAATAACAATAAATTGTGGAATTGTGGTTACAATTGAAAAAAGCATAATAGAATCTACTGCATTTAGTTCCTTAATATAAGCAATATAAAGCGCCAACACTGTTAAAGTTAAATTAAGCAAACCATTGATAAAGTAAAGTTTTTCCACTTTAAATATAGGTATTACTGAAGAGTACGGCTTATTAACAACATTTACAAAAACCCAGATTATGAGCCAATTTGCGAATAATGCTGCATCGGTCCATTTATCACTAAAAATAAGTGAAAAAATGCTTTCTGAAAAACTCAAAAAAATAAGCACTGGTATTAAGCCTATTACGAAGAGATAGGAGGTATATTTAACAAGCGCACTATTCAAAGGTTGTCGTGCTTTATGTAATGCAACAAACTTTGGTAGTAAAACATCAGCAAGTGACTTACCTATTATATTTCCCGGCATAACTAACACGGTTCTAGCTAATGCAAATAAGCCGGCAGCTGCGGGGTTTGAAAAGTATGTCAGAAATAAAATAGGTAGTAATAAGCTAAGGTTGTCTATTATATTCAGTGGAACTCTATATTTAACAATATCTTTATGACGCTTAATTCTATGCGTAAAACGGTTGAGTTTCATATCTGCTTGGTTTAGCTTTGAACTATAGAAACAGAAACAGTTAATCAAAGTATAGCCTGTAATAGATGCTAAAACTAAAGAGTAGTAGTCGTTAGATATTGAAAAGCCAAACCATAGTTTCATAATAGCAATGAGTATTGCTTGAACTATCAAAAGCTTCGCTCTAAGTGCAAAATAACCTTCACGAATATATAGAAACATAAATAATTCTTGTGCGGCAATTGAAAATGCAAAAAGCACTGATAGAACAGCAATAATAAATATGTCTGACTGACCAAAAGCCCAAAGGATAGAGCTCAGTAGTAAAAATAATATTGTTATAAAAACATTTATGCGGATAGCTATTCGCATAAATGGCTTTACTTCTTTTTCAAATGGTAAAAGCACAATGATCAGAGGTAAGCACAATGAGATTAAAGGAACCAAAAAGGCCGCTGTTTGAGTTATATTAGCAAAAACACCAAATGCATAAGGTTCGTAAATACGAGTAACAAAAGGAATTGCTGTAAATGCTATTAGTTGCGCTAAGACACCTCCGGCTAAAACTGTAAGCACTTTTGCCAGCAGCTTGCTTTTATATAAACTCACAAATATTCTCTTTTTGGTTCAATAAAGTGCATCCTTATAGCTACAGGATTATCGACACCCCAAAAGTTGTTATTGAACTTGATTTTATAATTACTATCACTCAATAGTTGAATCACTATTTATTGCGCCTGAGCCAGCTTAGTAATTTCCATACATGCATAAGTGCATAGTTGTACAATAAAAATAAAAACATGAAAATTATAAACATAAACGATTCAGCAACATCAAAATATTGCATCAAGCAGCCTAAGAAGGCGATCAATAATGCCCCTATGGAAATATAAAAAAGTGATTTTTTTCTAGAGAAACCAGCTCTTTCAAAAATATGATGCAAATGCTCTCGATCGGCTTTAAATGGAGAAACACCTTTCTTTACTCTTCTATACATGATTGCAACCATGTCCATAAGCGGTATGGCAATTAAATACAACGCTGTTACAGGCTTTATCGCCTGAATGTTTTTATCAGTACCAATTACGAGCAAGCAAACTATAGTAAACCCTATGAGCATGCTTCCAGCATCTCCCATAAAAATCTTGTTTAAGTTAAAAGGCCAGCGCAAGTTAAACATTAAGAATGCAAGTGTAGAAGACACAAATAATACCGGTAACAAATACCAGCTACTATTAACGGCGGCAAATAACATTGCCAATGAAGAAAATGCGATAAGACTCAAAATACCAGCCAAGCCATCTATCCCATCTATCATATTAAAGGCGTTAATTGCACCAATAATCGCAATTATTGTTATAAAAACACCGAAATAACCTAAGCTTATTTCTCCAAAACCAAAAAGGTTTCCTAAGCTTTCGAGATAAAAACCAGCACCGAATATCATTAACCCTGCAATGCAAACTTGTACGAATAACCTAACCTTGACAGATAAATCGAATCGATCATCTAAAACTCCCATCACAAGTAAAAAGCCACTCGAAATAAGGTAATAGCTGAATGTTTTACTACTTTCAATAAAAATAATAGATGAAATTAGTACTGCAATATAAATTGCAACCCCACCAACTAAGGGAACTGCGCCAAAGTGCTGCTTTCGTTTAGTTGGAAGATCTACCAGACCGACCTTAACAGCCACAGGTTTAACCAACATGATAACTATGGAGCACAGAAAAAAAGCAGTTATTGATATCAAGAGATATTCCATTAAAATTCCTAGACTTTCATAATATTAAATATATTTTTCATTTCTAAAAAGGCGTCTAATAATGATCGCCATTATTGCTAGAAACATCCCTACAAAAACACCCAACACAACTATCAGCGAACGCTTAGGCTTAAACTTGACATCAGCAACAATAGCTGGGTCTATCACTTTAAAAACATACTCATCTCGAGTCTCAGCTAACATTACTGTTTTCATCTGTTCTTCTATAAGATTAAATAGCATATTTTTAATTTCAGCTACTTTAGCCTGCTGAATTTGCTGCTTTAAAAACCTAATACTTCGCTCAGCCTCTGCGATATCGCGATTTTTAAGCCAGCTATTTATATCTAGTACAATTAACTCAAGCCAAGTTTTTGCTATATATGGCGAGTAATGAGTAAAGCTAATTTTTATTAAACCAGCATCTCCAACCTCATCAAAACTAATCATGGATATGAAGGCTTCATGGATTTCAGAAATTGTCGGTTTTGGACCAAGAAATTCATTACCTTTTCGAAACCATTCACCTGAAGCACTACTATACTTATCTTCATTATATATAAACTTATTGCTTTCTCTGTCCCAGGACTTTACAGCCATTAACTCTGGTAAAATATTATGTTTATCTATAAATTTTTGGGCAAACTGTTTTGATTTTAATATTTCCAATGCCAGTTTGCTTCTTTCGTTTCCTTGGGCCAAATTTATACCAGCTAAACTAGCAAGCCCGCCAAACTGCCCATCTAAACCGGATGTCTGGCTATCTTGAATAGGTGAGAGCAACACATCTGAGCGATAAAAATTAGGTAGATTTAGTGCCACAGCTATAGAGATAGCACCTCCTACAAAGGCAAATATAGCTATAATCCACTTAGCTTTAATTACTGCTGCGACTAATTGCTGTATGGACACTTCTTGCCCATAGATTGTATTTTTATCATTCATGATTTATAAATTACTCAATTAAATAGTACCTAAGGGTTAAATTAAAGACTACCAATCGCTGCAACAGCAACACCTAGTTGATAAAGGATCTGCGTAGCTGTACTCCAAAGCGTCAGCTTGTCCATATGGCCAGCATCCATAGGGACTACTATTGTATCGCCTGGCTCTAACTGGTTTGCATTATTAGCCGCGAACCAGCCTCCTGTATTTGGAATTTCAACAGAGCCATTGGCTTTAATAATGTAAATGCGGTCTTTTGCAGCTCGCTCTTTAAGGCCGCCGCTTAGGTCAATGTAATCATCAACACTTACACCAGCTTTATAAAGGTGCGATGTAGAGTAGTTAACTTCACCAATAATACTTATAGAATCACGTTTGCTTGGTACGTACAGCGTGTCGCCATTTTGTAGAACTAAGTTTTGTTGGTTATTTACTATTAAGGGTAAATCAATAACTAAACGCCCTACCGCTTCAACACTTGCTAAATCATTTAGTAGTTTATCCATCTCATCGTATGAAAGAGAGTTACCGCTAACTGAGTTTTGGAAGCTTTTAGAAGCAATATCACGGCGTAGCTCGGTTGATAAACGAGCTAGCTGTTGTTGCTCTTGCTCCTTTATAGAAACACGAGTAAATATTGCTGCGTTTTGTTCTGCAAAATCAGAAAAACCACCCGCACGTTTAAGTAAATCAGTGAGCGTTTCGCCTCGGCGAATAGTGTATGTACCCGGGAATTTCAGTTCACCTTTTAACTGTACTTTTACGTTTTCTTGCCAGTTAGGAATCGAGAAAATGTTAATGCTGTCTTTACTACGAAGGGTGATATTGTTTTGTGATTCACCTTTTAGTGCACTTTCAAGATCAAATCGTACGTGTTCTACCTTAGAGGCATCACCTAAAACAATGCGCGTTATTTCAGCTTGTTTAGTATAAGCGGATTCTAATAAGCCACCTGCTGCGGTTACTAAGTCGGCTACTTCGCCACTCACTGTAAGTGGGTAAATCCCTGGGTAAGTGACGTTACCGTTAATTTCAACTAGTTGCATAGCTTGCGATATTGATGCTTGCTGTTTTAACTTTTCGATAATAGGAAGCAGTAAGTTATGGCGACTAAAAAAGGCATAGTCTTCTGCTTTTAACTCTTGCGCTTGTCCATTAGCATTACGTTTTGAGAAATCTGCAATTGTAAACCCTTGCTTATTTTTTTTAATAGTTTCATCTTTTTGGTTTATACCAATGTATTTTTCAAACTCTTTTTGTTTAAACTTATGCCATTGCTCAGCTTTAAGTTGTTGCTCTTGTTGTTCTTGGCTTAGCGCCATGTTTTCAAGCGCTGTTTTTTCTATTTCTTTTTCTTCAAAGCGGCTAAATATGATGATTTTGTCATTTGCTTTAAGCGCTAGGTTATTGTCAGCGTTTTTAATAATCGCTTGCGCTACGTCAAATTGGTGGGCTTCTATATCACCATTAATGTTTATTTCACGAATTAATAAACCGTAGCTTAAATCTGCCTGTGGGAGTAAATCGCCGCGCACAGACTTAAGTACGTCTGAAATGCGTTTACCTTGGTACCACTGATAGTTACCTGGGCGTGCAACAGCACCAATTAGGCTAATTGAATTTTCGTATTGTGAACTTACCGAATTAAAACGAACTCGGTCGCCATCTTGTGGAATATAGTTAATGTTACTTTTGCTAAAATCAACAGAGAGTATTTCTTTACGCTGATTATTAAAACGCTCAACAACCACGTTTTTAGCATAAGCCTCTGGCTTTAATCCGCCGGCCATGTTTAAAAGTTGTTTAGCCGTTTCACCTTGTTTAAGTTCAAAAATAGCCGGGCGTTTTACAAGGCCTTCAACCGTTACTTGTGAACCAACAGAAGGTACAAATACAACGTCCCCAGGTTTTAATACTATATCTTTACTGCTATCACCTTTGATCAGTAAATCGTATAAATCGAAGTTACTAACCACTTTACCGGCGCGTTTAACTTGAATATTACGAAGAGAAGCAATGTCAGATACACCACCGCTTACAAATAATGCATGCGATACGGTTGTTAAAGACGAAACACTATAGCTACCCGGTTTGTAAGCCTCACCTAATACTAAAATACGCATACTGCGTAACTGCCCAAGCGATACAAACGCTTTTACGCCAATAACTTCTTGCTCTACCTTAGCATTAATAAGCGCTTTTACTTCTGCAAACGTTAAGCCTGCTACTTGGACTGGTGTTAAATCAGGAATGCTAATTCTGCCTTCACGATCGACTGTAACATCAAAACTTTCACTTTCTTTACCATAAAAGTTAATGTTTAACTGATCCCCAGGGCCTACTAAATAAGTATCGGGAACTGCTGCGCTTTCATTTGGCATAAAAGAGGTCGGCTCACCGGCAAACAGTGAATAACCAAATGGTTTTAATTCATCTTTTTTTGGATTAAAGCGCTCGTCATCGCTAAGCTCTTCTTGTTGTGGCTCTTCGCGCTCGCCAATCGTTGGCTGACTGGTTTGTGTTTGATTACTTGATTGGTTTGATCCTGTGATTGTAGAAAGGTCAACACCATACTGCTTAGCTAAGGCTTCTTGCTGTGATTTAGGTAGTTTTTTAAATTGCTCTAACTGCGACGCAGTTGGCGTAAAAGCCATTGCGTTAATGCTAAATAAAAGAACAAAAGCACTTAATAATTGTGTAAAAACTTTCACGAGTAGGTATATCCCTAGGTCTACAACCAAAATTGGTGGCTATAATACATTAATCTGAGGCAAATAAAAAAGGGACTTTCGCCCCTTTTGTCATTTAAATGTCACTAATTTAATGGTTTTAGTTAAAAACTGTAAACTAGTGTGAATGACGTCTCTGTGTCTGTGCTTTCTTTGTCATCAGCAACGTCTGAGTTGTTGGTAACATTAAAAGCCACTTTCATTTGTAGAGAGCCATTAATTTTAGCAAGCAATGCCGTTTCTGAACGTGTTTTAGTGTTCGTGTCACCGTATTCAACCGCCACTAGCTGCGTAAAACGTGCATTATCAGAAATTTGCCAATTGTAGTCTAATTTACCAAGGGCAATCACTTCACCTTCAAACTCACCAGCAAGTGGGTTGCCATTTTCATCTACTTCAGTGCTGTCATCTGGGTATTCAAAGTATTTGTAACCCGGACCAATCTCTGCGCTTAACCACATTGTTTTTTCATTTAACAAACGTAAGCCATAACCTGCTGAAATTACAGACTCACTGCGGTATGCACCAAAGTAGTCTGAAACGTGTGAACCATAAATGAATAAATGAGAATGCTCTTCATTTAATTTGTAGTTACCTTGGGCTGAAATTGAGTACTTTTCGTTTGTGCGTTGAGTAACTTTGTTACCGTTAGCATCATCAACTTCATCTTCTTTGTAGATTCCGTCAAGCTTGTACTCGTTGTTCCAGCTTTCTAGGTTGTGTTGTACTTTAATACCACCTTTAAGCGTTGTTGTTTCAGTGTTACCACTGGTAACAATAGCACCAAGCTCACTGGTAACTTCCCACGTTTTTTGCTCTGTATCTTCAGCGAAAGCGTTAGTCGCAGCAGATGCTGCAACTAACACTGATAAAAGCTTTAATTTCATTAAAAATAACCTATTTAATACTAAAAATTAGTCTTGCTTGTGTAAATGAACATCCATTTGCGGAAATGGAATTGAAATATTTGCGTCGTCTAATGCAATTTTAATATTTTCCATTAGTGAAAAATATGTAGGCCAGTAGTCAGCAGCATTAACCCAAGGACGCACTACAAAGTTAACGCTTGAATCACCTAGTTCAGAAACAGCTACGGTATAAGCAGGATCTGTAAGTAAGCGTGTTTCTGCATCAAGTACTGATTTTAATACTTCTTTTGCCTGACGTAAATCAGCATCGTAACCAACACCAATTACTAAATCGATACGGCGAGTTGATTCGCGCGATACGTTTGTAATCGCACCTGACATAATTTGAGAGTTTGGCACAATAATTACTTTATTATCTGGTGTGCGAAGTTCTGTAGAGAATATTTCGATTTTTTTAACCGTACCAGATTTGCCACCGGCTTCTACAAAATCACCCGATTTAAACGGACGAAGTAAAATGATTAGTACACCCGACGCAAAATTAGACAGTGAACCTTGCAACGCTAAACCTACCGCTAAGCCGGCTGCACCTAAAATAGCAATGAATGACGTTGTTTCAATACCAATTTGCGAAAGCGCCATTAGTACTGTTAATGCAAATACAAGGGTATACACAATACTTGCTACGAAAGAGCCAACCGCTTTATCTACTTGTTTTTTCGCAAAGCCTTTTTCTGTTAAGTTAGAACAAAACTTAGCAACTCGACTACCTATTAAAAAGATAATAAGCGCAACAACTGCTTGAATACTATAGTGTAAAATTAAGCCTGAGTTATCATTAAGCCAATTAAGTACTGAATCCATGTTTACTCCAAATGTTTTTGATTAGTGTTTTTCCGGATAGCATTATACATTAATTTACAATTTGTTCTCATTTATTAATGAATTCATACTATATATATGGCGAATTGTTTATAGTTTTTAATCGCGCATAGCTTGAACAAGCATTACTGAACTTTCGCTGTACGATAGTGAATTTTTAGATTTTATTTTTAAATTTAATTTTTTTTAATTTAAGGCTTCACAAGGTTTATTATTTTATGTATTATGCGCGCCACACCAAACAAGGTGTGTAGTGGCGGTTGTAGCTCAGTTGGTAGAGCCCCGGATTGTGATTCCGGTTGTCGCGGGTTCAAGCCCCGTCAATCGCCCCATTTTTTCAATACCAATCTTCCTCTGTAAATAAAATCTACAACGTTAATCTTACACAAACTTTTTAAATCCGCTTATATTCAAATTTGTTAGCCCTACATTATCTTCGATGAATTGATATTTATGCTTAAAATTAAATATCATTGAATTTATTATGTATTTTCATTAAAAACCGCTTATTTTCTGTTCAAAACCTATTTTTACTGTAAAATATATCTAAACTTTTTAAGATATATAACTAAGTATGATTAAACCGATTCTAAAGCTTTTCCTATGTAGTTATTTAACCGCCCTCAGTTTTAGTTCTATTGCACAAAATATTAACAGCTACAGCCAGTTTTTAATCGATGTACAAAAATTAGTCTCTGAAAAAAAATTTCATCAAGCCTACCAGCTAAGCCAGGAACAAAACCAGTATTTAGGCGAGCCCACTTATGATTTTTTGTTAGGTGTTTCTGCTTTAAAGTTAAATCATACTGCTGAGGCTATTTTTGCTTTTGAGCGCACCATTGAAAGCAACCCAAAGTGGTATGAAGCGCGTTTATTTTTAGCTCGCGCTTATATGTTGGTAAAAAACTTTCCTGCTGCACAAAATCAAGCCTTAATACTTGTTAACTCATCTATGGCGCCAAACACCATAAAAACCTCTGCACAGGCATTGTTAGATAGGGTCGCTTTACAGAGTAAACGAGCCGGTGATTTTTATTCCCAAAATATTGAGTTTGCGTTAGGTGTTGATGGCAACGTAAATGCAGGCACTACAGAAGATACAATTATTATTCCTGAAATTGGGGAATTTTTATTATCTCCTGAAAGCAAAAGCACAGATGATAGTTACGCTAAGCTTAATTACTCAGGTAAATACTCTTATCCTATTAATCAACAAAGCACTGTAGTAATAAACGCTAACGCTGGGTGGTACAAATTCGCCGAACTGAGTCAGTATGACAGAGTTAATGCCCATTTTAGTGCTGCATACCATTATGATATTGGAAGTATTAATTGGCACGTTCAGGCTTCAACAACGCCTTTAATACTTGATTCAGAACTTTATAGAGCTGAGTCGGCTATAACCTTGGGGGCTGATTTTGCGTTATCAGACGGTATTACCCTTTTTGCAGCGCTCAGTGGGGGGGAGTTAAACAACCGATTTGACGACAAGCTCGATAATACATTTTATGCGATTAATACAGGAGTAAGTTATTCAACACAGCATTGGTTTAACCGCTTTAGTGTCAATGTTAAAAATGAAGACGCAGACTTAACTCAGGGAGAATTTAATAGTCGCCAAAGCACCAGTGTGTACTACCAAGCCAACACTCAATTAGCCAAAAATTGGCAATTACTTTCACTTGCTGGTTACCAATGGATTAATTACAAAGAAGATCATCCTTTATTTTTGCAAGAACGTGCCGATAATCTACTTATGCTCTCGGCTACTGTTCGCTACTTAGTTAGTCGTGATTTTGCGTTGCAACTAACCACTAACTATCAGGATAAAAGCAGCAATATTGCTTTGTTCGAATACGACCGTTTAGACATGAATTTAAGCGCCTCTTACTCATTTTAATTTAAGGTATTTATGAAACACATACTTCCTATCATTACCGCCTTACTGTGTGTAAATTTTTATGCGCAAGCAAGTGAGCCAGCGGGTAAAACAATTTTGGCCCGTGGTTCTGTATTAGCAACAAATGAGGCAGCCCAACAACGTCAATTGCAGCGTCGTGATACTGTTTTTGGTATAGACCGAATAACGACTGGCAACCAAAGTAAAGCGCAGTTTTCAATGTTAGATGGCGGTTTAATTTCTTTAAAAGAAAATTCAGAACTTAATATAGCCAATTACCAGTTTGATAAAAATACACAACAAGGGTCTGCATCTATTGAGTTACTCAAAGGCGGCCTGCGTTCTATATCTGGCGTTATCAAAAAAAATGGCGGTGCTTATGACGTCAAAACCCCTGTGGGGTCAATTGGTATTCGTGGCACGCACTTTGAAGTGCAGCTAGTAGGTAGTGATGTATTTATAGCTGTGTGGGATGGTGCAATCGACCTAACACTTACAAACAATAATGTGCTGTCGCTTGGTGATAATGAAGCATTTTCGTTTGCCCAAATTACAGGGACTGGTGATGTTTTTACAACAACGCGTGCCGCAGCTGTATTTGATCAAACCGTTGCAACTATTGAGCCTAATAGCGAAAGTGAAGAAACAGAGCAAACTCAAACAGCCTCAACAAACAACACCATTATAGAAGATGATAGCACAGCAGATGCATACTCAGAGCAGCAATTTCAGGCTGTAGATAATGCATCTTTAGTTGACCAAATAGCTCAGCGCCAAGGTATTTTTAACTACAACGCTTCTGATTTTAGTGTGGCTTCAAGTGCAGGAGGCGTTACCGACTTTTCTATGACTATGGCCGTTGATTTTGACAATGGGACAGTGCCTGATGGCGAAATTAGCTTTAAAGATGCAGGAGGTACATGGTATGCCGCGTACAGTGGTTTAATAAATATAAGTGAACTTGATTTAGCTATTACGTTTGCCTCATACGGAAACAATAAAGCAGAAGGTGATATAGACGCGGTGTTTTTAAATGACCTAGACACCATTATAGGTAACTTTCAGTTGAGTGAAATTAATAATCCAGATGTAAACGCGAGCGGTTCTTTTATTTTAGAGCCGTAAACACATTGGATAGACCGCTTTTATTTTGGAGTATTAAATAATGACCGCCAAAAAACACTTTTTGCTTGGTTCAATGATGTTTGCACTAAGTGCTTGCGGAGGCTCAGATGAGCAACAACCTCAAGCGTCAACGCAAGCGCCTACAGCTACAGTTAACCCACCAGCCGTTGCAAGTTATGTAAATTTAGCGGGCGTTTTAGCCAGTAATAAAACAACACAAATACAGATTTTAGGTGAAAATACCGTGAGTCGCGGTGCTGTGGGCTCAGCTATAGCAAACTCGCAAGCTACTATTGGCTTTACTCAAACAGAAACAGTACAGGGTAATGTTTCATTTTTACTTAACGCCCGCGATCCCGACGGCATTAGCGAAATAAACTTAGTATTACCCAGCGTTAATAAAAGCCTACCTATTTGCTCATCTGATTGTGGTAATGAATACGAGCGTTCTGTTATTGGGCTAAGCCCATCTATTTATGGTGCAAGTGCCGGAGAATTACGGTTAGAAATATGGATAACAGATACACTGCAAAACCAAGTTCTTGCCGATGCAATTACGTTTAGCTGGCAGCCTCATCAAATTGTAGGAGTAACAGCTCAACGAGAAGATCAAGGTATTAACCTTGCTTGGCAAGCCAACAATGAGCTAAACCGTTATAACGTATACATTGCCACCCAACCGGGTGTGTCGCCTTCTAATGTTGATGAACTTGAAAATGGCCAACAATTTTTAAGCATTTCAGACCCTTTTTTTGCAATACCAAATACGATTACAAACAAAAGCTATCAAGCTCTTATAACAGGCATAGATGGTAGCGGTGAAAGTGGGTTTTCTAACTTAATAAACATAGCTCCCCTAGGTGGAGAACTTGCTTTTGCTCCTACAGCCAACAACGATATATTTGAAATTGATGAAGATACTGCCCTGCAAGGCAATGTACTAACAAACGATACGAATCCGTATAGCGGACAGCTCCTTGCCAACACACAAGTATTAGTAACCCCTTCGCATGGCTCAGTAACTATGACCGAATCGGGTGATTTTACTTATCAGCCTGCGCTTAACTTTAATGGTGAAGATGCATTTAGCTATCAAATTATTAACGAGCTAGGCAGAACCGACACCGCGGTTGTGGCAATAACTATCAACCCAATTAATGATGCGCCTACTGCCCTAAACAATACCTATAATATTTCAAACGATGGTACGTTAACTGTTTCAGCTCCCGGTTTGTTAGGTAATGATAGCGATGTTGATTTAGATGAACTTACGGTTGATGTAGCGCCTGTTAATGAGCCGCTGCGCGGGCAGCTAACCTTATTTGCTGACGGTAGCTTTGAATACCAAGGCGAACCAAATATGCAAGGTGAAGATAGCTTTCAATATAAAGTTATTGATAACCAAGGCGGTGAAGCTACAGCAACTGTATTTATTGTAAGCACCAATACTAACTCGGCCCCCGTTGCTAATAACGATAGTTATAACGTAAACGAAGATAATACGCTTGTTATCTCTGCAGAAAATGGGGTACTTAGCAATGATAACGATCCTAACGGTGACACATTTACGGTAGACGACACCTTTATAGTTGCACCTACTCACGGGCAACTTTTACTTAGCATTGATGGCAGCTTTAGTTACATACCTGATGCTAACTTTAATGGGGTAGACCAGTTTCAATATGCAGCCATTGACTCTCAGGGCGCCAGTGCCACAGCAACTGTCACTATCATTGTAAATAGCCAGCCTGATAACCCGGTTGCGCAAAACGATGCATATCAGTTTAGCCGAAATAGTCTATTTTCAGTCTCAGCTGAAAGTGGCCTACTAGCCAACGACTTTAATATAGAAACTGGCGAACTTACTGTTAACACCACACCTGTTACAGTGCCTCAAAATGGCACGCTCAATTTAAATAGTGATGGTTCATTCACTTATCAACCCAATGCTGATTTTTCTGGGGTCGATAGTTTTTCTTATTCAATTTCAAACGTTCAGGGCTTAACCGCAACCGCTCAAGTAACACTAAGTGAAAGTGGAAATAACACCTTCCCTGAGGCAAGCGATGATCAGTTCACCATAGCCGAAGATAGCAGCGCAACACAGCTTAATGTATTAGCAAATGACACAGACGCTGACGGCGATACCATTACACTATTTAATGTAAATAGCACACTTGGCTCAGCAAGCATTGTTAATGGGCAAATTGAATATACCCCGCCGGCCAACTTTTCTGGGCAAACTGTTCTTACCTACAGTATTACTGATGGGTATGAAAATGGCTCTCCTGGTGAGAAAGACAGTACCGCAAGTGTTACGATTATTGTAACGCCTGTAAATGATGCACCCGTTGCAAACGCTGACCTTGCTACCATAAATGAAGACGCAATTGCATTGCTCATTGACGTTTTAGCCAATGATTCGGATATTGATGGCGACAGCTTAATATTAAGCGAGGTCTCTGCCGACAGTGGCACTGCGCTAATTGTTGATAATCAAATTCAGTACACACCCGCCCCTAATGCAAATGGCGTAGCAACGGTGACTTATTCAATAAAAGATGCGCAAGATGCAAATGCGACTTCAACACTGAGCATTACTATTTTACCAATCAACGATGCGCCCTTTGCCACTGCCGATACCGCAACCATGGATGAAGATGCGGCACCTATTAATATTGACGTACTCGCTAACGATTCAGATGTGGATAGCGACAGCTTAGTAATAAGTAACGCGAGTGCTGATGTAGGCACGGCAACTATTTTAAATAACCAAATTCAATACACGCCTGCGGCTAATGCAAACGGCGTTGCAACGGTGACTTACACTGCAAGCGATAATAACGGTGGAACGGCTAGCAGCACATTGTCCATTACCATCAACCCAATCAACGATGCCCCCGTTGCAACCGCTGATACCGCAACTATGGATGAAGATGCGGCGCCCATTACTATTGACGTACTCGCTAACGATTCAGACGTGGATGGCGACAGCTTAGTAATCAGTAACGCGAGTGCTGATGAAGGCACTGCAACGATTGTAAATAACCAAATTCAGTATACGCCTGCAGCTAATGCAAACGGTGTTGCAACGGTGACTTACACTGCAAGTGACAATAACGGTGGAACGGCTAACAGCACATTAGCGATTACTATCAACCCAATCAACGATGCCCCCGTTGCCACTGCTGATACTGCAACCATGAATGAAG
>NZ_JAWJBQ010000033.1:0-33904 GCF_046535955.1 Pseudoalteromonas sp. SIMBA_162 | reverse complement strand
CGCATAGAGCAAGAACGTATTGCAGCACAGCAAGCAGAAGCGCAGCGCATAGAGCTAGAACGTGCTGCAGCAGAGCAAGCTGAAGCGCAGCGCATAGAGCAAGAACGCATTGCAGCAGAGCAAGCAGAAGCGCAGCGCATAGAGCAAGAACGCATTGCAGCGGAGCAAGCAGAAGCCCAGCGTTTAGAGCAAGAACGCATTGCAACAGAGCAAGCAGAAGCGCAGCGCTTAGAACAAGAACGTATTGCAGCAGAGCAAGCCGAAGTGCAGCGCATAGAGCAAGAACGTGTTGCAGCAGAGCAAGCTAAGAAAGAAGAAAAGCCTAAGAAAGAAGGCTTTTTTTCACGTCTTAAAAAAGGATTACTAAAAACCCGCGTTAACATTGGCGCAGGGTTCTCGTCTATTTTTAGTGGTAAAAAAATAGATGATGACCTTTTTGAAGAGCTTGAAACTCAATTATTGACGGCTGATTTAGGCGTAGATACCACCATGAAGTTAATCGATAGATTAACGGACGGTGCAAATAGAAAGCAGCTTAAAGATGGTGATGCTTTATATGAGTTAATGAAGCAAGAAATGGCAGCGATGCTAAAGACTGCTGAACAGCCATTAACAATACCAGCAGAAAAAAAGCCGTTTGTGATTTTAATGGTAGGCGTAAATGGGGTTGGTAAAACAACTACGATTGGTAAGCTAGCTAAGCAATTCCAAAATGAAGGTAAGTCGGTCATGCTTGCTGCGGGTGACACTTTTAGAGCCGCTGCGGTTGAACAACTTCAAGTATGGGGTGAGCGCAATAGTATTCCAGTTATAGCACAGCATACCGGCGCCGATAGTGCATCGGTGGTATTTGATGCTTTTCAGGCCGCAAAAGCGCGTAATGTAGATGTGTTAATTGCTGATACAGCAGGTCGTCTGCAAAATAAAGATAATTTGATGCAAGAGCTTGAGAAAATAGCTCGTGTAATGAAAAAAATAGATCCTGATGCACCGCACGAGGTGATGCTAACTATAGATGCAGGTACAGGGCAAAATGCGATTAGCCAAGTAAACTTGTTTAACCAATGTGTGGGTTTAACGGGTATTACTTTGTCAAAACTTGATGGTACAGCAAAGGGTGGAGTTATTTTTGCTGTAGCTGATAAGTTTAACATTCCAATTCGTTATATTGGTGTTGGTGAAGGTATTGATGATTTGCGTTCGTTTAAAAGCGATGACTTTATTGATGCATTATTTAGCCAAGATGAGGACGACGCTTAATTTACCAAGAAGGGAGCTTGCTCCCTTTTTAATTGCGAGGAATACCAATTGCATTAACACTTTAATGAGGTTGGCATAATAAAAAATGATAAATTTTCAGCAAGTAAGTAAAACCTATCCAGGGGGGCATCGTGCCCTCGAAAAAGTTAATTTTCATATAAAACCTGGCGAATTGGCCTTTTTGACAGGCCATAGTGGTGCGGGTAAAAGTACACTTTTAAAGCTTATCAGCTTAATGGAACGTCCATCTGCTGGTAACGTATCTATTAATGGTGTTGATTTAAATAAAGTTAACTCGCGACAAATCCCTTACGCTCGCCGAGATATTGGTATTATTTTTCAAAACCATCGATTATTAGAGCGATACACTGTATTTGATAATGTTGCGCTACCGCTGATCATCGAAGGTACTCATCGTAATCAAATTGCAAAGCGTGTTCATGGTGCGCTCGATAAAGTGGGTTTAATCGATAAAGTTAAATGTCATCCATCAATGTTGTCGGGTGGTGAGCAACAGCGAGTCGGTATTGCTCGCGCTATTGTAAATTCTCCGCCAATTTTACTTGCCGATGAGCCAACGGGTAACTTAGATCCTGAACTCTCAATGGAAATACTTAAATTATTTGAAGACTTTAATAAGCATGGTACAACCGTACTTATTGCTACCCATGACTTAGGCCTTGTTGCACGCATGAAGTATAGGAGCTTAACGTTAAAGGATGGCAGAATGCTTGAAGATCCATTAGCGCAGGGGGCATTATGAGTTTACTGTTTAAAAGCCGCCAAAACAAAAACGAAAAACAAAAAAAATCAGTTATTTCAAATGGCTACTTTTTTATCGTTAATATTTTTCGCCAAGGGATTCATAGCCTGGGTGAAATGTGGCGTACACCACTGGCATCTATGATGACAATTGCGGTACTTGGATTAAGCTTAACGCTTCCTGCCACACTTTACTTAGTGGTTAAAAATGTGCAGCAAGTAAGTAGTGGCTTTGAAGAGGCTAGTGAAATATCGTTATTTGTAAAACAAACAATGACGAAACAAGAGACAGCAACGCTAGTTAAGCGCCTAGCCTTATATCCTGAAGTAGAGAGTGTAACGTTTATTTCAAAACAGCAAGCACTAAAAGAGTTTCAGGATGTGTCAGGTTTTGGGCAAGCACTAGAATATTTAGATAGCAACCCATTACCCGATGTTGTGCTCGTTACACCTACTAAGCGGCATCGCCAGCCTAATGCCGCCAAGGTACTTATGACCAAGTTAGAAGCTGAACGTGAGGTTGATTTTGGCAAACTTGATATAGCCTGGTTAGAGCGCTTAAATGCATTGCTTAGCTTGCTAAAAGAAAGTGTAATAACCATTACCTTATTATTATTAACGTCTGTAACTCTCATAATAGGTAATACTATTCGCCTATCGATTATGGATAAAAAAGAAGAGATACAAGTAATGAAACTTGTAGGTGCTACAAATACGTTTATACACGCACCATTTTTATGGACTGGTATTTGGTATGGCGTCATTGGTGGGTTATTTGCTTTTATATCAGTTGCATTGATGATGTGGTGGCTTTCTTCAGCCGTAAACAGTGTGGCCGGTGTGTATCAAACTAACTTTTTACTCATTGGTTTAACGCTTAGCGAATTTGGCTTTTTAGTTTTACTTGCTACAAGTTTGGGGTTTGTTGGCTCTTACTTATCTGTAAATCGATACATAAAAGAAATAGAGCCAGACAAAGTGTAATACGCACCTATAAGCTCGCTGTTAATCAAGCGAGCTATATAGGTTATGCTATTGGCGCTTTATTCGCTTCAAAGTAAACTTTGTGAATATACATTTAACTTTATAAGCGTGTTTATCTCTTCCTCATTCGCGCAAGCTAATACAAGTGAACCAACTCAATGCTTAGCGCGTATGTTATTGGGTTGGGTTGTTCAGGCCCTATAAAAACTGTCACATTTATCTACTACCCTCAATATCAAGCATGAATTGTAAATAGAGTGAAAAACTGACGTTAATCACCCGCAATCCCTTAATTCATCGCTTATTCAGTCGCTTATAGTAGACTTCAATAACGCTAAAAAACCGCTTGATTTATACTTTAAAAAAGTTTTAAATTGGGGTTAGCACTCTTCAGGAAAGAGTGCTAAGATGGTTTCAAATGTTTATCACCGAGGTGAAAAATGAGTAAAGATTTATACGCAATGGCACTTACAGTTGGACAACAAAGCGCAAGCATGGATGGCTACCTTCAAGCGGTCAGCACAATCCCTATGCTTAAAGTTGAAGAAGAGCAAGAACTTGCTAAAAAACTTCAGGAAGAAGGCGATCTTAGTGCTGCAAAGCAACTCATTATGTCGCATTTGCGCTTTGTAGCGCATATAGCTAAAAGCTACTCGGGATACGGCTTGCCACAAGCTGACCTTATTCAAGAAGGCAATATAGGCCTGATGAAAGCGGTTAAACGTTTCGACCCAAGCGTGGGTGTTCGTTTAGTATCGTTTGCAGTGCACTGGATTAAAGCCGAAATACACGAATTTGTTTTAAAGAATTGGCGTATAGTTAAAGTAGCTACTACAAAAGCACAGCGTAAATTATTTTTTAATCTTCGTAAAAACAAAAAGCGTTTAGGCTGGTTTAACCAAGCAGAGGTTAGCACTGTTGCTAGTGAGCTGGGTGTAAGCGAAAAAGAAGTGCGTGAAATGGAATCTCGTATGAGCGGT
Source organism: Pseudoalteromonas sp. SIMBA_162 (assembly GCF_046535955.1). Classification (NCBI taxonomy): domain Bacteria; kingdom Pseudomonadati; phylum Pseudomonadota; class Gammaproteobacteria; order Alteromonadales; family Pseudoalteromonadaceae; genus Pseudoalteromonas; species Pseudoalteromonas sp. SIMBA_162. The sequence continues at coordinate 29,918 of NZ_JAWJBQ010000033.1, read as the reverse complement.
CAAGATATGGGCTTTGACTTAACGGGTGATGATAACGATGACGCCCCAACAAGCACTTATTCGCCGGTACAATATTTAACGGATGGTTCTGCTGATTTAGCTGATGATATTGAACAGCAACAATGGCAAGAACAGTCTCATACTCGTTTGTTTAGTGCACTTAAAACACTAGATGAACGTTCACAAGACATTGTAAGCGCGCGCTGGTTGTCTGATGACAAAGCAACACTACAAGAGCTTGCTGAAAAATACAGTGTATCTGCTGAGCGTGTTCGCCAGCTTGAAAAAACAGCAATGAAAAAGTTACAAAGCGCTATGAGCTGATACGTTCTAAAAGCGTAATTTTTTTAAAAGCCCTGCATTAATATGAAGGGCTTTTTTGTTGAAAATTTATGCGCATTCATGTAGGTTCTAGTGATTATAAAAAAGCTTTAAAAGGATATTTGGCTTTGAATTACTACTTAATGTCGTTAATTATCGCCCTAGGCGTGATTATTAGTATTGGGCATGACCCACACTATTACGAAGTAAACTACATCTTAATCCCCGCTTTTTTGCTCACTATATTTGGTTTTATTTATAGATTAACTGGTAAGAAGATATTTGGCTTTGTAGCAATGCTCGGCTTTATTTTTTTTGTGCCTATTGGCCTGATAGGTATCTACGCAATCAGAAACATGATGGATGATCATGCTAAATTACTATTCAAAAGGACACTGAAAAATGACAACAGAAACCATCGATAAACCTACAGGTATTATTAAAGTTGATAAAGGTAAACTGCAAATACAATTATATGTAGGTATATTAATTTTACCTGGAGCCTTCTTTATACCAATGGCTGCATTTTATGGTGTACTACTCATTACTATGTATTTTGTTAATAGCAATATTGAAGTGGTTAGGTTTTATTCTAAATACTCAGAGGTTAAACAAGGCTTAATTCGTTCACGTTGGTTAATAGCTAATAGCGCGGTTGTAAGTGCAAAAAAGCTAGATGAACACATAATTCTTACATTGATGGAAGATGAAAAGCTAAAAACACGAAAAATAACACTGAAACCAATTAGTGAAGACGGCCAAAAGAGTATTTTGAAATACTATCAGGCACAAGCAAGAAAGAATAAGTACCCTATTTAATTATCGCGCGCTAATCGTTTTCCCTTGAGCTTGCGCTAACTGAATATATTTACGTTGTACTAACTGAGAAACAGGTACTAACTCATAGCCTTGTTGAGTAAGCTCAGGCAGGGCTTTACGTAAAAAAGCAATGGTCTCAGGATAAGGGTGGGCAATAGCAATGGCAAAATTGTGATCTGTTGCTTTTTGTTTAAGTTCATCGAGCCTAAACTGAAGCTGATCTGCTGTTGTTATGTTGTCCAAAAAAACATGGCGACCAATATTTTCAACCCCAAAAAAGTTTGCAGCATTTTGTGCCTGGCTTAAGCCAGTTGTTCGGCTATCTAAAAAGTACAACTCGCGCTTTTTAAGGACTTCCATTGTCCATTTCATGGCTTGGCTTTGCTGAGTTAATGCAGAGCCCATGTGATTATTAACACCTCTAACTTGCGGTAAACTTGCTAGTGCTGTTCCTAGCGTTTGTTGTAGTTGAGCTTTGTCCATATCAAGAGTAAGCGCACCAGGCCCTAGTGCTTTGCCGTTAAGTGCCTGCATAGGCACATGTAAAAGCAGCTCTTTATTTGCTTTGCTAGCACGTGTTGCAAAAACTTGCGAATAGGGTGTATGGGGCAAAATTGAATAGGTCAATTGCCCTGGTAAGGTTAAAAACTCTAAGTCTCTTTGGTGGTAGCCTATATCATCAATAACTATCGCTATTTGTTTAGCATTAGCGCTAAAGCAAGCAATACATACACTGAAAAAAAGCCACATCCGTATTTTTTTGTTAATAGTATTCACGTTTATAATTTTTATTATCTTTTTATGCCCAGTAACGCTTAAACAAAATAGATTACTGCATACTGAGTAATTGTTTTGCTTTAACTAACTGTAAATCAGCTAAGGTGTTAACAAGCTGGTGTTGATTATTTTTTTCTTGCTTATTTTTTATTATAACGGCTTTATTGTTTTGTGGAAGTGTTGTTTGATTAATCGTCACATCGGGCTTTATTCCAACGCCATCTATTGATTCACCAGAAGGTGTAAAATATTTTGCGGTAGTGAGTTTTAAAGCGGTATTACCATCACCTAATGGTATGAGTGATTGCACTGACCCTTTTCCAAAAGATTGGCTTCCGACCACTTTTGCCCTGTTGTTGTCTTTTAAGGCGCCGGCCAAAATTTCGGCCGCAGAGGCTGAATTTTCATTAATAAGTACAACAATTGGTGCGCCTTTGAGTATGTCGCCCCTTTTAGCATAAAAGGCTTGGTTAGCGTCAAAGTATCTGCCTTTCGTTGTTACTATAGTTCCGCTTTCTAAGAATAAATCAGAGACGGCAATCGCACTTTTAAGGGTGCCTCCGGGGTTGTCACGTAAATCAATTACAAGCCCTAATAATGGATAATCATAATTATTTTGCATCGCTGCAATTTGCAATGCAACTTCGTGTAGTGTGTGATTAGAAAAACTATTAATAGCTAAATAGCCAATGCCGGACTCTAAAACTTTACTGGTTACACTCTCTAATTGTATTTGCGTACGAGCTACGTTAAATGACAAAACTTCTGGGCTTTCATTTCGCTTAACGGTGAGATTAATTGTTGTAAATTTATTTTCTTTTATTAAAGTTGCGACTTCGCTAACGCTGAGCAAATTGACCGTTTTTTGATTAACACTAACAATAATATCGCCAGCTAAAATACCTGCTTCTTTCGCTGGTGAGTTATTTACCACGTTAACTATTTTTATATCAGTATCGACTTTTTTTACTTCAATACCTAAGCCCGTATATTGGCCATTGGTATTATCAAATAAGGCATCGAGCTCGTGTTCGTTAAGGTATTTAGAGTAGGGGTCTAGCTTTGAGTATAAGCGCTCAAACTGTTTGTTGTTGTATTGCACATAATGGCTGTTTTGTAGCTCTAAATCGTCAACATAATAGGCGTGTATGTTAAATAAAATTTCATCTATTTGTTGGCTTTTAAGGTTTTTTACTGAGCTGGCAAATGCATTGTTAAGTACTAAAGTAAAGGTGAATAAAAGCAGGCTGAAAACATAGCCTGCTTTTTTAAATGCGGGTATTACATTGTTGTTTTTCATCAGCGACTCCTCAGCGGAGCAGCGGTTTATTCAATTAAATACGTCTGCACCATTTTACGGGATTTACTGCGCGTCCTTTGTGTCGTATTTCAAAGTATAGACCAGAACTTGCCTGTCCGCCGCTTTGGCCAACCAACGCTAAAGTTTCGCCTTGGCGTACCATATCACCTACGTCTCTCAGTAGTGTTTGTGCATGGCCGTATAGGCTCATAAATCCTTCACCATGATCGACTACAATTACCCAGCCATAACCTTTTAACCAATCTGCAAATACAACTTGGCCATTGTGCACGCTATTAACATTTTCGCCTTCTTTAGCGCCAATTAGCACGCCTTTCCAATCAATGCCGCCATGTTTTCGTTGGCCAAATTTGTGTTTTAACTTACCTTTACTAGGCCAGTTTAATTTGCCTTTATTTTTATTAAGGCCAAGTAATTCTATTTTTTTTGTTTTTTCTTTTTCTAATTCTTCAATTGTATTAACAAGGGTTTGTTGGTTTTCTTTTAAGTAATCGATAGAGCTTTTAGTACTCGTAAGCTGAGCTTGAAGATTCCTAAGGTTAGCTTGGCGTTCACTTTGTGCATTTATTAAGGCGGTTTGACGCCTTTTTTGCTCGTCGTATAAAGCTAAAAGCTTTTCTTTTGTTTTATTTAGTGCAACTTGGTTTGACGCGATTTGTTGTTTAAGTTCTTTTAATTCTTCAATTTGTTCAATTCGTGCTTTGTTTAGGTAATTATAATAGCTCAGTGTTCGCTCAAATTGCGCTGTGTTTTCTTGATTCAGCAACATTTTAGAGTAGTCATCACCACCTGCCATGTAAGCGCTTTTAAGTTGCGCTCCTAGAATACGTTGAAATTCGATGTGTTTTTTATCGAGTTCATCAGCTTTTTTTTGTTGTTGATTTTGCTGTTGTTGAGTTTCTTTAACAGACTGTTCAGCCATATTAAGTGCTTTAGCGTTTTTAGCTATTTCAAGCTCATGGCTTTTAAGATTTTTTTGAAGTTGAGATATTTTTTTTCGTTGTTGATTATACTCAGATTGGCTTTGTTCAAGTGCTTGTTTCACCTGTGAGAGATCTTTTTTAGTGCGATCTTCATTGGCAGCTGCTGATGCAGCCACCAATGAGGCGAGTATTAAGCCGCACTTAAAGTATCGGTTAACACGTTTAATCATGGGTTATTTCAACGTCATGATGGGTGTGCCAGTCATTTCACTTGGCTGCTCCATGCCCATTAAGTGCAGCATAGTAGGGGCAACATCGCTTAATGCTTTACCTTCAGATGGTGTCGCATCGCGACCAACATAAATAAAGGGCACCGGTTCACTTGTATGCGCGGTATGTGCTTGGCCCGTTTTAAGATTAGCCATTTGTTCAGCATTACCATGATCGGCTGTGATCAACGCTTCACCGCCAAATTCGTTCAATGCATCAACTACACGGCCAATACAGGTGTCAACGGCTTCACAAGCTTTTACAGCGGCATCAAATACACCTGAGTGGCCAACCATATCGCCATTGGGGTAATTACATATAATGGCGTCGTATTTCCCGCTTTTAATTGCTTCTATGAGCTTATCGGTTAGCATTTCTGAGTTCATTTCAGGTTGCAAGTCGTAGGTAGCCACTTGCGGTGAAGGGATTAATTCACGCGTTTCACCTTCAAATTCGTCCTCACGTCCGCCGCTAAAAAAGAAGGTAACGTGTGCGTATTTTTCTGTTTCAGAAATACGCAATTGTGTTTTCCCTTGTTTTTCAAGCCATTCCCCTAATACGTTAGTAAGAGGAGTTGGGCCAAATGCAACGGGTGCGTCTATATCTGCTGCATATTCTGTCATCATGACAAATGCGCTGAGAGCGGGGGATTTTTTCTTGGTAAAGCCGTCAAACTCAGGCTCAACAAAGGCGCGTGTAATTTCACGTGCTCGGTCTGCCCTAAAGTTTGCAAAAATAACGGTGTCGCCATCATTAATTTGCGCTGCTTCTCTACCTGCTGGTGTAATGGTTGTAGGAGCAACAAACTCGTCGTTTTCGTCGCGCTCATAAGCTGCATTTAATGCGGTTACGCCATCGCTGTAGTTAAACTCTCCAATGCCAGAGGTCATTACGTCATAGGCTTTTTCTACACGATTCCAGCGGTTATCTCTATCCATTGCATAATAACGACCAACCAGTGTTGCTAGCCGACCACATTCAAGTTTTGCAAACAACGCTTCTATACGTTCAATAGATTCTTTGGCACTACGGGGTGGTGTATCACGACCATCCAAAAATGCATGAAAATAGACTTCCTTAGCACCGCGTTTTGCAGCCAGCTCTATGCTTGCAATAATGTGATCTTCATGACTATGAACGCCACCCGGGCTCAATAACCCCATAACATGAACGGCTTTGCCGGCATTAACTGCTTTATCAATGTTTTCAACAAGTGCAGGGGTTGAGTCAAATTCACCGTCATTTATTGCTTTTGTGATTCGAGTAAAGTCTTGGTATACAACACGTCCTGCACCTAAATTAACATGCCCAACTTCAGAATTACCCATTTGTCCATCAGGAAGACCTACATCAAAACCAGATGCTGAAATTAATGTGCGAGGGCGAGATGCCCATAAGTTATCTAACACGGGGGTATTCGCTGCTAGTATTGCATTGCTTTGCTCGTCTTCACGATATCCCCAACCGTCTAAAATCATTAATACCAGTGGTTTTTTATGTTCAGTCATAGTCACTCCTAAAAGTTAGCACCTGTTTTGCTTTAGCATACCGTGTTTTGTTACTTGAATCAGCATACAAAACAGCATATTAATTTTTTTCACTTAATTGAATATCGTATTGATGCTGATGTGCGGTTAATAACCTTTATATGGGGTGTTTTTCCTCCTTTTAAACTCTGTGTAAACTCGCATTTTAAGTTGGTTTGGGTATACTTGCGTGGCTAAAGTCTAAAATGTCTAAAACATTGCGTTTTAGGATGTAATTTATAGTGGAAGTCGAATGGATCAATATATTGAATTTATAAGCAATCACCCTATTTTAAGCCTTGCTTGGGTTGGTATTGTTTTTCTTATTGTCAGTGGTTGGATAAAAAGTAAATTTTCAGCTATTCGTCAAATAAACCCTCAGCAACTAACGCTACTTATTAACCGTGAAGATGGTCAAGTAGTGGATATGCGAGCACAAAAAGAGTTTACGTCTGGCCGTATTTCGGGTGCTGAACACTTAAGCCCTGAAAATGCAAAAAAATCTGACTTTTCAGGCCTTGAAAAGTACAAGACTAAACCCATTATATTGGTATGTACTACAGGTATGACAGCCCAAGGCACGGCCACAGCAATGCATAAAGCTGGTTTTGAACAGGTTTATGTATTAGCGGGCGGAATGGGTGCATGGCAATCTGCTAGCTTACCAACGATAACAGGTCGCTAATCTCGTTTAGCTAAACCGATAGAGGATTTATTATGAGTAACGTTGTTTTATACACCAAGGCATATTGTCCATTTTGTCAGCGCGCTATGGCGCTTTTAAAAAGCAAAGGCGTTGAATTCACTAATTTTGATATTGGTGTACAACCTGAACTTCGCGATGAAATGATTACTAAAGCCGGTGGCGCAAGCACTGTACCGCAAATTTTTATTAATGATGAACATATCGGTGGCTGTGACGACATGATGGCTATTGAGGCTCAAGGTAAACTTGACGCTAAGCTTAACGCTTAATTTAATTATAATAACGAACAAGTTAGGAATAACAATGAACGAAGAAACTCAAAACGCAGCAGCGGCACAAGACGCAGGCGCACAATTTACTATTCAACGTATTTACACTAAAGATGTGTCGTTTGAAACGCCAAACTCTCCGGCAATTTTTCAAAAAGAATGGACGCCAGAAGTTAAGCTAGACCTAGATACTCGCTCTAACAAGTTAGACCAAGGTGTATTTGAAGTTGTTTTAGCATTAACTGTGACAGCATCAATTGGCGAAGAAACTGCGTTTTTATGTGAAATTCAACAAGCGGGTATTTTTACTATTGCTGAGGTTGAAGAAGTACAACTTGCTCATATGCTAGGTGCATTTTGTCCAAACGTATTGTTCCCATATGCACGTGAAGCGGTATCTAACCTAGTTAACCGTGGCACTTTCCCACAGTTAAACCTTGCGCCAGTAAACTTTGACGCATTGTTTGCACAGTATATGCAACAACGTACTGCGCAAGCTGACCAGGTTACAGCAGACGCATAACTTATGAGTACAGCAACTTCAGCTGTTACTGTATTGGGGGCGGGGTCTTATGGCACCGCCCTTGCTATTTGTTTAGCCCGAAATGGTCATAAAGTGACGCTTTGGGGACGCAATAGCGACGACGTTGCTACGCTTGCAGCTGAGCGGAAAAATCAACGTTACTTACCAGATGCACCCTTCCCAGACACTCTAGTACTAGAAGCCGATTTACAACGTGCCGTTGCATGTAGCGCTATTGTGCTTGTTGTTGTGCCAAGCCATGCATTTGGCGACACACTTGCGCAAATAAAACCTGCATTGCAAATCGATGCTAAAGTCGCGTGGGCGACTAAAGGCCTTGAGCCAAATACAGGGCGTTTATTACAAGAAGTTGCACAGCAAGAGCTGGGTGATGAAATCGCACTTGCGGTGCTTTCGGGTCCTACATTTGCGAAAGAAATGGCAATGGGTTCACCAACAGCTATTTCTGTTTCGTCTACCTCACCTGAGTTTGCACAACAATTGGCTGATTTACTGCATTGTGGTCGTTCATTTCGAGTGTATAACAATGACGATTTTATTGGCATACAGCTTGGTGGTGCGGTTAAAAACGTAATTGCTATTGGCGCGGGTATTTCAGATGGTGTAGGTTTTGGAGCCAATGCTCGCACAGCCTTGATCACACGAGGTCTTGCTGAACTGACTCGGTTAGGTTGCGCTCTAGGCGCAAAGCCAGAAACCTTTATGGGAATGGCAGGCCTTGGCGATTTAATTTTAACCTGTACCGATAACCAATCACGCAATCGTCGTTTTGGTTTAGCACTGGGTAAAGGTGAAAGTGTTGAAGCTGCAATTGAGTCGATAGGCCAAGTAGTAGAGGGCTTTAGAAACACCAAAGAAGTGTATTTACTTGCCCAGCGTGCAGGCGTTGAAATGCCTATCACTGAACAGATTTACAAAGTACTTTATGAAAATAAAGATATGAAAGCGGCTGCCATGGCATTGTTAGGCAGAGAGCAACGATCAGAATAGCATTCACTACTGTGATAAAAGCTAAAAAAACCGACATCATGTCGGTTTTTTTGTCAGCTTTAATAATACGCGTATTACTGCGCGTTCGGAAAGCCCAGCTGTCGCCATGATTCGTAAACAAATACAGCGACTGCGTTTGATAGGTTCATGCTTCGGCTATTTGGTTGCATTGGGATACGCACGCGCTGCTCGTTTGGTAGAGCTTGAATCATCTCATCGGGTAGCCCGCGTGTTTCTGGACCAAATACTAGACAGTCGCCGGGTTCGTAACATGCTTCATGATGAAATTGGCTGCCTTTGGTTGTACATGCATACACTTTTTTCGGTTTACATTTTTCAAGATACGCTTCAAATGACGCATGACGCTGAACATGGCTGAATTCATGGTAATCAAGGCCTGCACGCTTTACACGTTTGTCGTCCCACTCAAACCCTAAAGGCTCAATTAAGTGCAGCGAAAAGCCGGTATTTGCACAAAGGCGGATAATATTCCCTGTGTTTGGTGGAATTTCAGGTTGGTATAAAACAATATCCAGCATAATTAGCCTTTTAATAATGGTATTTGACGAAAGCAGTATACACGAAACCCTTAAAAAAAATGATATACTCAAAGTATTGAATACTCTTTTTAGCGGATGAAATTGTGCATAACCGCAGTTACGAATTTTGGGTTAAAGCTTCTAGTATTATTACTATGGTAATGGTGAGTTTAATGATTGCGGCAAAGGCGTGGGCCTGGCTTGCTTCAGGCTCTGCTTCAATGCTTGGCTCCTTAACAGACTCATTAATGGACATTACCGCTACATTTATGAGTTTTTTAGTTTTAGGTTACGCACTGCGCCCAGCTGATGATGATCATCGGTTTGGTCATGGTAAAGCCGAGGCATTAGCAGGGCTTGGGCAAGCTGCATTTATTGCAGGCTCGGGCTGTTTACTGGCATTTCATGGTGTTGAGCGCTTATTTAACCCTATAGAGCTTACACATTCATTATTAGGTGTATGGGTAAGTGCTTTTGCAATTGCATGTACTCTGGTCATTGTTTTTGTACAAACTAAGGTTATTAAGCATACCGAATCGATTGCTATAAAAGCAGATTCGGTGCATTACAAAGGTGATTTGATTTTAAACGCTGCTGTTTTAATTGCGATTGCTCTATCTTATTACGGAATGATGTATGCCGATCCTATTTTTGCAATAGGGGTAGCAGGTTACTTACTTTATAACAGTTGGGATATTGCAAGAGATAGTGCCGATCATTTAATGGATAAAGAACTCCCAGACGATGAAAAGCAAAGCATTTTTGATATTGCTAAAGAGCACATCGATGTGCATGGCGTACACGGGATCCGTACTCGCCAGGGGGGAAAAGTTAAGTTTATTCAAATGCATTTAGAGCTTGATGACCATTTAAGTCTAATACGAGCCCATACTGTGGCTGATGAGGTTGAAGCGATGATTGGTGCTCGTTTTGAATCTGAGGTTGATATACTAATCCACCTCGACCCGCTTTCTGTTTTAACTAAGCCGTCACCGACTCACAAAACTTATACAGACTCTTAAGCACTGGCTGGCGTACTTCATCACATTCAAAGAATAGTTCGTGCTTGGCATCAGTAAAGCTTTCTAGGGTAATATTTGCGTACTTATTAGCTAGTCTATAGTGCGCTTCATTATCGACAACTACATCGTTTTTTGCGCTTGCAATGTAAAGTGGAATATCAACAGTAAGCTCATCTATTGATGATAAAAAAGTAAAGGTTGAATTTAGCCACCCATAAGTAACCCCGCCAAGTTGTAGTAAAGGCTCCTCATTATATGTTTGCCTAAATAGGCTGTAGCGTAATTCGCAACTTGTTAATACGTTTAAAGGGAACTCTTCTGGGGTGTAGTCGGTTTGTCCAAGGGCATAGCTAAATTGAAAACCAAGACGTACGGCATTACTTGCAATTATTCGGGCTAAAGGCTTTGGAATACCTTTGGTGTGTATATCGAACATTGGGGCTGATAAAAACGCACCGCTAAAACTATGCTCATAGTTTGCCAAATAATCAAATGCAATAGCACCTCCCATTGAGTGGCTCACTAATAGCTTTTTACCTTGCCAAACGGTGTCGACTATTTGGGTGTTAAATAAATTAAGATCGGCACTGTAGTCACCAAAATTATTTACATAGCCCTTATGTTTATTTTTTAAATAGCGGTAAGAGCGACCCTGTCCTTGGTGGTCAACAATAAAAACAGCAAAATTATTAGTATAAAGCTCCCATAACAACTCTTTGTATTTATCGAGCCCTTCGATTCTGCCTGAGCTAATAACTATGGCAACATGAGCTTTATCTGGCTGGGCATGCGCGTAAAATAACTGCCCATTAGGCGTATTTAAATACGCTTTAACTAATGTGTTTTGATAAAAATCATTAATGGCTGATTGGTTACCTTTAAGCTCGCGCTCGCTACTATAAAACATGGTTTACTCTTTGATTATTGGCAGTGTGATATTAGCACACAAGCCGCCCTGATCTTTGTTCGATAAAACTAAGGTGCCATTATGAGCTGTAATTGCATTTTTTGCGATAGCTAAGCCTAAACCGGTTCCACCACTGACTCTATCTCTTGCATCAGACTGCCTAAAAAACGGCTCACATAGCTTATCAAGCTGGTTATTTGGCACGCCTGGGCCATCATCACATATTTCAATATGCACGGCATCACCATGCGATAGCTTTATACTTATTGTGTTATTTGCATATTTAATGGCATTACGAAGTAGGTTTTCAAGCGCGCTGGCAATCAGGGCTTCATCGCAGCTAATGGTTACGCTTGCATCGCCTGTTATTGTTAACTGCTTATCATATTGTTTTGCTTCAAATTTTGCATCGTTTAAAACATGTTCAACAATAACGTTTAGTGATTGCTTTTGCATTGCAAGGGTTTGGCTTTTTGCTTCTAAACGAGACACTTGAAGTACATCAGCAATCATTTGATCGAGTTGATTAGCCTCTTTTTCTATTCGTAATAAATAAGACTGACTTGCTTCATTTGCTTGCATTTGTGCAAGGCCTGTTGCCATTTTTAAGCGAGTAAGTGGCGAACGTAACTCATGGGATATATCAGCAAGCAAGCGTTTTTGTGAGCTTATTAATAGTTCTAGCTGGTTTGCCATACTGTTAAAGTCTCGACCAAGTACCCCTAGCTCATCTTTTCTATTAGTTGAAATAGCAGCACGTGCGCTTAAATCGCCAGAAGATAGTTTTATAGCTGCTTTTTTAAGGCTGTTAATTGGTGCAATTAAGTTACGACTAAACAAAAAGCTCAAAATTAAAGAGGCAATAATTGCAATAGATACTTTGATCCAGCCGGGCATTAGCTTTAAGCGTATAAACAGAGGTGGCTGATTGTTTATGTCTATTTCATATAAATAAAATACTCCTTCGGGGACGGTTAATTGAACTGGCCCAAAGGCTTGATATTGCTCAGTGAAAACAATTTGCGGTGGCATGTTTTTGGTAAAATTAAGAAGGCTTAGGTCTATGTTTATAGGTGTTTCTTTATTAGTAAAAGAAATATCAGATTGCTCAGCGCTTAAATATAAAAGCTTACGTTTAGATAAGCGTGGATGCGAAAGAATACTCTCAAGCGAACGCTTATGCTTATATGCAGAGCGCTCAATACTTCTTGCGGTATAAGCTAGGTTTTTTTCCATCGGGCCATGTAAGGGTTCATTACTTACTAAGTTCAGTACGCTGATATTACTTAAAAAAACAAGCGCAGTAACAGTGCCAATAATGGTTAGCCAAAACCAAACAAATATTTTAAAAAATAAATAATGCCTAGGGTGCTTAAGCCAAGATAAAGCGCCTGATTTATTCACCTTGGATGAAAACATAACCGCTGCCTCGCATTGTTTTAATTCGTTCTGTTTTAATGTGCTCTGCTATTTTTTTTCGGATATTACTTACATGCATATCAATAGAGCGGTCGAACGATGCTAAACGCCTGCCTAGCACTTCTTCACTAATTTGCTCTTTACTAACAACTTGGCTGGCGTTTTTACATAAAAGCGCCAGTATTTCGTACTCTGTGCCAGTAAGCGTGAGAGTATTCTCATCAATAGAGGCTTCTCGTGCTGCAAGGTTAATAGTTACACCATTTACAAGCAGCTTATTAGTTGTGTTGATATTTAAGCTGTTTATATGCTCTATACGACGTGTAATCGCTTTCACGCGGGCAAGTAACTCTCTGTGATTAAATGGTTTGGGTATGTAATCATCCGCACCCAGCTCTAATCCAAAAATACGATCAAAGTCTTCACCTTTAGCTGTAAGCATAATGACTGGGGTGAGTTTGGTTTGCCTAAGTTGTTTTAGAACTTCAAAGCCATCTAGCGTAGGTAGCATGACATCAAGCAATATTAATGCGTAGTCGTTGGCCTGTGCTAACTTTAGGCCTTGTTCGCCGTCGTGTACGCTTTGTATTTCAAACCCTTGGCTTGAAAGGTATTCGCTGAGTAACTCACAAAGACCCGTATCGTCGTCAATCATTAATAGTTTCATTTACAAACCCTTAGGCAATATTTCATTTCTTTATTTTACGCCCTTAATTGCTCAAAAGTGAATCTTTACACAACCTTTACACTGCTTTGCGTTACTTTGCGTTGAGTTAGTTATAGTTAACTCACTGGCTAAGCAATTACACGACAGCCAACCACAACCAACCCAACAGTTAAGGTGATGATTATGACTAAAGTAAATACACTTTCAAAATTAGTACTTATTTGTGGCTTAGCAACAGCCACACTCGGTGCAGGTAGCGTACTAGCTAAAGGCGGTATGCATGATCGACAAGGGCATTCTTCAGCGCGTTTTTTACTTTCTGAACGCGGCGCCGAAAAACTTGATTTAACGCAAGATCAGCAAACTAAGCTAAAAGCTATTTTTGAAGCACAAAAAACACAAATGAAAGCCTTACGAGGCGACGATAAAGAAGCACGTAAATCAATGCGTGAAGCGCACAAAGCAAAAATGGACGTACTACTATCAGCTGCAACATTTGACGAAAATGCAGCAAAAGAGCTTTTAAGTGAGCGCCAAAGTAAAGGTGAAGAGTTTGCCTTAATTAAGCTAAAAACGCAGCATCAAGTAATGCAGTTGCTTAACGCAGAGCAAAAAGAAAAGTTTGCTAAAATTCAAAAGCGTAAAAGTAAAAAGCAGCGTAAGCAAAAAAGCTAACTTACCGTGAGGTTAACTTTTAAGTGAGTACTAAAAAGCCAGCATTTAGCTGGCTTTTGTTTATTTAAAAACTAGATGACGTTACTTAAAAAAGTCATCTTCGTTTTTAGCCATCATGGCTTCTATGTCTTCAATCATGTCTTGGTTTATTTGATCAGCCGATGTGATTGGCGCTGAAATTTTATTGTTTTCAAATGACCACTCACCCAGATCAATGAGCTGGCAACGCTTAGAACAAAATGGGCGGTGAGGACTTTGCTCAGACCACTCAACATTTGTTTTACAGGTTGGACAATTTACAACAGTAGGCATGTTTTACTCTCAACAGGTTACTCATTAGCGCTTGCTGTACTTGAAGTAAGCAAAGCGCTAAATAGTTTTACATATTAGTTACGCGGTTTATTTCAGCAAGTGACGTTAAACCATCAGCGGCTTTACGTAAACCCGACAGGCGTAAATTATTAAAACCAGCTTTTAATGATACCTCAGCGATTTCTAGTGAGTTACCGCCGCGCATGATTATTTGTGCAATTTCTGGTGTGATTTGCATAACTTCGTAAATACCTACACGGCCTTTGTAACCATCGGTACAGCCATCACAGCCTTTAGGTGCATATAGAGTCATATCTTCAATTTGCGCTGTGCTAAATCCTTGGCGAGAGAGCTCTTCGCTTGGCAATTGTTCTGCCGTTTTACATTTAGGGCATAAACGACGTGCTAATCGCTGTGCAATAATTAAACTAATTGAGCTGGCTACGTTATAGGCGGGTACGCCCATATTTAATAGTCGGGTGATGGTTTCTGGCGCTGAATTGGTATGTAACGTAGATAAAACCAAGTGACCTGTTTGCGCCGCTTTTATTGAAATTTCTGCGGTTTCAAGGTCACGTATTTCACCTACCATAACCACATCGGGATCTTGACGTAAAAACGCACGTAATGCATTAGCAAAGGTCATATCGGCTTTAGGGTTAATCTGTACTTGGTTTATCCCTTCGAGGTTTATCTCAACTGGATCCTCAGCGGTACTAATGTTTCGCTCAGGTTGGTTTAATATGTTTAAACCCGTATAAAGCGATACCGTTTTACCTGACCCGGTAGGGCCTGTAACGAGTATCATGCCTTGTGGTTGACCAAGCGCATCCATGTATAGCTTTTTCTGCTCTTCTTCATAACCAAGTACATCAATACCTAGCATAGCGCTTGATGAATCAAGAATACGCATTACTATTTTTTCGCCCCACAGCGTGGGCATAGTACTGACACGAAAGTCGATACTTTTTCGTTCAGTAATTTTTAATTTAATTCGGCCATCTTGTGGTTTACGCTTTTCGGCAATATCAAGTCGCGACATTACTTTAATACGAGCAGAAAGCTTGGTTGCTAATGTATTAGGCGGGCTTGCCACTTCGTGCAAGATACCATCAATACGAAAACGAATGCGGTACTTATGCTCGTAAGGTTCAAAATGTAGATCTGATGCGCCTTTTTTTATCGCGTCCATTAAAATTTTATTAATGTACACAATAATTGGTGCATCGTCTTTATCATCATCTTGCGGTGCTGATTCTTTTTGGCTTTCTGTGTCTAGGTCGGCAAATTCTTTAAACTCATCGTCGCTTAGATTTAGGCTGCCGGTTGCATCTAGCAATTGCTCAATTTTATTATCGAGCTGAATGTAATCTACGACGACTATTTCGCATGAAAGGCCAGTACTAAATTCAAAGTTTTCGAAGGCGCCATAATCGGTTGGATCAGAGGCTGCCACATACACTTTTCGGCCTTTTTGTACCAACGGTAAAATATGGTGTTTGCGGATCAGTTTTTCTTTTACAAGATCGGCAGGAATAGACGCAGGATCAAAGTCTTTTAAATCAAAATAGGGAACACGAAACAAATCAATACATTGCTCTGCTAACTCTTTACTGTCTATTTTTCCACATTTAGAAATCAGTTCAGCGGTTGAGGCAAACTCTTGCTGCTTTGCTTTTACCGTATCGGCATCAATACGCCCAAGCGTAAGAAACTTTCTTAATAACGGTGAGTTAATATTCATTGCGCACCTTTTTAATCCTTCAGAGAGAGTAATTTATCAGAAAAAAGAAGGGGATTAAATTACTCTTCACAATCTAGGCTAAATTTATTAATTAATATAGGAGATTAGTTTGTTTTGACTCGGTTTTACAATTTAAGTTGCTTGCATTTGTGCCTTGTGCAGATAACGTTTATGCAGCGTTAATAAGTCGTGGTTAACGTCGCTAAGTGCACGGTCGTTATTTAAAATATCATCTGCTTTTTTTTGTTTATCTTCGCGTGACATCTGCGCTGCAATAATCGCTTTTACTTGCTCAACACTTACATTATCACGCGAAGCTGTGCGCTCTATTTGTACACTTTGAGGTATATCAATCAGCAGCGTTCGATTACACAATTTATCTAGGCCGTTTTCAAACAAAAGTGGTGCTACAAGTACTACATATGGGCTTTTTGCGGCAGTAAGGTCGTTATGTATTTTGTTTCTAATGAGTGGATGCAATAAATTATTTAGCCACTCTTTGTCGGCAGTATTAGTAAAAATGCGTTCACGTAAAGCGCTTCTGTTTAGTGTGCCATCGCGTAATAAAATACTTTGCCCAAATTTGCTTACAATAGCATTTAAACCATCGCTTTTAGGCTTTACGACTTGGCGCGCAATAATGTCGGCGTCAACTATTGTAATGCCAAGCTGCTCAAGCATATTACTTACAGCTGTTTTGCCACAGCCTATACCGCCTGTTAAGCCAAGAACCCAAGGTGATGTTTTATGTATGGTGTCACTCATTTCAGTCAGCACTCAAGTTAGTACCCAATTAAATTAAAATACACGCTTTGTAAGTGGTTACCCCACAGTAACGTGATCCACCCGGCTATTGCTAAGTAAGGACCAAATGGAATGGGCGTTGCCTTATCTTTACCTTGAATACTTAATAAAGCGATACCAATAATGGCGCCAACAACACTTGAAAGCAGTATTATAGTGAGTAACGATTGCCAGCCTAGCAGAGCACCAAATAACGCTAACAGTTTAAAGTCGCCATAGCCCATGCCTTCTTTGCCTGTTAGCAATTTAAATAACCAAAAAACACTCCATAAGCTTAAATAACCAAAGGCTGCCCCTATAATGGCATCACTTGGCGTAATTGTAATTCCGGCAACGGCGGCAATAAGTGCCAGCCAAACAAGCGGTAAAGTGAGCTGATCGGGCAGTAACATGTGGTCTATATCAATAAAGGTCAGTGCCACAAGTGCCCACGTGATCACTATGTATAATAATGCTTGTTCTGTTGCGCCAAAGGTATAAGCAATTACTAAGCTTAATAGAGCGGTAATGGCCTCAATAGCAGGGTATCGAATAGAGATTGGGTGACTACAACTTGCGCATTTACCTTTAAGTAATAACCAGCTAATGATAGGAATATTTTGCCAAGGCTTAATGGCCGTTTTGCATTTAGGGCAGGTAGAGTTGGGTTTTACTAAGTTAAAAGGCTCACTGGTATTGGCTTGTGTAGGTTTGTTTGTTACTTCATCTTCTAGTAGTAGCCTACACTCGCTTTGCCATTCACGTTGCATTATAAGCGGCAAACGGTAAATAACTACGTTTAAAAAACTACCCACACATAAACTAACTAAGCCAACGGTAGTTAAATAAAACCACAGTTGGCTTTGCATTACTTCAATAATACTTTGCATATATACCTGAAAATTTGTCTAAAAAAAGTCTAAAAAAGCCTAAAAATTAAGTGAGATAATTATCACAAAGAGAAGTTAAAGAAAGCAAATGAGAAGACTAAACCGCCAACCTTATAAAAATAAGGCGTTCTTTAATTTCTGTAAAATTTTTTATTAATTAAACAACAGAACCTAATTGGAAAATAGGTAAATACATAGCAATAATTAATCCACCCACAAGTACACCAAGTACCGCCATAATAAGTGGTTCTAACAGGCTTGAAAGGCCATCAACCGCATCATCAACTTCTTGCTCGTAAATAGTCGCTACTTTTGCCAGCATGCCATCTAACGAGCCAGACTCTTCACCAATGGCAACCATTTGAATTACCATATCAGGGAATATTTTAGAGTTACGCATGGCCCAGTTCATTTGGTTACCCGAGCTAACTTCGGCTTTTATATCTAAAATAGCATAACGGTAAACTGCATTACCCGAGGCGCCAGCGGCAGAGTCGAGAGCATCAACAAGTGGTACACCGGCTGCAAAAGTGGTTGAAAGTGTACGAGCATAACGTGCAACCGCAGCTTTATTTAAAATCATACCAATGATAGGGAGTTTTAATATGGCTCTATCGGTTGCATCTCTGAGTTTTAAGCTTCTAAGGCTTGCCTCTTTAAAAACCCAACCACTGATTACTACTATAATTAATGCAACCCACCAATACTCTTGCATAAACTCAGATATTCCAATGACAAATAATGTAAAGGCAGGGAGTTCAGCACCAAAGCCATTAAAAATATCTTGAAACTGAGGCACTACAAATATTAAAAGTATTGAAGTAACTATAAGCGCAACGAGTAATACTGCTATAGGGTAAAACATGGCTTTTTTAATTTTTGATTTAAGCGCTTCTGATTTTTCTTTGTATAAAGCAACACGGTCAAAAATCTTATCAAGTGCACCTGATTGCTCGCCCGACGCCACTAAATCACAATATAAGTCATCAAAATAACGAGGGTGCTTTCTTAGCGCTTGGTTAAGTGGTTGCCCTGCTTTGACTTCATCGCCAATGGTTTCCATTAATTTAGCTACACTTTTGTTGCTAGAGCCAGAACCAATCATTTCAATAGCTTGAATAAGTGGGACGCCTGCCATTAACATGGTAGCTATTTGGCGTGTAACTAAAGCTATATCCTTCGGGATGATTTTTTGAACGCTCTGAATACCAAATAGAGGTTTTGGTTTTCGTTTTACTTTTGAAGGAGTAATACCTTGCTTGCGCAATTGTGCTTTTACCAATGCAATACTGCTGCTTGTAAGCTCACCTTCGAGTTTTTTTCCTCGAGCGCTTACTCCTATCCATTGGAATGTATCTAGATTATTTGTTTTTTTCATGAATTATCAAATAAAAAAGGGCTAATCAGCCCTTTTTTTAATTGTTTATTAACAAAGGTTAGAAATTCTTGTCTGCTCAGAACATGTACCGCTTACTGTGAATACATATGTTGAAGGTGCTGGTAATGCAGGGTCGATCACAGGTGGTGTTAGTATATATGTATACCCACCAGCTGAGGCTGTTGCAGTAGCTGTAATCGCACCTGAAGCTGCCGTAATGGTAACACTGGCTAGGTTATCGTTAGCTGCTGGTGCAGCTATTCCTAAAAGGTCGTAAGTACTGCAAGCGGCTACGCTGTTATTGTTTTCTTGAAGGCACTGCGCCATCGTGAATTTAACTGATGCAGCAGACGTTTTAACTTCTGAAAAACGCGCTTTTAGAGTATAATCTTGATACGCAGGTAACGCTACCGCTGCAAGAATACCGATGATTGCTACTACAATCATTAATTCAATTAGGGTGAAACCCTGTTGTTTTTGAGTCATTGTTTTCATGTTTCCTCTCCTAAAGGATAGATTGTGTAAGTTAAATCACTTAATTGGCAAAATACCGAACTTAATTTAACTGATTTACTTTACAGCTTTGCTTAAAATAAACTTTTGCGCTATTCACATTTTGTTGTGGGGTTAGCGCTATATTTACACTATAGCTTTAGAGTTTGAAACACAAAAGCTAGGCGTGAATTCACTATGTTTTATACTTAACTGGCTGCTTATAGGCTGGATACAAATAATTGCTACCAGCAGCTAATAAAAAGTGTAGTCATAAGTAACTTGGATTGCTTGTTAGGATGAGCTTAAAAATCAAGCATCTAATTATTTATGATGAGCTTTTATAATAAAACAATACAAGTGTATCATTTTATTTTAGTTGTTAGCACGCTACTTTTCCTAAAACAGCTAATTAATTTAACAAATTGTTACAATTAGTTGTTTTTAACTATTAAATTACTTTTGTTTTAACTTGTCAACGCTTTAGCATTTATTAAATGTAGAACTAAATTATTACTTTGGCCATACATCATTCAAAACGCATCGACAAATCGATTGATTGTAAGTTTTTTGTTAATGCACCACTAGATATAAAGTCAACTCCGGCTTGAGAATACGTTTTGAGTGTTGCTAACGTCATATTGCCAGACACTTCTAATTTAGCGCGCTTGTTAGTTAAGATTACGGCTTGCTTAATTTGTTCAACGCTAAAGTTATCAAGCATGATTATATCGGCGCCAGCGTCTATGGCTTGTTTTAGCTCTTGCAGCGATTCAACCTCAACTTCAACCGGTTTGCTTGGGTGGTTTAGTTTTGCCTGAGCAACGGCTTTTTCAATACCTCCGCAGGCTGCTATGTGGTTTTCTTTTATTAAAAACGCATCAAACAACCCAATACGGTGGTTTGCGCCACCGCCGCATTTTACTGCATATTTTTGTAAGGCTCTTAGCCCTGGAATCGTTTTGCGGGTATCGAGTAATTGTGTAGTTGTACCACTAAGCTCTTTTACATAATGCGCTGTGGTTGTTGCTGTGCCAGAAAGCGTTTGTACAAAGTTAAGTGCGGTGCGCTCTGCGGTTAAAATTGCGCGGGCGGACCCTTTTGCTGTAAATAATGTGCTGTTGGCAGTGACAACGTCGCCATCGTTTACCAGTACTGATAACTGCACTGTTGGGTCTACTTGCTTGAACACTTCAATAATGATGTCTTTTCCACAAAATATGCAGTCTTCACGGGTTATCACTTTGGCACTTGCTTGCTCGTTTTGTGGGATAAGCTGAGCGGTAATATCTCCATCGGCTGCGGTTTGGTAGTTTAAGTCTTCGTCGAGCGCAAGGGTA
Organism: Pseudoalteromonas sp. SIMBA_162; assembly: GCF_046535955.1. NCBI lineage: Bacteria > Pseudomonadati > Pseudomonadota > Gammaproteobacteria > Alteromonadales > Pseudoalteromonadaceae > Pseudoalteromonas > Pseudoalteromonas sp. SIMBA_162. The sequence goes on along the minus strand of NZ_JAWJBQ010000033.1, from coordinate 9,284 downwards.
ACAAGTTGACTAAGTAAAGTGTGCGAAATAGACATGGCTAAAAGCTCATAAGCATTAATAAATTAAAGAAAATTTTACTATGTTTAAATAATGAATAGAAGCGCTTTTAATTATTAGAGCATAGCAGAGAGCTTTAATATTAAAATATAAGCAGCTTATAATTCCCTACCTACCTAGGTGAGGCTTGGTTACTATCATTATTTTTATAAATCCTTTAGCATCAAGGTTATGAATAGTTTGGTATAAATGTAATGGCAATTGATTTAAATGGAGTGTTATTAGCGGCGCAACAGCGCGCATGCACGCACTATGATGAGCGCCCAGAACACACAGATATTACCTTGTTGGTCATTCATAATATTTCACTCCCCGCAGGGCAGTTTGGTACCCCCTTTGTGGATGATTTATTTATGGGGTGCATTGATTGTAATGCCCATACAAGTTTTAGTGATTTAAAAGGGCTGCGCGTATCAGCTCATTGCTTTATAAAACGCACTGGTGAGGTTATTCAATACGTGCCATTTGACAAGCGTGCTTGGCATGCCGGCGTATCAGAATATGAAGGACAAACTGCGTGCAATAATTATAGTATTGGTATTGAGCTTGAAGGCACCGATACAGCTGCTTATACTCGCACTCAGTACGCCTCGTTATGTAATTTAAGTAGATCTATAATGCAGCGCTACCCCAAAATTACCTCTTCGCGTATTGTGGGGCACTGCGATATTGCACCCGGTCGCAAAACAGACCCCGGCAGTAGTTTTAACTGGCCATTATTTTTAAACATGCTTGAGCAACCAAGTTGAGAGAGTCACTATCATGATTTTAGTTTCTATTATTTTAGCGTTAATTTTAGAGCGTTTAGGGGCGCGAGCTAACTATTGGCAAATAAGCTATTACGCTAATGGCTATTTAAAACGCTCCAACCGCTTACTTGCCAGTAACGGTTTGTTTAGTTCGGCAATGGGTTTTTTAATTTGGCTATTTTTACCCGCAGTTGCTATGGCGTGTATTTACAACTTGTCGGAATTTGTTTTGTGGGAGTTGGCCATTAATATTGCTGTTTTACTTGTTTGCTTTGGTTGTGCTAAGCAACGTGCTTTATATAAAGCATATTTAAACGCACTTACACGCGATGATGGTACTGCGGCGTCTTTATATGCATTGCAAATGGGGCAAAAACGTACTGAAGATCAAAAAGGCGGTGAAACCTTTGGGCAAACACTTGCTTGGGTAAATTTTAGGTTTTACTGTGCAGTTATTTTTTGGTTTGTTGTTTTAGGTGCGCCGGGTGCTGTTTTATATGCTCTTGTACGTACCTTTGCCGATTTAGTACGAGATAACCACAAAGTGATATTTGCTAAACATTTTAAGTTAATACATAAATTACTGTTTTGGTTAGATTGGTTACCGGCACGTATAGCGAGTTTTGGTTACTTAGTAATTGGTAACTTTAATAAAGGAACGAGCTGCTGGTTACACTACGCGCTTGATTTTTCAAGCCCTAACCGAAAGGTCGTCACTTATACTGCGCTTGCAGCAGAGCAAGTAGAAAAGCGTTATTACGGTTGCACTTACGAGGCAACGTGTATGATTAAGTTAGTTAAGCGTAATGTACTCTTTTATTTAGTTTTAATTGCATTACTTACTTTGTTTGGAGGCTTGTCTTAACACCTTATTTATTTTTACAGCCTATTTAAAGGCAAAGCACTTATTTACGCTAAAGTGCTTTGCTTTTGGCCTCCTTGCCTATTTAAAACACTTTAAACATAGCGATTAACTCCTCCTTTAAAATAGAGTTAAAACTCTAAATTTATCTGGTCAGACCATTTGGATGGCCAGCTTACTAGCCTCTCAAAACTAAGCTATATTGTGTATTGTTTGATCTTCGTTAAAAATGCGTTACGCTAATATTCCCGTACAAGTAACCTGTAAATTGACAGCTATATGGGTTTTTGATAACGTATTGCAAATTCTTGGTATGACCAATTTACCTTTTGGGTAAATCTTATAACTTTAAGCTCCAGTTTTAGGGGTGGTATTTATACAACGCGGACGTTGATTCATGTCTTTAAAGATTAAAGCAGCAAAACTATCTGATGTTATTTTACAGCAACTTGAGAATATGATTCTTGAGGGATCGTTAGCACCAGGAGAAAAGCTGCCTCCAGAGCGTGAACTAGCAAAACAGTTTGAAGTGTCTCGTCCTTCGCTGCGCGAGGCCATTCAAAAGCTAGAAGCAAAAGGGCTAGTTACGCGTCGTCAAGGCGGCGGTACGTTTGTAAAAAATCAGCTGGAAGAAGGGTTAACTGATCCGTTGTTTGAACTGATAAGTAAACACCCTGAGTCACAATTTGATTTGCTTGAATTTCGTCATGCTTTAGAAGGTATTGCTGCTTACTACGCAGCACTGCGAGGTACAAGTAACGATTTTACTAAAGTAAAACAAAGCTTTGATAAAATTGCGCTTTCGCATGATGACCTACAGCAAAAAGCAAAAGCAATTAATGCCTTTCATTTTAGTGTGGCTGAGGCCTCACATAATGTTGTGTTATTGCACTTGGTGAGAGGTATGCAGGCGCTGCTTGAGCAAAACGTATTGCAAAATTTAACGGTTTTACTAGAAAAACCTGATATTAGCAGTCAGTTAGCCGAGCACAGGCGTTTGTTAATGGATGCGGTTATTGACGGCAATCCAGAACAAGCTCGTTTAGCAAGTAATGCGCATTTAGCGTTTATTGAAGAAGCATTACTTGAAGCGGGCAAAGAATATTCGCGAATTGAACGTAGTTTAAGACGCACAAAACAAAATTAAGCTAATACTCTATTACTTGAACACACTAACTTAAGTATCAGTTGTATTAAATTAACAACATTCGTATTTTAAACATAAGGAAACCTCCATATGTCTGAAGTCAATAAAATTGACGTAGACGCGCTAGAAACACAAGAGTGGTTACAAGCTCTTGAATCAGTTGTGCGTGAAGAAGGTGTTGAACGAGCTCAGTACTTACTTGAGCAAGTATTAGAGCAAGCCCGCTTAGACGGCGTTGATATGCCAACGGGTATTACCACGAACTACGTTAATACTATTCCTGTAGATCAAGAACCTGCTTATCCAGGTGATGTGAACCTTGAACGCCGTATTCGTTCAATTATTCGTTGGAACGCGATTATGATCGTTCTGCGTGCATCTAAAAAAGATCTCGACTTAGGCGGCCATATGGCGTCTTACCAATCGTCAGCAGCATTTTATGAAGTGTGTTTTAACCACTTTTTTAAAGCGCCAAACGAGGTAGATGGTGGTGACTTAGTTTATTACCAAGGTCATATTTCTCCGGGTATTTACGCGCGTGCATTTGTTGAAGGCCGTTTAAGCGCAGCTCAACTAGATAACTTCCGCCAAGAAGTTGATGGTAAAGGTTTACCGTCGTACCCACACCCTAAATTAATGCCTGAATTTTGGCAGTTCCCTACAGTATCAATGGGTTTAGGTCCAATTGCATCTATTTACCAAGCGCGTTTCTTAAAATACCTAGACGGCCGTGGCTTAAAAGACACTAAAAACCAACGTGTATACGCGTTTTTAGGTGATGGTGAAATGGATGAGCCAGAATCACGCGGCGCAATCTCTTTTGCTGCACGTGAAAAGCTAGACAACCTATGTTACTTAATTAACTGTAACTTACAGCGTCTAGATGGCCCAGTAATGGGTAATGGCAAAATTATTCAAGAACTTGAAGGCCTATTTAAAGGCGCAGGTTGGAACGTAATTAAAGTTGTATGGGGAAGCGGTTGGGATATTCTGCTAGCTAAAGATACAACAGGTAAATTACTACAATTGATGAACGAAACAATTGACGGTGATTACCAAACATATAAAGCAAAAGATGGCGCGTACGTTCGTGAGCATTTCTTTGGTCGTTACCCAGAAACAGCAGCCCTTGTTGCTGATATGACGGATGACGAAATTTTTGCGCTTAAGCGTGGTGGTCATGAACCATCAAAACTTTATGCTGCATTTAAAAAGGCCGAGCAAACTAACGACCGTCCTACTGTGATACTTGCTAAAACTGTAAAAGGTTACGGCATGGGTGAAGCAGCTGAAGGTAAAAACATTGCGCACCAAGTGAAAAAAATGGACATGAGTCATGTTGAACACTTACGTGACCGTTTAGGCCTACAAGATTTAGTCTCTGAAGAAGCAATAAAAGAGTTACCATACTTAGAGCTTGATGAAAGCTCTGAAGAGTACAAGTACTTACACGCTCGTCGTAAAGACTTAGAAGGTTATACACCAACACGTATAGCTAAGTTTTCTGAAAAATTACAGTTGCCAGAAGTAGCAGCATTTAAGCCACTACTTGAAGAGCAAAAACGTGATATTTCAACCACAATGGGCTTTGTTCGTGCTCTTAATATTTTATTGAAAGACAAAGGTATTGGTAAAAACATTGTACCAATTATTGCCGATGAAGCGCGTACCTTTGGTATGGAAGGTTTATTCCGTCAAATTGGTATTTACAACCCACATGGCCAAAACTACACCCCTCAAGACCGTGATATTGTTTCTTATTATAAAGAAGCTACATCAGGGCAAGTACTTCAAGAGGGTATTAATGAGTTAGGTGCAATGTCGTCATGGGTTGCTGCTGCAACATCATACAGCACGAATGATTTACCAATGATCCCATTCTACATTTACTACTCTATGTTTGGTTTCCAACGTGTTGGTGACATGGCATGGATGGCGGGAGACCAACAAGCACGTGGTTTCTTATTAGGTGCTACGGCTGGTCGTACTACGCTAAATGGTGAAGGTTTACAGCACGAAGATGGTCACAGCCATATTCTTGCAAATACGGTTCCTAACTGTATTTCTTACGACCCGACTTACGCATTTGAAGTTGCCGTAATTGTACAAGATGGTATTCGTCGTATGTACGGTGACGACCAAGAAAATATTTACTACTACCTAACGCTAATGAACGAAAACTACCATCAGCCAGCTATGCCTGAAGGTGCTGAAGAAGGTATTCGTAAAGGTATTTATAAGCTTGAAAGCTACGAAGGTAAAAAAGCCAACGTACAGCTATTAAGCTCAGGTACTATCATGACTGAAGTGCGTAAAGCGGCTGCAATTTTAAGTGATGATTACGGTATTGCATCAGACGTTTACTCTGTAACGTCATTCAATGAGCTTACGCGTGATGGTCAAGATGTTGAGCGTTTCAATATGCTCAACCCAGAAAGCGAGCAAAAAACAGCTTACATCACGAGCGTATTAAACGACTCAGTAACTGTTGCCGCTACCGATTACATGAAAAACTACGCAGAACAAGCGCGTTCATTTATTCCTAGCAGCAACTATAAAGTGTTAGGTACAGATGGTTACGGTCGTTCTGATAGCCGTGAAAACTTACGTCGTCATTTTGAAGTTAACGCAAGCTACGTGGTTGTTGCTACGTTATCTGAACTTGCTAAACGCGGTGAAGTTGAAAAGTCTGTTGTTGTTGACGCGCTTAAGAAATTCGACATCGACACAAATAAACTAAACCCACTGTACGCATAAGAGGTTTGTAATGAGTATTGAAATTAATGTTCCAGATATCGGTGGCGATGACGTAGAAGTAACCGAAATCTTAGTAAGCGTTGGTGACAAAGTAGATGTTGACCAATCTTTACTGACAGTTGAAGGCGACAAAGCCTCAATGGAAGTACCTGCTGCGCAAGCGGGTACCGTAAAAGAAATTAAAGTAAATGTTGGCGATACAGTAACAACGGGCTCTTTAGTATTTATATTTGAAGGCGAAAGCGCAGGTGCTGATTCAGCACCTGAAGCACCCGCTGAATCGGCAGCACCAGCTCGCGCTTCAGGTTCTTCAACTAAAGAAGTAACCGTACCAGATATTGGTGATGACGAAGTTGAGGTAACTGAAATCATGGTTGCTGTTGGCGATACCGTTGAAGAAGAGCAATCTATCTTAAACGTTGAAGGTGACAAAGCGGCTATGGAAGTACCAGCACCGTTTGCTGGTACTGTAAAAGAGATTAAAGTAGCTACTGGCGATACAGTAAAAACAGGTTCATTAGTATTTGTTTTTGAGGTTGCAGGTTCGAGCGCACCAGCATCAGATGCGCCTAAGCAAGAATCTGCGCCAGCAGAGACTGCTCAAAGCGCCGAGCCAAGCACAAAAGAAGTAAACGTCCCTGATATTGGCGACGACGAAGTTGAAGTAACTGAAATCATGGTTGCTGTTGGTGATACCGTTGAAGAAGAGCAATCTATCTTGAACGTTGAAGGCGACAAAGCGGCTATGGAAGTACCCGCGCCATTTGCAGGTACAGTTAAAGAAATCAAAGTAGCAGCGGGCGATAAAGTTAAAACTGGTTCACTTATTTTTGTATTTGAAGTTGCAGGCAGTGCACCTACAAAAGCTTCAGTACCTGCTGAACAAAAGCCAGCGGCGGCACCTGCAAAAACCGAGTCTGCGCCAGCACAGGCTGCACCTGCTGCTAAAGTTAGCAACGAAAGTTTTGAAAACAATAGCGCGTATGCTCATGCATCGCCAGTTGTTCGTCGTTTAGCACGTGAGTTTGGTATTAACTTAGCGAACGTAAAAGGCACGGGTCGTAAAAACCGTGTGGTTAAAGAAGACGTGCAAAACTATGTTAAAAGATTAGTGAAGCAAGTTGAGTCTGGTCAAGTTTCAGCATCAGCAGGTAATGCTGGTGGCAGTGAGCTTGGCTTAATTCCTTGGCCAAAAGTTGATTTTGCTAAATTTGGTGAAATTGAAGAGAAAAAACTGTCTCGCATCCAAAAGCTATCGGGTAAAAACTTACACCGTAACTGGGTACAAATACCGCATGTTACACAGTTTGACGAAGCGGATATCACAAGCCTTGAAGTATTCCGTAAAGAACAAAACGTGTTAAGCGAGAAGAAAAAGCTTGGCGTTAAGATCACACCACTTGTGTTTGTGATGAAAGCCGCGGCTAAAGTACTTGCTGAGTTCCCAACGTTTAACTCGTCGCTGTCTGAAGATGGTGAAAGCTTGATTCTTAAAAAGTACATTAATATTGGTGTGGCAGTAGATACGCCTAATGGCTTGGTTGTTCCAGTATTTAAAGATGTGGACAAAAAAGGCATTATTGAACTATCTCGCGAGCTGATGGATATTTCTAAAAAGGCGCGTGAAGGTAAGTTAACGTCATCTGATATGCAAGGCGGCTGTTTTACTATTTCAAGTTTAGGCGGTATTGGCGGTACGGCATTTACGCCGATTGTTAATGCACCAGAGGTTGCAATTTTAGGTGTATCTAAATCTGAAATGAAACCTAAGTGGAACGGTAAAGACTTTGAGCCTAAATTAATGGTTCCGTTGTCTATGTCATACGATCACCGTGTGATTGACGGTGCTCTAGCTGCACGCTTTACCGCAACGCTTGCTAGCTACATGAGCGACATACGTCAATTAGTGATGTAATCGCTACAATATGAACAAAATCAAATCCCAGCCAGTTGTTTTTAGCTGGGATTTTTACTATATGCAATGATACAATCTTTGCACTATTTGTGAATTGCTCTGATTTTCTGCCCATGCAGAAACATGGCAGTTAAATTTTAGGGCAGTGTCCCGTTCAAACAATTAAGGTAATAGCATGAGCAACGAATTAAAAACTCAAGTTGTTGTACTAGGCGGTGGTCCTGGTGGTTACTCTGCGGCTTTCCGTGCTGCTGACTTGGGCTTAGAAGTTACATTAGTAGAATCGCGTGAAACATTAGGCGGCGTATGTCTTAATGTGGGTTGTATTCCTTCAAAAGCACTTTTACACGTAGCTAAAGTAATTGATGACGCTGCAGAAATGTCATCTCATGGTGTTACTTTTGGTGCACCGCAAATTGACTTAGACAAAATCCGTTCTTGGAAAGAGTCTGTTGTTGGTCAGCTTACGGGCGGCTTAGACGGCATGGCTAAAATGCGTAAAGTTAAAGTTGTACCAGGCTATGGTAAATTTACTGGTAGCAACACTTTAGCTGTTGAAGGTGCTGACGGTACAACTACTATCACATTCGACAATGCTATTATTGCCGCAGGTTCAAAACCAGTTAATTTACCTTTTATCCCAGAAGATGACCGTGTAATTGACTCAACTGGCGCATTAGAGCTTAAAGATATTCCTGAAAAACTACTTGTTTTAGGCGGTGGTATCATCGGTCTTGAAATGGGTACTGTTTACCGCGCATTAGGTTCTGCAATTGATGTAGTAGAATTTGCTGATCAATTAGTTCCTGCAGCTGATAAAGATATTATCAAAATTTACCAAAAATACGTAAGCGATAAGTTTAACGTTATGCTTTCAACTAAAGTTGTTGCTGTTGAAGCGAAAGACGATGGCTTATACGTTACATTTGAAGGTAAAAATGCACCAGCTGAGCCAGTACGTTACGACAAAGTACTTGTTGCAGTAGGTCGTACGCCTAACGGTAATTTACTTGATGCTGAAAAAGCAGGCGTAAATGTAGATGAGCGTGGTTTTATTAACGTTGATAAACAGTTACGTACTAATGTAAGCAATATTTTTGCAATTGGTGACTTAGTTGGCCAGCCTATGCTTGCGCATAAAGCGGTTCATGAAGGTCATGTTGCTGCAGAAGTTATCTCTGGTCAGAAGCACTTCTTCGACCCTAAATGTATTCCTTCAATTGCCTACACTGACCCAGAAATTGCATGGGTAGGTGTTACTGAGAAAGAAGCTAAAGAGCAAGGTTTAAGCATTGAAACTGCGGTATTCCCGTGGGCTGCTTCAGGTCGTGCAATTGCGTCTTCTCGTACTGAGGGTTCTACTAAGCTTATCTTTGATAAAGAAAGTGGCCGTATAATTGGTGGTGCTATGATTGGTATTAACGCGGGCGAAATGCTTGGCGAAATCGGTTTAGGTATTGAAATGGGTGCAGATGGTGAAGACTTAGCACTTACTATTCATGCTCACCCAACATTGAACGAATCAATTGGCCTTGCAGCTGAAATTTTTGAAGGTTCAATCACTGATTTACCAAACAAAAAAGCAGTTAAAAAGAAGAAGTAAGTTCTTTTAACTAGCAACGCTTTTTTAAAACCCAAGCTTCGGCTTGGGTTTTTTGTTTTATAGCTGTTAATCCAAACATAAACAAAACTTGCTTTAATAAAATGCCATTTTATTTTGAGCTGATAGCTGATAGCTGATAGCTGATAGCTGATAGCTGATAGCTGATAGCTGATAGCTGATAGCTGATAGCTGAT